>JAJDVC010000124.1 GCA_022826305.1 Gammaproteobacteria bacterium | reverse complement strand
CTTGCAGATTCGACCGTATTGATCAGACGTCCCCAATGTCTTGAGTGCCCGATAGGTTGAAGTTGCACGACGGAGCAGGACGTATCCCTTCCAGAGGACGGTGGTTCCCGGCACGTTGACGAACAACGGAGGGGGGAGGTGCGCCGTAATCCCTGAAACCGACCCCAAGAACCCGATCACGGAGGAAATCTGGATGTCGGAAGCCTTGTCATCGAGCTTATACCGCCTTGTAATCTGGTTCGACATCGCTCGTGCAATATCCGGGCCAGCCCGGATATTGCACGATTTAAAGACCCATTTGAGGATAACGGCTGCGCCTGCTTTCTCTTTCAGCAGCAACTCCCACCGAAACCCTTATCCTTGCTTGGCTTTGGAATTCGTCGACAATCAGTCTCTGAACAGCAGATGTTAAGCTTCAGAGTTGGGGCGATACAGGTCATATGTGATTGCAGTTTGACCTCCTATCCGGCAATCATGAAATGACCATTGGTTCTACAATGCAGGCAAGCCGAAAGTTCAACTGCATTACTCCGATGAATGGACCAAAGGCCTGACGGCAATGCGGACCGTCATGCTTGCGGACACCCGTGCACGGATCGTTCTCGGCGGCAGGGTCGAGGGATACAAGGGAGCAATGCCGGGAATCGCCGAGGAGACGCACCTCTCGCTTGATGCCGGTCAACCAGTCTTTGTGCTGGGCGGCTTCGGAGGTTGCGCCCGCGACATCGCGGAGACCCTCGGCCTCGTCGAACGCTGGGCCGGTTCACGCGGGGACTGGCCCGGAAGGGAATGTTTTCGCAATCACACCCCGGACGATCTCCGCAACGGTCTTTCCAAGGAGGAGAACTCGGTACTGGCCCGGACTCCGCATATCCGGAAGGCTATCCACCTCGTATCCTGCGGTCTGCATCGAATCTGCGGCGAGGAATACGGCCATGCATAAGGTATTCATCAGCTACCATCACCGCAATGACCAGTGGTACAAGGAGCGACTGGTGGAGATCGGTAGGCGACATTCAATATTCGTGGATCGATCCGTCGATACGGGTGATGTCCCCGACACATGGAGCGATGAACGGATTCGTCGGGAAATCAGGGATCGGCACCTCAGGGATTCGACGGTCACGATAGTTCTGGTCGGCGCGGAAACCAGGCGCAGAAAGCATGTCGACTGGGAAATCCATTCGAGCATGTACGACGGTTCGGTCAACAGGAGATCGGGCATTGTGGTCATCAATCTCCCGGGGATTTCCGATTATGCATGTGCACCTTATGGTGAAGAAGAAAATCGGCTACTGCATCCGGAAGTAACGTCATGGACGACAATCGAGCATCGGTCGGAATACGAGTGTCGGTATCCATACATGCCGGACCGGATCATCGACAACCTCATGAGACCCGATGTCAAGATCTCGGTCGTTTCCTGGAAAAAGACAAATGAGAGAACCCTCGATTTCCTTATCGATACCGCTTTTGACAATCGTGAGAACTGTCGATACGACCTGAGCCGACCCATGCGACGTGCGAATTCCTAATGCAACAGACTTTCGGTGCATCATGCACGCAGTGTTGATCGTCTTGCACTGATTCGGCATGCGGAATCGTTTCCCCCTCCTTGGCGGGGAAGGATGAATATTGCATTTCAAGGTTATATTATGAAACAAAATTTCTGGTCAATTTTCAGAATACACGGAATCCGTTGTACATGGCTGAAGTTCCAAGGTCATATCGACTTGACGTGTTACTTGCTCCGGACATGAATGGAATCGTCGATTCGTCTGCCGGAAACACTACCGCAGAGCGATGCCAAGCAGGCGGAAGGCTTTGTTCTGTAGCGGAGTGGGCCGTGCGAGGATGTCGAAGGGGAGTGGATCCGGCAAGCCGGGGCAGCAAGCAGTTGCGGGTGTGTGCGGTTTCGGTCGCATCCGGATTCTTGTCATCGAACAGTGGCGGAGCGAGTTGCCGACGCATGTGCCATTTGACATGGTAGGCGAGCATGCATGGCGGCATGTGGGCACGCACCCGGTCGGCAGTCCGGCGGAACACCGGTCGCACTTTCTTTCAGGTCAACCATCTTCAGACTTCGGAAGGTCCGTTCCACCTTTCCGCATTGATGGCATCCTGATGGTACTGCAGGTGTCCCTGCCTGTCGATACACCACGCGAAGCGCTGTTTCATCCGGTACCGGCCCAAGGCGTCATCGACCCGCGCCAGATCCTTCAGCCGCCGCTGGTCCCAACGGGTGACCTGTGCGATCTTCACCAGTAGCCTTTCCCTCATGGAATCAACATCCTGACTCCAGAATCAACCGAAAATCGGCAGGAACTTCAGGTATGTGAAGCATACCGCATCGTTCCTTGCCGCCATCCATATCCGACGCCTCATCCTGTGATGCCACTACTGGTAACGACAATATCCAGGAAAAACTGCTGCCGCCCCGCAGGCCGTGACGAGTAGCGAGACGACCAGTACGCACGGCAGGGACTGCATGAATCCTTCCAGGGCCGACCGCCAGCGCTGCGGTGAATCGGGACCACGCATCCGTTGAAAGCCGCAGGACCGGCGAGACAACCAACCGCCGCATTCACTGCATCGGAACCCCGGTCATCTTTCATGCTCCCGGTATACGGTCACCCGGCCGTCGGAGGGGCTGACCATTACACGTTCACCCGTGCGGATCAGTCGGGTGACATCCCCGTCCGTGAAACGGTCGCACATCGCCATCCCGGCCATGGCGGCACCCTGCGCCAGTATCGGGTTCACACGGTTCAGCAGCAGCGCTGCGGGCACCATGCCCCTCGACATCATTTCATGCAGCATCCAGGCGGTAGCCACCCCACCCTTGGCGGTGTTCACGACCAGCACCCTGTCCACGTAGTTTTCTCCGTACAGCCTGTGCTCGGGCCGTGAAAAAACGCCCGCCAGGCGATCCAGGTCATAGCGCGCCGAAAAGTCGTCATCGGCAACCAGCGCCTCACCTGTCACGGGCTCTCCCATGCCCGGGTGGCACTTCAGGACAACGTGTCCGGTACTCACGAAAGCCGTCCTGAAACGGCCGACGCCACGCATCGGGCCATGGGCGCGAGAACCGGCCGGTACCCGTAGCCGCCGATAATGTTCGCCAGCTTTGCCGAGTTGGTCATCAACCTGCGCCAGCCGTTCGCCTGGCCGAGTTCCCGTGCATAGCTCTGGTAGAAGCACATTCCCTTGAGTACCATTGCCCCGGCATTCTCCAGACGTTCGACGATACCGAACCGCTTCGCATCGGCGTAGACCGCCGGCGAGGTGACTACCAGCAGGGCGGTATCCCGATGCACCTGTTGACCATCAAGCAGGGCTGCAATCTCCTGCATCTCGAAGAGCGACAGCTGGGGAGCGGAAAAGACCACGACATCAACCGGTCCGCCCTGACCCGCATAGCGCCTGAAAAACGCCGCCAGGTCATCCTCACCAAGCGTTATCGGTTCCAGCATCGCCGGGTTGCATACCGCGTCCAGAGCCGGTGCCTCGGGCGTAACTCCCGCCAGGTGGAACAGGGGCGTGGAACCGAAACTGGCCATCGCGGCACCCAGGTGTTTCAGCGCATCGGATCCCGGAACCATGTCCGGACCCTCGATGACCGGCACGGCCCAGTAGGAACCGGTCCGCCCGCCTATCATTGCACCAAGCGCCCCCCACTCGGCCAGGTCCTTCGGCTCGAACAGTACCTGAAACCAGTGGCTGGCCTGCCTGTGCTGGTCGAGGTGACAGCCGTAGCGGGGCACCCGTCCGGTGAGGCCGGCCGCCAGGGCGGAAGGGCCACCCTCGAAGTTCGATCGGGCGCCCAGTACCGAATTGCAGTAGATCACGACGCCGGTGTCACCGAAAGCCAGATGCTCTCCCGGTGTCGGCGGGGAAATCGTCTGGTAGTTGATGCAGGTGTTCGTCATCAGGATACCAAGGGCTTCCAGGGCATCCGATGCGCGCCGTTCCAGGCTCACCATCTCCTGCGTCTGCCCGAGTTCCCCGCAGCGGTCGAAATCGGTACCCCGGGGATCGGTGATCATCGGCACAAGAACCTGTCTTTGCGCCTCGGGCAGGGCCGCGAACCGCTCGAGAAACGCCACCCCGGCCTCACCGAGGGATTCCGTATCGGCCATGATATGCGCCTGGGTGACGGGAACGAAATCGGGGGCATCGAAAAATTTCCCGACCCGGATCATGTGCTCCATGGCCCATTGGCGGGCCGGACCATGTGACCCCCTGAGCATTTCGTTTTCCTGCCTGTTCAGTTTCACGCGATGTGCCGATTTTCATTATGCTGGGCAGGATGCCGGATGATTCCGGTGAACACATCCTCGCTGGCGCCGGGCTACGCTGTCGGTTACCAGCGACCGATGATTATGCCATATGATTCATCCCGCTCGGGACCTTGCCCCGTCATGTAGTTGTACTCGAGCCCCGGCCGGCGTTTCAGCGCGTACTGCCACTCGAAGATCTGCTCCTTCATCCGTGCTCGCACGGCGGCATTTCCCGGGCATTCCCCA
>JAJDVC010000214.1 GCA_022826305.1 Gammaproteobacteria bacterium | reverse complement strand
GGGGGACAAGGCTCCTGTAGTGCCGACCTTTGGGGGGTCGGAGTAATCAATTCAATGAGTTAGGTTTCCAAAACCCCCGAATTGCGAAAGTCGGGCTAGCATGTAGATCCTTCATTGTTGTATCCATTGTTGTGCGGCCGTGCATCTGAAACATCCTGGCAGGTCACCCTGGAGAATGACTGCGTTGCCCTGGCTGCCGCCTCCGGACATTACGTGCTTCTCGGACAGTTCTCCTGCTCGCTACAGGTCACAGATATTGTGCACAGTGGTTGTATTGGATACGGGGGCGGTCTGTGACATACTAAAATCGTCGCGAATCGGCATCTATTTTGTTGATATGTCAGAACCACGCCGAAACTCGCTGGCCCCCGATCCGGGCTTCACGCATTTTCGGGGGCGCCGCACAGGTTTCGACGACGGATTTCCGACCTCGGGCCCGCTTTCGATGCTTTTGATAGGTGTTTTTCATCCGACGCCGGCAACATGCAGGAAACCACGGGCAATCATGCACAAACCGACAGCGTGGAATACACTCGGGCGGGACTCGGCCTAGAGCGTTGAGCCCGTTTACTTTCGTGTGTCCGCCTCTGTCCTCAAGAATTCCGGAAAATTGGAGTTAGTACCTTCCGCATACGCTGAAAGCTACGCGAAAGCAGGCTCCCTAGGCGCGCGGGCTGAAAATTACATCCGGCATACGAGGATCGGAGACCCCGTGCTCGACCCGGTCATGGAGGAGCTTTCCTCCATGCCTCCCGTCGACCTGCACCAATTCATCCGGGCGGGCATCGAGCAGCAACCCGACATTCTTCGCAAGGCGCCGCAGGTGCTGCGGGATTTCTTCGATCATCTGGAAGATCCTCCATGGCTTGACCGCGAGGCGTTCCAGCCCGGGATCCGCGCGTTCAGCACCAACGCGGACCTGATGCTCGTGGCCTTCGTTGCGGGCGTGCTGGTGGAAGGGTTTTCGACGCTGATCGCAAAATCATTCAACACCACCAAGCGGGTGGCGGCCACCAAGCGACGGCTGCAGCAGAACAACCGGCAGTTGGTGGAAATTTTCTTCCCCGGCGGATTGGACCGGGACGGCGACGGCTGGAAGCTGTCAACGCGCGTGCGGTTCGTACATTGCCGCATCCGGACGCTGTTGGCGCAGTCGGACGTATGGGACGAGGACGCCTGGGGCACGCCGGTCAGTGCGGCGCACCTGGGGCTGGCGATTGCGGTTTTTTCCAAGCGCCTGCTGGATTTCTCGATGAAGGTGGGCGCGACATACACGCCCGAGGAAAAGGCGGGCGTGCTCGCCGTGTGGCGCTATGCCGGCCACCTGATGGGGATACCGGATTCGATCCTGTATACCGACGGGGAGGAAGCCGAATCCATCTACACGGTCGGCTTCCTGTGCGAACCGCCGCCCGACCAGGATTCCGTGGAAGTGGCGAATGCGCTGATCAAGTCCATTCCGTCGGTGGCGGGCATCACGGACCCGACCGAAAAAAGGAAAACGACGGCATTGGCCTTCAAGCTTTCGCGCGCACTCATTGGAAACAGGCTTGCCAACCAGTACCAGTATCCGTGGAGCCCGACGATCGGAACGCTGTTTCTGTTCCGGCTGAAACAGTACCTGCAACGCAGGGCCAAGAATACCCAGTTGCTCCGATTCGGAAATTTCTCGCAGCTTCTGGACATTTCCGTGTATGACGAGGGGGGCCTCAGCTACAAGATGCCGAACCACGTCCATGCCTCGAAGTCGGCCGACTGGTGAACGATTGATGCGCGACGTTTCAACCAGGCGGTGCGCTGCGTCGCACGATGTACACGGCCGGGAAGGTCCTTGCCGATGACGCCCGCTCAACTCGACCGCGCCTTCGACCTGATCCTCCGACGGCCCTGGGTGACGGTGGCGCTGGCGTCGGTCTTGATGATCGCGTTGACCGCGGGCGTTCGCTACATCACCGTGACCAACGACTATCGGATCCTCTTCGGCGAGCACAACCCGGAACTCGCCGAGTACGAGGCGCTGGAGGAAATCTACGCCGAGTCCAACAGGGCGTTGATCGCGGTTGCGCCCGCACAGGGCACGGTGTTCACCCGCGAGACCCTTGGCGCCATCGAGGAGTTGACCGAGGCGGCCTGGCGGGCGCCGTACGCCAGCCGCGTCGATTCGCTCACCAACTATTCCCACAGCGAGGCGGAAGGCGATGACCTGATCGTCGAACCGCTCGTGGACGGCGCCGGATCCCTGACCGATGACGAGTTGGCCGAGGTCGAGTCGATCGCGCTGAACTCCGCGGAAATCACAGGAAGGCTGGTATCCCATGACGGACGCGTGAGCGGGGTGGCGATCAACTTCTTCCTCCCCGACCCGATGGACCCCGCAGTGGTCGAAATCACGGACCACCTGCACGCGATGCTGGACGAGGCCCGCGCCAGGCATGCGGATATCGACTATTACCTGACTGGTGATGTCGTCATGCACCGCGCCTTTGCGGATGCGACCCAGGACGACCTGCGCAGGCTCATGCCGATCGTGTTTGTGGTCATCGTTGCCGCTGCCGCCATTCTCCTGCGCTCGCTGCTCGGCACGTTGGCCATCGTGATCGTGCTCATGTTCGTCGTCAACACGACGATGGGGCTGGCCGGCTGGCTGCGCACGGAGTTCAGTCCCACCAACGCCGGCGTGCCCATCATCGTCATGGCCATGACGGTCGCCTATGCGATCCATATCGTATCGATCACCTTGCTGGGCATGCGAGGGGGGCTGGAAAAGCGCGAGGCGATCGCGGATTCGCTGCGGCACAACGCGACCCCCGTTTTCCTGACGTCGCTGACCACGGCGATCGGATTTCTGAGCCTGAACGCCTCCGATTCGCCCCCGTTCCACGTGCTGGGCAATCTGGTGGCGTTCGGCGTTTTCTGTGCCTTCAGTTACTGCATGGTCCTGCTGCCGGCGATCCTTTCGCTGTTGCCGCTCAGGGTGCCGCCCCTGCGCGGGGGCAAACCGGTTTTCTTCGACCTCCTTGCCGGCTTCGTGATTGACCGCCGCAAGCTTTTGCTGTGGTCGGTCAGCGCCGTTACGATCGTTCTGGTCATGGGCATTCCGCGCAATGAAATCAGCGAAACGTGGTCGCGCTACTTCGATGACCGCTTCGAGTTCAGGCGCCACACGGACTTCGTGATCGAAAACCTCACGGGTCTGGACTCGCTGGAATACTCACTGAGCGCGGGCCGCGAGGGAGGAATCACCGATCCGGAGTACCTGCACACGGCGGATGCCTTCGCGGAATGGCTCCGGGAGCAGCCCGAGGTAACCCATGTGCAGGCGTTTCCCGACATCATGAAACGCCTGAACCGGAACATGAACGGCGACGATCCCGCCTTCCACCGGTTGCCCGAATCCCCGGAGCTGGCGGCGCAGTACCTGCTGCTCTATGAATTCTCGCTGCCGTTCGGCATCGACCTGAACGACCGCATCGACGTCGCCAAGTCCGCCACCCGCATGACCGCCGTCGCTGCGAACCTGTCGGGCGGGGAACTTCTCGCGCTGGATGACCGCGCCCAGGCCTGGCTCGAGGCCAACGCACCGGGCATGGCCACGGCCGCGACGGGCATCACCATGATCTTTGCCCACCTGTCGCAGCGGAATATCGAGAGCATGCTGCAAGGCACGATCATCGCCATGGGCCTGATCTCACTGATATTGATCCTGGTCCTCAGGAACCTCCGCATCGGGCTGATCAGCCTGTTGCCGAACTTCATTCCCGCGGCCATGAGCTTCGGCCTGTGGGGCTATCTCGTCGGCAGGGTAGGCATGGCGTCTTCGGTGGTGACCGTCGTCGCTTTCGGGATCATCGTCGACGACACGATCCACTTTCTGACCAAGTACCTGAAGGCGCGCAAGGAGGGGCTTCCTGCGTCCGAAGCCGTGCGCTACACGTTCGGCGCTGTCGGCCACGCGTTGGCGACGACCACCGTCGTGCTTGCACTGGGATTCCTGGTATTCACGGCATCCGGATTCGAGCTGAGCTGGGCGCTGGGAATCCTGGTATCGATGACGATCGTCATCGCGCTGCTGACCGATTTCCTTCTGCTGCCTACGCTGCTGATGGCCATCGACAGGAAAAAGTAGACGCCAGGCGGTCGTTGGGGGCCGTTCCGGCTATCTTCAGGACCGGTCCTGATCGGCTTGGCCCCGAATTCCGTTTCCGGATTCGTCGGGTCAGTGCCCGGGCAGGATACGGAACGATGCTCTGCGGTTGTTGTCAACCGATGCATGTAATCCCGCCTGTTCGGAATCCAGTAATGAATACAACGTCGAGAAGTTGGAATCGGACCGCATGACCACTCCCGTGACCGGCAATGAGAAAAATCCGGATTTCGGCACCAGGGCACTGCCTGCCGAACCGGACCTGATCGCACCGGACGGGTCGCAGGTGCGGGTGCTGCTGTCGCTTTCCACCGGAAGTGCGGCGCATTTCCAGCTTGCTCCGGGCGAGGTTTCCCGGGCAGGCCGTCATCGAACCGTCCAGGAAATCTGGTACGTCCTTGCCGGGCAAGGCGAGATGTGGCGGCACGACGGCTCCCGGGAAGAGGTGGTCACGCTGAAGCCCGGTATTTGCCTCACGATTCCGGTCGGCACATCGTTCCAGTTCCGCGCGACCGGAGAAGCTCCCCTGTCGGCTTTCGCGGTGACCATGCCGCCATGGCCAACCGGTTCGGATGACGAATGGCTGGAAGCCGCATCCCACTGGCCGGCGTAGGTTTGCCCAGGCCGCAACCTGATATGATCCGCAGGCAGGTACAATACCGTGGGTTTCGAATGGCGTCTCACCCGGGCCAACGAACCGTGCTGGCCGTGCCCGCACCACCCATCAGAACCATAGTGTTGTAGAAATCCATGAAACATAAAGAAATGAAGCGTAAAGAGTTATGTCGGCTGCTTCCACTGCTGCCGTTGCTGGTCGGTTTGACCGTGATTCCAGTACACGCCGCCGGAAAGGAAAATCCGGGTTCGCCCGAATTGGTCGAATGGGGATCCGGGGTGAGCGCAGAGCGTCTGCTCCGTTCCTCCCACAACACGGATTTTTTCCCGCTCAGCAACAACTTCGTCAGCCAGAACAACAAGATCTTCTGTGGCCCTGCATCCTCCGCGATGGTGCTGAACGCGCTGCGACTGGGCAAGAAAGAGGGGTTGCCCCATGACACGAAATCCATCAACCAGGATGAACTGGCCTGGTTTTCGGAAGGTTTCAGCCCGTTCTTCGGAAAGTATACCCCCGGCAACGTGCTCAACGAACTGACGAAATCCCGCAAGGAAGTCCTTGGCAAGCCCATCGAGATCAAGGGCGACATGAAAAGCGATTTCGGCCTGCAACTGCATCAGCTGGCACAGGTATTGCGCAGCCATGGCCTTGACGTGACCATGCGGGTCGTCGATGACGATGCGAGTGCCGAGGCGATCAGGCAGGAACTGGCCGCCAACCTGGCGACCAGGGATGATTACGTGCTGGTCAATTATACCCGCAAGGCGCTCGGCCAGCCGGGCGGCGGCCATATCTCGCCTCTCGGTGCATACGACGAAAACAGCGATTCTTTCCTGATCATGGACGTCAATCCGAACCGGGCTCCCTGGGTGTGGGTCAAATCCGACGATCTGGTCAGCGCGATGCGGACTTTCGACACGGTCGAGAATCGGGGCTACCTCCTGATTTCGGACACGAATTAGGCAGCACGGGAGAATCAGGGCTCAGAGAACATTTTCAGTTCCATACGAATCCGT
>JAJDVC010000089.1 GCA_022826305.1 Gammaproteobacteria bacterium | reverse complement strand
GGGGGACCTGGGGAGATTTCCAGGCATCGAAATCCGACATCGGGATTTCAAGCCTGCTGAAAAGTGGACCAAGCAGCCACTTGAGAGGAAAATACTCGCCGAAGGGAACAAGATGCTGTTTCCGGTAGACCATTATCTGGTCCGATGCCGCAATGACGCTGTTGTAGTGCCGGGTCCCGTCTCCCGAAACCTCGCGCTGCAACGCGCCGAAAATGAAATCCGCCGGATGCTCGTCAATGCTGCGCCAGAATCGTTCGGACAGGTTGTCCACGTAATCGGGTACGGCAGCCTCCGGCCATACGATCAGATCCGTGTCGGTGAAGGGCTGGCTGATGCGCAGGTATTTCCCGATGATCCCGGCCCGCTCGTCCGCATCCCATTTTTCCATCAGGGAAAAGTTGTTCTGGACGATCGCCACCTTTACGGGTCCGCCATGTGCCCGAGTCCAGGCAGTGGTGTTCAGCATCCAGCCGCCGAACCACACACCGCACAGAAGCAGGGCCATCACGCCGTTCCACGGGGATACCCTGTGGAACAGGGAAACCAGGGTCCCCGCGCTCAACAGGGCAATCAGGCCGACCAGGTAGACTCCACCAATCGGCACGTAGTTGGACAACGGCGTGTCAAGGTAGGCATAGCCCGCCGACAGCCACGGAAAGCCGGTGAACAGCCAGCTCCGCAGCCACTCGACAAGTACCCAGGATGCCGGCATCACCAGGCACAGCCTTGCCGATGCCGGATACTTCCGGAACAGGGCCTGGACAGCACCGCAAAGCGCCGGATACAGGGCCAGCAGGACAATCGCCAGGGCAATGGCCAGACCTGCCGACATGCCGGACATGCCGCCGTAGGTATGCAGGCTTATGTACATCCACGACACCCCGACACCAAACGCCGCCGTACCGAAGACGAAACCGCTAGCTACCGCCATCAGGCGACTTGATTTCAGCCATACCGCAAACAGGATGAACAGGCTCAACAGTGACAGGGGCCACCAGTAGTACGGCGCAAACGACAGGGCATACATCCCGCCGGCACAGGCCGCCGACAGGAGTTTCAACACCCGAAAGAGGATTTGCGGGGTCACTGCAGATCCCGGTCAGTCAACACGACGCGCCCCCTCGTGATATGGATCAGTCCACACCAAGACGCGCCAGCACATGCTGCTCAAGGCGCTCCATCTCCTCGGCCTTTTCATCGGTGTCATGGTCCAGGCCGCACAGATGCAGCGTACCGTGTATGACCATGTGGAAAAAGTGCCTCGAGACACTTATGTTCCGATCCCTGGCCTCCGTTGTCACGACGGGCAGGCAAATCACGATGTCGCCGAGATAATCATGATCCGCTTCTTCGGGATGCTCGAAGGGGAAGGCCAGTACATTGGTCGATGCGTTCCTGCCCCGGAAACGGCGGTTCAGTTCACACATCTCCGGCTCGTCCACCACCCGCACGACAAGATCGTTCGCTGGCCGCCGTGCGGCGGCCAGCGAACGTCCCACGCACCGCTCGATGGCATCCTGCCCGGGAAAATCCCCGTCAGGCGCTTCGGTCGCGATCTGGAGACAGATGGTCACAGATCCTCTGCGGCCTGGTTTTCGTAGGCTTCGACAATCCGCTGTACCAGCGGATGGCGCACCACGTCCTGAGGCTTGAAACGCGTGAAGCGGATACCCCGAACCGAGGCGAGCACCGCCGCGGCATGCCGCAACCCGGACTGTTGTCCGCGCGGCAGATCGACCTGGGTGACATCACCGGTCACGACAGTTCGTGACCCGATGCCGATACGCGTAAGAAACATCTTCATCTGTTCCACCGTGGCATTCTGGGCCTCGTCCAGGATGACGAACGAATCGTTCAGGGTCCGGCCGCGCATGTACGCCAGCGGCGCTATCTCTATGGTGCCCCTGGCAATCAGCTTCCCGACCCGCTCAAACCCCAGCATTTCGTACAGCGCATCGAACAGGGGTTTCAGGTAGGGATCGATCTTCTGCCCGATATCCCCCGGCAGGAAACCCAGCTTCTCCCCGGCCTCGACCGCCGGGCGGACCAGCAGGATACGCTCGGCGTCACCGCATGACAGCGCGTAGACGGCACTTGCGACAGCCAGATAGGTCTTGCCGGTGCCGGCCGGCCCGATGGCGAAGTTGATATCGTTGTCGCGGATATTCTTCAGGTAGCTTCTCTGTCGGGGATTGTGCCCCCTGATCAGATTCTTCCTGAGCCGGATGACCATCTCTTCGCCAGCCTCTTCGGGGCGATGCACGACCGGCTCATCGTCGCTCGATGCCGGGACCTCATCCCGCATATCGGTCCCGGACAGCACGAGACTGACATCGTTTGCCGATATGGGACCCTCCTTTTCCGCAGTCATGGCAAACAGGGTCTTGACAACCGAGGCCGCCCGGGAAGACTCGCTGCCGGGAGCAGTGATGCTGAACCGGTTGTTCCGGTGGGAAATCCTGACCTGAAGATTTTCCTCTATCTGCCTGATATGGCAGTCCATGTGGCCACACAGTGAGGAAAGGCGGTCGTTTTCCGCAGGCAGCAACTCGAAACTCACGGGTTCGCCCGAATGACCGGACAGACTGTCAGTCATGCGACCTGAACAGATTCCGGCGCATCCAGACACCCCTTGAGGGAATTGGGCAGGGCCTCGGTTATCGTGACCGGAACAAGGTGGCCGACGAGACCGGCCGGGCCGTGAAAGTTGACGACGCGGTTGTTTTCCGTTCGCCCGGATATCTGCCCGGCATGCTTTTTTGCGGCACCTTCGACCAGAACGACCTGTTCGGTTCCCACCATGTCCCGACTGTACCCGGCGGCGAACTCCCGGATCCGGTCCTGCAGTTCGGCAAGGCGCATCCTTTTCGTCTCCATGCCCACGTCATCGGGCAATTCCGAAGCGGGAGTGCCCGGCCGTGGGCTGTAGATGAAACTGTAACTCTGGTCAAATCGCACCTGCTCGACCAGTGACAGGGTCCGACGGAAGTCCTGGTCCGTTTCGCCGGGGAAACCGACAATGAAATCCGAACTCAGGGAAATACCGGGCACCGCCTCCCTGAGCTTCAGCACCCACTCAAGGTACTGCTGTACCGTATAGCCCCGTCTCATGGAAGAAAGTATTCGATCCGAACCGCTTTGAACCGGAAGATGCAGGTGCGCCACCAGCTCCGGGATGGCGGCATGTGCCTCGACAAGCCTGTCCGAGAACTCGATCGGATGGGACGTGGTATAGCGAACCCGGTCGATACCCTCCACGGCAGCGACATAATGCAACAGTTCGGAGAACTCCCTGATACCGCCATCATGGGTTGCGCCGCGATAACCGTTTACATTCTGTCCCAGAAGCGTCACCTCGCGCACTCCCTGTCCCGACAGGCGTACGATTTCCTCGATCACGTCGTCGAACGGTCGGCTGAACTCCGTACCGCGGGTATACGGCACCACGCAGAACGTGCAGTACTTGCTGCAACCCTCCATGATGGACACGTAAGCCCTGGCGCCCGACACGCGCGGTGGAGGAAGATGGTCGAATTTCTCGTTTTCGGGAAACGAGACATCCACCGCCTCCTGCCCGCCCCTGCCAGGCAGGTCACCCAGCATGGCCGGCAACCGGTGAACGGTCTGCGGTCCGAACACCATGTCCACATAAGGCGCCCGCTTCCGGATCATGCCGCCTTCCTGGCTGGCGACGCATCCCCCCACCCCGATGACCAGTTCGCCGTTGTCGTCCTTCAGCTGCTTCCACCTGCCAAGCTGGCTGAATACCTTTTCCTGTGCTTTCTCCCTCACGGAACAGGTGTTGAGCAGCAGCAGGTCAGCCTCCGGGGCGGTGTCGACACGCTCATAGCCGTGGCTTTCCCGGAGCAGGTCAGCCATGCGCGATGAATCATATTCATTCATCTGACAGCCAAACGTTTGTATGAAGAGCTTTCTTGGCATCCTGTTCCCGTCATTCAGGTCAATTTGCCGGGCATCCGATTCCACACCGGAATCTCCGGCAGCCCATCGCCGTACCCGATGTCATTCACCATCCGGGACTTCAGCCTGCTCGATCACTATCGGCTCTGCAGGAACATCCTGGTGACCGGCCGCGTCATGCGTTGGCACCTTCGCCATTTCCTCTACCACCTCCATTCCGGAGACGACCTTGCCGAATACCGCGTAGCCCCAGCCCTGGGGAGTTCTGGCGGTAAAGTCGAGAAACGCATTATCCACCAGGTTGATGAAAAACTGGGATGTCGCCGAATCGGGATTCGCCGTACGGGCCATCGAAAGGGTTCCCCTGAGGTTCTTCAGGCCATTGTCGGCCTCGTTGGTTATCGGGGCGCGGGTTTTCTTCTGCTGCATGTCCGGCGTGAGTCCTCCGCCCTGGACGACGAATCCCGGGATGACCCGGTGAAAGATCGTCCCATCGAAAAAGCCACTGTCCACATATTCCAGGAAATTCCTGACCGTTTCCGGAGCTTCCTTCGGATACAGCTCGATGGTCAGTTCTCCCAGGGATGTTTTCATGCTTACCATGTTCTTGTTCCATGTGGATTGATTGGAATGCGCAGTCATGACCAGCAACAGGGACAGGCCGGCGAAGGCGCTCGGAAAAAAGCTGCGTACGGTCATGATATCCGACCCCGGGCGATACCGATGATATGGTTCCAGTGCTCAGCCGACAGGGGGGTAACCGACAGCCGGTTTCCCCTTTGCAGTATTCTCATGTCGTGCAATGCCGGATGGCTGCGCAAGGTCTTCAGGGTAACCGGCTCGGGGAATTTCTCCACGAACCGGACATCGACCATAAGCCAGACCGGACTCCCGGGATCGCTCCTGGGATCGAAGTAATGGGCCTCGGGGTCCCAGGCGGTATGATCGGGATAGGCCTCGCTGACAATTTCCATCGTGCCGACCACTCCCGGGACCTTGCAGCTGGAATGGTAAAAAAAGGCCCGGTCGCCGACCGCCATCTCGTCGCGCATGAAATTGCGCACCTGGTAATTGCGTATGCCGTCCCATGGTTCCACCTGCACCCGCTCGAGATCGTCTATGGAAAACGCCTCGGGTTCGTTCTTCATCAACCAGTAATTCATGTCTGCTGCCTTCGGTTCCGCCCGCATCCGGACGATTGCCGAACCGCGGGAACTCTCACCCCTGATTATATACGCCCCGCGGCGTAATAACCCAGCGAAGCGGCACATCCCAGCTCTCGAACGGCACTGCATCCACTTTCTGGAAATCGTGTGCAACGCCGACAAGGACCGGAGCTTCCGGCCGTTCATCGCGCACGAACCGGAAAGTCGCGTCATAGTACCCCCCGCCCATGCCGACCCGGCTGCCCTGCCCGTCGAAAGCCACCAGCGGCAACAGTACCACATCCAGTTCCCGAGGCATGACGCCCTTCCCTGGGGAATTTGCCGGCTCCCTGATACCGTACCGGTTCGCCGCGAACCGAGTAGACGGGTTTACGGAAACAAACACCAGTTTCCTGTCCGGAGGTTCCGGAAGTATCGGGACGCACACCCCGATGTCGCGACGCCAGCACCAGCGCATGGCGGCAGACGGATCGATCTCCCCGTCGCTTGCCATGTACATGCCGACGCGGCACGCGGCCGCCAGCATGCCGAGTGTGACAAGTTGCCCCAGCAGGGCATCGGAAGCATCCCGTTGCGCCGCCGGACCAAGCGACCGGCGCTTCTCCCGCATCATCGCGCGTATTGCCTGCTTGTCCGTCATCGCGGACACGTCCCCCGCAACACCTGCTGCGGGAACCTGCAGCAACGTGGCGTTACCCGCATGTGCCGTATGCTCCCATCTCCTTGAACCGGAAGGCTCAGGTGGGGACAAGGAACAATTTCGGGATTCACGCCGAACCAGGTCGGGATCATGCTCGCCCACCATTCATGACAGTCCCCTGTGATGTGTATTAGGTTCTAAGGCATGACAAGGAACACCTCGAACACTGCAGGCAACACCTGCAACGGATTCTAGCAGATGGCTGCAGGAATTCGCAAAGTGCCGCCAGGCTGACGCCTTCCATGACGGTCAGCCGCCGGAAACGTAACGGTCAAGCTGATCGTTCAGCAACTGCAGCCGATCATGGACATGGGCCTGCCGTTCCATCTGCTGCTGGAGCTTCAGCAGGCAGTGCGTGATATTCAGACCTGCCATGATCGCGCATCGGTCCATCCCCAGCACCTTGCCACTGTCGGATATCACGCGCATCTGACCATCAAGATATTCCGCCGCCTCAAGCAGATCCGCCCGTTCGTCCTCCCGACAGGAAATCGTGAACTCACGCTGCATGATCCGGACCTTGACCGTCAGTTTCTGGTCTTCCGATTGCTCAAACATGTCCCGGGCCAGTCGTGGAAGGGCCGGTCTCAGGACTCGAGAGACTTGAGCCTTGCGACAATCTGCTCGATGCGTCCCCTGGCGATCTTGTTCTTGTCCTGGAGCCGCGTGAATTCCTCGCGCAGCAGTTTCTGGTCATTCTTGAGAATTTCATTCTCCCTGCTCATTTTTTCGCATAAGGCAATCATATCGGCAACGCGCCTTTCCAGTTTT
>JAJDVC010000205.1 GCA_022826305.1 Gammaproteobacteria bacterium | reverse complement strand
GCTTGCCGACCAGATCGTCCAGGCGGGCTCCGGTGTTCTGCTGTTTTCACAGGCGAACCAGCGCTATGCCCTGAAGTGCTCGATCAGGAGGCTGTCCGAGCCGGAGCCCAAGTATCAGGCGACCTACTGGCATAACTGCCTGTTCAATTCGTCGATGCCCGGTGTCGTCAAGATGCTGGGTTTCATGCCCTCGTGGCAGGCTTCAACCTGCAGGCAACAGGATGTTCCGACATGACGAAACTGAGCGTAAACCTGAACAAGATCGCCCTGCTTCGGAATTCCCGTGGCCGGGATTATCCGAATGTCCCGGATTTCGCCCGGCGGTTCATTGATCTTGGCACAGACGGTATCACGATTCATCCCCGACAGGACGAGCGGCATGCCAGACGCCAGGATGCACATGAACTTGGTCGCCTGTGCACACGGTTTCCCGGGATAGAGTTCAACATCGAGGGTTATCCGTCGGAAGCATTCATTGCCATGATGGAAATCATTCGGCCGGACCAGTGTACGCTGGTTCCGGATGATGCCGAGCAACTTACTTCGGACCACGGCTGGGACATCGTTAACGAGAGAGATTTCCTGAGACCCATTCTGGATCGCCTGAGGGCCGCAGGTGTGCGCAGTTCGCTGTTCGTGGATCCCGACGCAGGACAGGTGCAGGCGGCAGCGGACATCGGGACTGACCGGATTGAACTCTACACGGAACTGTACGCCAGTCATTATCATACCGACCGACGCGAGGAAATTCTGGAGCGTTATCGGGAAGCCGCTGCAGTCGCGCGCGATGCTGATCTGGGCGTCAATGCCGGGCATGACCTGAATCTTCGGAATCTCAAGCGATTTCTTGAGATCGGTGATGTCCTGGAGGTTTCGATCGGCCATGCCCTGACGGTGGAATGCCTTGAACGGGGGATGGCAGACGTGATCAATGCCTATCTTGCCATCTGCCACGGCTGATCCGTGCGGCCTGCCCGGCTGTGCGCCGGATATCAGGTCAGGCCGTAGGCCTTTTTCTGGCGATCCGACCAGGCAACCAGCAACCGGTCTGCGGTCAAGCCGATGAAGGAAACGCACAGGCCGATGACCAGTCCCTTTCCGCCATCGTTGAAGGTGAGGGCCCTGAAGATTTCCTGTGACAGGTCGACGGTGCCGATGAATCCGGCGATCATGACCATGAACAGGCCGAACATCAGGGTCTGGTTCAGCCCGAGGATGATCTCGGGGAACGCCATGGGCATCCTGACCTTCCACAGTGTCTGCCGGTAGGTGCACCCGGATGTTGTCGCCGCTTCTATGATGTCCTTCGGGACATTGCGCAGGCCGAATATCGTGTAGCGCACGATCGGAATGCTGGCATAGACGATAATGGCGAAGATCGCCGAAACGTCGCTGATCTGGAACAGCATGACGACCGGGAGCAGGTAAATGAACGAGGGAAAGGTCTGGAATGTGTCGCAGATGTTCTGCGTCAGTCGGGTAGTCCAGTCCCGTCTGGATGCCCAGATGCCGATGGGTATCCCGACCAGTGCACAGATTGCCAGGGAGACCAGCACCATGTAGAGCGTGATCATTGCCCTGACCCAGTACCCCGAGGCCGCGATGAAAAACACGAATGTGCAGGTAAGCAGAAGCAGTTTCCAGCCACCGAGCCGCCAGCCGATGCACCCGACAAGGGTTATTACGGCTATCCATGGGATCCAGGTAATCGCCCCCTTGATGGGAATCAGGAAATAGACGAGGAATGCATCCCTGAATATGCTCAACGGCTGGTAGAAATGCAGCGTGATGTAATCGACGATTCCATCCCAGAATATGGAAGTGGATATGGTCAGGTGCTGGGGGAATTGCCCGATATGGGGAGTCACCAACGACAATACGCCGGTTACGGCGATGAAACCCAGTGCCAGACAGGCAAAGGGACGACGCTTCCAGAGCGGTCCGTGGACAATGTGGTCAGGCTGTTTCCCGGCTACGGCCTGGCTGAAACGATCGAGGGCAATGGCGATGAAGACAACCGCGATCCCGACTTCCAGAGCCTGCCCGATGGCCAGACGCTGCAGCCGGGTCAGCAGGTCGTGCCCCAGTCCCGACTGACCGATGAACGATGCGATCACCACCATGGCCAGGCACTGCATGATGATCTGGTTGACTCCGAGCATCAACTCGGTACGCGCGGCAGGCAATTCTACCTTGAAGAGCATCTGTTTCCTGGTGCAGCCCGCCATGGTGCCGGCCTCGATGATTTCCGGAGAGATGTTCTTGATGCCGAGCATGGTCAGTCGGGCCATGGGTGGAAAGGCAAATACGACGGTGGCTATCACGCCGGCCTTCGATCCGACGCCGAAGAAGATGGCGACGATGATCAGGTATGAAAAATGGGGCAGGGACTGCAGGACATTGAGTACTGGCCAGAGGATCCGTTCAAAGCCAAGTCTCTTGGCAGCCACGATGCCAAGCACGAGCCCGATGATCCCGGCGATCGGGGCCGACACGGAAATTGCGGACAGGGTCTGCATCGAGAGTTCCCAGATTCCCCGCTTGCTGAACAGGGCAAGATAGAAGAAGCATCCGCCGCCCAGCAGCGCCAGTTTCCATCCCCGCAGGTACCAGCCGTATATGGCCGCCAGACCGACCAGGACGATCCACGGAACCGCACCGACCCCGAAGTCGGCGAATCCTTCGTGCAGGATGCCTTCGGTGATGTCCAGCAGGATCTGGATACCATCGGACATGCTGCGGGTCATGTCCCTGAAGGTGAAGGCGCCGAGGAATTCATGTTTTTTCAGGAATTTTATGGCTGCGTTCACCCAGTCGACGAACGGGATCATGCCATCGATGTCTGCACATCCGCCCAGGCAGCTTTTCGGGGGTGTGACGGCCCAGTTGGGCAGTACCGGTTTCAGTATCAGCAAAAGGGCGAACGGCACCACGGTCCACAACGGCTTGGGAACTTTCACCGACATTTCGCTAGTCCTGGAACAGTACCTCTACAAGGTGCTGGCGTCTCAGGATTCCCACAGTTTCGTCTTCGGCGTTGACAACGCGCACATCCCGGTCCTGGGAGAGGACCTTCGAGGCGATCTTCGAGACATTGTCGTCCTGCGATACGGTCAGATCCGGATGGACATCTTCGCCCGTAGGCTCCATGATGCTCCCGACGGAAAGCAGCTTGGCTCGCGGGATGTCCCTGGTGAATTCGGCAACATAATCGGTTGCGGGGTTCGTGATCAGTTGCTCCGCCGTGCCGAGCTGGACGATCATTCCTTCATACATGATGGCGATCCTGTCGGCCAGCTTGATGGCCTCATCGAAATCATGCGTGATGAAGACGATGGTCTTGTTCAGCATGGACTGGAGGCGGATGAACTCGTCCTGCATCTCCTTGCGGATCAGCGGGTCAAGGGCGGAGAATGGTTCGTCCAGAAACCAGATGTCCGGTTCAACGGCCAGGGACCTGCCGATTCCGACACGTTGCTGCTGACCACCGGAGAGCTCCCTCGGATAATAGTCGTCCCGGCCGTGCAGGCCGACAATCTCGATGATTTCCCGGGCCTTCCTGTCGCGGGTCTCCCGGTCTATGCCCTGGACCTCGAGCGGAAAGGCGATATTCTGGATCACGGTGCGATGGGGCAGCAGCGCGAAATGCTGGAACACCATGCCCATCTTGTGCCGGCGAATATCGATGAGTTCCTGGTCGGTTGCACCGAGCAGGTCGATGCCGTCGAATTCCACCTTGCCGCTTGTCGGTTCGATCAGCCGTGTCAGGCAACGCACCAGGGTGGATTTCCCGGAACCACTCAGTCCCATTATGACGAGGATTTCCCCTTCCTCCACATCGAACGTGGCATGCCTGACGGCGGGGATGTAGCCTTCCGAGCGGATGGCGTCTTCACCGGGATCGCCTTGGTGCCGGTCAAAGAACTCGCGCGGATTGCTGCCGTACAGCTTCCAGACATTCCTGCAGGATATCTTGACTTTCTTGCTCATGATCAGCAACTTGCAAATCAACAGATACTTCTATTTCCTACCGTTGGCCATGGTGGTCCCGGCAGGAAGCTATCTTATACCACATGATGTCTCGGCGCGAAAAAACAAAGCCGGCTGCCTGCAAAGGCAGCCGGCTTCGACCGGGATGCGGTCTGGCGGGAACCGCCAGACTCACAGGATTACATCGTGATCCAGGGTTCCCATTTTTCCTTGTGTTCCTCGAGCCATCGTTCCGCAGCGGCGGAAACTTCCATGCCGTCCGTATCCACATAGTTGGATTGCTTGGCGATGTCGAGATTGGAGAAGTTGATCTTCTGGGTTACCGCAAAGGCCTTCGGGTTGGTTGCCTTGAAATCATGCGATACGCCGATTTTCAGGTAGCCGCCCTTGGGGTTTCCGCAGTCGTAAAGCGCATCGGGATTGACTCCCCAAGCAGGATCTTCCGTACAGGCAGGATCGTGTTCCGGGAATTCCACGAATTCGCCTTCGTACAGGGCCTCGATGAAATTCGGTGTCCAGTTGAAGATCACGACCGGCTTGTTCTGCTTGATGCCTGAATCCAGCTCGGCCCAGATGGCTGCCGCCGAACCGGCGTTCTTGACGATGAAGTTCATGCCGAGGGCTTCAACCTTTTCCGCATCATGCTTCAACCAGTCCACCGGACCGCCGATGAACACGCCCTTGCCGCCTGAGTCCGCACGGGCGAATTGGTCGGCACAGGCATCCAGCGCCTTCCAGTCGGGAAGGCCGGGACACATTTCCTTCACGTAAGCCGGATACCACCACTCTTCCCGGGTCTTGGCGTCATGGGTCACCAGATCGATGACACAACCTTCGCCCACCACTTTTTCGAAGGCGGCACCGAATGCGCCCTGCCAGACCTCGTGCACGAGATCGATGTCATTATCACACATCGCCTGGTAGACGGTCTGGCTGTCCATCGGGATGTATTCGACTTCCTCGCCGACCATTTCGAAAAGCCGCCCGAGAATTTCCGCACCGACCAACTGGCTGGACCAGTTATGCGTCGGGATCTTGACAGCGTCTGCACTGGCGACGCCGACAGACATTACAACTCCGGCAATGGCCGAGGTGGCAAGTCCGAGTATCTTTGTCAGTTTATCTGATTTCATCTTTGTCTGATTCTCCAAATAGGTTCAGGAAAACTATCCGACCACCAGCCGGATAACGTACGGTACTATACTATTCGGGATACCCGGTCACAATGACCAAACATGTACCATATGGATAAATCCGGCGGGATACAGGCAGTGATGATCGATACCTTGAGTCATGTAGACAGGAGAAATGCCTTTGGTACTGAATTGGTGTTTCAGGGCATGTCCGGTTATCGCCTATAATCCGAAAGTTGGACACTGCGGAAGTCTGGAGGCAGACAGGTAGAATGATGTACGGCAAGGGTGCGGGTGGCGGTCAGGCGGTTCCGGTAGTCCGGCTCCGCGAGCCGGGAATTGGACAGGACTGGATCGGCCGGGAACGGTATGTCGTACAGGGCGGTGCAGTAATTTCCGTACCCCTGATGCCGGGCGACCAGCTGGAAATCGTGGATCCCGAGGGGATGCAGGAGGCGCATGTCTTCGCTTTTGACGCCTCGGGCGCAGGGATTACTGCAGCACTCGGAATCATTCCTGAAGCTTCGGGCGAGATGCTTGCCCGTGCGCTTGCCGTGAATAGCCCCGGTGCCCGGAAAATCCGCAGCCTGCTGGAATCGTGCGACGTGGATATGGCACGTGTTCGCGTCGCCAGGTTGTGTGGCGGGGTGCCGGGTGGTTCGGTAACCCTGACTTGCGAGCGTACCCTGGCGTGCCTGATCGGCGCACCGGGAAACCCGATGCCTGTGGAGGGTGGAATCCCTCCGACGGATCTTGCCGTGTTCATCATGCGCGAAAACCCGGGAGTCGGTGTTTCCCGGGAACCGCCGGACCCGCTTGCCGACGAGATCCAGAGCCTGCGGGTCGATGCGGCGACCGCGCGTTCCTACGAGGTCAGGGCCGGCGAATACATACAGATAATCGATATCGACGGCAGACAATGCTCCGATTTCCAGTGTTTCGACATGCGTGCGCTGGAGCGGGGAAAGATGCGGAACCTGAGCGCCACGACAACACGATCCCTGATGGGAAACGCCTATCCCAGCCCGGGCCTGTACTCCAGGTTCTACGACGTTGATTTCCAGCCTCTGGTCGAGGTCGTCCATGATACCTGCGGGCGGCATGACAGTTTCGGCGTGGCATGCACCAGCAAGTACTATGACGAGGCGGGCTATCCCGGGCACGTCAACTGCTCGGACAATTTCAACCTGACCCTGTCCGCCTACCCGATCGAGGCCAGGCGCAGCTGGCAGGCCATGAACCTGTTCTTCAACACCTTTTTTGACGATGCGTACACCTTCACCTTTGACGACCCCTGGTCCAGACCGGGTGATTACGTGCTGCTTCAGGCGCTGATCGACCTGGTCTGCGTCTCCTCCGCATGTCCGTGCGACATCGATCCTGCCAATGGCTGGGTGCCGACGGATATCCATGTCCGGACCTACGGCAAGCATAACCTGTTCAAGCGCGCCATCGCGTTTCGAAAAACCACTGACTCCGATCCCGTCATGACACAAGAAACCGGTTTTCACTGCAGAACCTCCGGCCTGACCCGGAATTTCATCGAGTACAACGGCTACTGGCTGGCGAACAGCTTCAACAACCACGGCGCAATCGCCGAGTACTGGGCCTGCCGGGAACGGGTGATCCTTGCCGATCTTTCCCCCTTGCGGAAATACGAAGTGACCGGTCCGGATGCCGAGTTGCTGATGCAGACCTGCGTAACCCGTGATGTTCGGCGGCTTGCCGATGGTCATGTAACCTACACGGCCATGTGCTACGAATCCGGCGGCATGATCGACGACGGTACGGTGTTCAGGCTGGGGCGGGACAATTTCAGGTGGATCGGCGGCAACGACACCTCGGGGCTGTGGTTGCGGGAGCAGGCGCTTGAACGAAAGCTCAGGGTCTGGGTCAAGGATTCCACCTCCCAGTTGCACAACCTGCAGGTACAGGGTCCGAAGAGCCTGGATACCCTGAAAAAGTGTGTCTGGACCCGGCCCGACCAGGCCGGCGTGGAGGAATTGCAGTGGTTCCGCTTTTCGATTGCCCGGATCGGCGATGCCGACGGGGTACCCATCCTGTGTTCGCGGACCGGCTACTCCGGTGAGCAGGGATACGAGATATTCTGCCATCCCCGTGACGCGGAAGCGGTGTGGGATGCGGTGTGGGAAGCCGGACGGGAATTCGCCATCGCGCCGCTTGGCCTGGAGGCGCTGGACATGTTGCGCATCGAGGCGGGACTGATTTTTGCCGGCTACGAGTTCTGCGATCAGACGGACCCCTTCGAGGCCGGGATCGGCTTCACGGTCCCGCTGAAGTCCAAGCAGGACGATTTCATCGGGCGCGGCGAACTGGTCAGGCGCAAGGAGAATCCCCAGCAGAAACTGGTCGGCCTTGAACTCGCCGGGGAGGAAGCGGGTGGTAACGGGGACGGGGTCTTCATCGGGCGTGAACAGGTGGGTTCCGTCACGAGCGCCATGATTTCACCGATCCTGTGCAGGAACATTGCCCTGTGCAGGATGAAGGTCCTGCACTCGGCACCCGGTACGGCGGTCGAGGTGGGCAAGCTCGACGGACACCAGAAACGGATTCCGGCGACGGTGGTGCCGTTTCCGCACTTCGATCCCGGGAAGGAGCGGGTAAGGGGCAACTACCCGTAACGGAAACGGGGTTTCGGGCTGTCAGGTCTCCGTGACTCAGTTGAACGATACAATCAGGTGGAAGTCCGAATCGGCAGTTTCCATGCTTGTACGCATGATGACGGATGCAGGATGCGATGACGATATCGGTTGTGCCGGAATTGCAATACCACGTGATCTTGCCTGATGCGCCGGATTACAGGCATCTTGCCAGACAGCATCCTTGACTGGAAGATCGGGAAGTACTTTGGAAATTCCTCCAGTACCTGATGCTCCTCATGTCCACGGGTCCCGTTACAGAGTTCCAGCCGGATCAGGGGGGCACCAGCAGGCTTCACCGCTTCTTCAGGGTGGATTCTACACGGCCCCGTGTAGCGGATCGCCATCCCGGCGCAGCAGGTGAATCCAGGAAGGGTGTCTGTCAGGATCATTGGTCAGCCTTTTCGGCGAAACTCCTGGAGTTCTTCCAGATAATCAGGTTGGCACAGGCACCGGAATGCCTGACAAGTTCAAGCATGCATTTTTCGGGATAAGCTGATTTCGCAATTGCTGCGACCTCCATCACGCAGGTGCGGCGTACGGCGAGGACTTGGCGTCTTCCAGCATGGGGCCGGGAGGTTTTCCGGGGCGACAGGTGTAATCCACGCAGACCGATATCCCGGGCACATCCGTATAGTGTTGCCGCGCGCGGGCTCGGGATCCTGCCAATCCATCATGAGCCCATGTCCAGACCTACAGATCCCGGCACCAGTCCCGGAACCTTGCTATGGGTCCGCTCAGTCGGCCATGATCAGGCCAGACCAGATAGTATCCGCGATCAGTGACTACCGAGTTTTCACCGATACGTACCAGACGCCCCTGGCACAGGTCGTCGTCCACCAGATACTTCCATCCAAGCGCGACTCCCTGACCGTTCCTGGCCGCATCGATCAACAACGGATAATTGTTGACCTGGAGCCGACGATGATGGGCAGGAAGGTGTATCCCCAGCCTGCTCAGCCAGGTTCTCCAGTTTATCCAGTCCCAGTGAGTGTCCTCCAGGTCAAGCAGGACGGCGCCTGTCAGCGCACCGGGATCATCAGTGAGTGCGTTTCCGTCCCGGTAGGCGGGACTGCATACTGCGAACACCTCCTCCTCGAAAAGCTTCTGACTGCGATATCCGCGCCAGGCTCCGCTACCATGTATGATGGCAAGCTGGATGTCTTCTCCAAGACACTCGCGCTCACTGTCCGTTGCCAGCAGGCGGACTGAAATCTCGGGGAATCTTTGCTGGAAAACCGGCAGGCGCGGCATCAGCCACATTGATGCGATGGACTGGTCGGCGGCAATGGAGATCGCATTATCCCGGGAAACCGTATGGCGCAGTTCCTGGATGCCGCTTGCAAGCGGATAGAGCGCCTGGCTGACCGTGTGCTGCAGATCCTTTCCCTTGGCCGTGAGGCTTATACGCCGGTTGGTCCGCATGAACAGGTCGAATCCGAGGTAGCCCTCCAGGTTCCTGATCTGCTGGCTGACTGCGGCCTGCGACAGGAACAGCTCCTCGGCGGCACGGGTGAAACTCATCTGCCGAGCCACAGCCTCGAACGAGACCAGGGAATTCAGCGGCGGGAGCTTTTGCCTGAGATTTCGCATAAGCACAGCTTATCAGAATACCCGGTAATTTGCGATTTGATCCTGGCGGTGTACTGTTCTATCCTGATCGGGAAAACCCTGGCCTAACGATCCGACCGGAGAAGAGCAGCGATGACCCGAGCCCGAGACCCGTCAAGCCGTGCGACCGCCCTGCGGGAGGGCGACCGGCCATTCAGCAGCGACCCGGAGCGGGCCCATACCATGCCGT
>JAJDVC010000027.1 GCA_022826305.1 Gammaproteobacteria bacterium | reverse complement strand
GTCTATTCGGACAGCATCGTTATGCCTGTCCTGAGCGTCTGCATGGGTCTCCGAGGAAGATTTGATGTAAGTGCCGATTCCACCATTCCAGAGCATCTCCACAGGAGCCTTCAGGATTGCCGATATCAACTCATCCGGGGTAAATACCTTGCGACTCACACCGAGTGCTTTCCTTGCCTGACGCGACAGATGAATGGCCTTGTCTTGCCTGGAATATATCCCACCTCCGGGAGACAGGAGCTGGGAATCGTAGTCCGACCAGGCGGATTGAGGGAGATTGAAAAGCCTTTGTCTTTCTGCATGGCTGATATCGGGGTCCGGATCGGGATCGATGAAGATATGCAGATGATTGAATGCCGCGATCAATATGATCTTCCGGGAGAGGAGCATGCCGTTGCCGAACACGTCACCAGACATGTCTCCGATACCTGCAACCGCGAAGGTCTGGCTCTGAATGTCCTTGCCGAGTTCCCGAAAATGCCGCTTGACGGACTCCCATGCCCCTCTGGCAGTAATCCCCATTCGCTTGTGATCGTATCCAGCGGATCCCCCTGATGCAAAGGCATCTCCAAGCCAGAAGCCATAGCGGGTCGAAATTTCGTTGGCAATATCCGAGAACGTGGCCGTACCCTTGTCGGCTGCGACTACCAGGTAAGGGTCATCATCATCGTGTCGCCTGACATGATCAGGAGGAATGATGCGGTTTCGGACTATATTGTCCGTAATGTCGAGCAGGCCCTGGATGAAAATCCGATAGCACGCAACCACCTCTTCTCGAATCTCGTCAGGACCGTCTTGGGGCAGGTGCTTTGCAACGAAGCCTCCCTTGGAACCGACAGGAACAATGATGGTATTCTTTACCTGTTGTGCCTTGGCAAGGCCGAGAATCTCGGTTCGGAAATCTTCAGGTCTTTCCGACCAGCGCAATCCCCCCCTGGCCACTTTCCCGCTACGCAGATGAACGCCTTCAACACGTGGAGAGTAGACAAAGATTTCATAGCGTGGTGCCGGTGCCGGAATTCGTGGTATCGAGGAAGAGTTCAGTTTGAATGAGATGTAGGGTTTCGGGGTGCGATCTGAACTCGATTGGAAGTAATTTGTTCTGAGCGTGGCTTGAATTACATCAAACAAGGCCCGGATGATACGTTCTTCATCCAGAGAGGCTACCTGTTCCAGTTGCGTGTTGATGCTCAAGGCGTGTTTTCGATGACCGGATTGCTTCCGACCCGGATCAAGAAGGATGCCGAACAGATGGGAGATGGAGATGACAAGACCGGGATTCCGTATCAGGGTTTCAATAATATAGTTTTCGCTATAGCGAAATCTTATTTGCTTGAGATAGCGGTAATAGGCCCGGAATACGCTGATTCGGTGCCAGTCCAGTTCCGCAATCAGGGACAGGGAGTTATATCGGTCGTTTTCAATTTCCCCGTTCCAGCATCGTACGAACGTTTCTTCAAAGAGATGTGCGTGTTTGTCGAAGTCGAACGACTGCTTGTTGAGACGCGATATTTCAAAGTCCAATAACAGGTATCTCTTGCTGGTTGCAGGGGAAATCCGGTAAGGGCGGCCACTATGAATACGCACACCCATGTTTTCGAGAATGGGCAGAATGTCTGACAGTGCGATGGCAAGTTCGCTGCTGAAGACCTTGAAACTTGCATTGATCCCGTCTGAGACAGGGATTGACTTGCGTATTGATGGAGTCAGGCGGGTCTGGATCCGGTCTTCTCCAAGATTGTCCAGTAACCGGATATCCTGTACTGCAGTAGCTGCATCAAAATCCTCCTGATACATGACAGGAAAGCCTCCCTGATATTGGCTTGACTTCTCTTGTGCAAGTTCGTGGGAATGCAGGGATTTCAGTGCTTCAAACAGATTCTCATGCCAGTCGCGAGCAATTTTCTGTACATCCAGTTCCATTCTGGTCGCTTCGTATTCAGGTTTCAGGGCAGGGTCGGCATGAACTGTGTAGTGAATACGGGCGAGTATCGATTTTGAAAAGTAAACTTCGAACTCGATTGTTGATGCGTGCAGAACCCGGACCAGGTATTTCTGAATCCGTAGACGGAGGTCACTGTTGAACAGGTCTCTCGGAACGTATACCAGACAGGAGTAGAAATGGCCGCAAATGTGTCGGTGTAGATGAAGGCGGGTTTTACGTCGTTCCTGATTCAGCAAGGTCATGCACAGGGCATGGAGCTTTCGGGGTTCCATATGAAAGAGCTTGTCTCTCGGCAGGGTATTCAGCAAGGTGTTCAGTTCCTTGTAGGCATGACCTGCCTTGCGTAATGCGCTCGTTTCGAGTACGTGCCGGGCCTTTTCCCGGATATGGGGTATGGACAAGGTCGGCATGGTTTCGATCGATCCGGTCATGAAGCCCATGATGCAACTGATGCGGTGACCATTGGACTGAACAGCTTCATGCGGGACAGCGGCTCGACTGAGAAGTATGCAGTCCATGTAGCCGGGTCGATGGATTTCCGATGTGCTGCGCGCCTTGGTAATGACGACAGGCATTTTCCGGGAGCAAATGATGGGTGGCAGTATTGAGTTCACCAGATATTCACCACTGCCATTTGCCGTGCGCAGCATGCCGAGCAGGGTGTCCGGTATCGGGTCGGCGGCTTCGGGAGAAGCGTCCGGGTGATTGATCTCACAGTACCCCATAAATGCAAAATGATCGTTCACCATCCACTGTAACAACTCCCTGTATTCCGTCGCCTTGGGCATGTTATGCATGTGCCGCAGTTCCTCAGCACATTGTTCTGCGTGTGCACGCATCTGTTGCCAGTCTGATACAACAGTTCTTATATCGGTCAGAATCGCCCGCAAGGCCTCTGTTATGGCGGAATGTTCCGTCTCGGGTGTGTAATCAATGGTGAACTGGATATATGATTCCATGCATGAATTGACATGCCGGGGCTTGCCGGACCTGTCCACGCGAAAGTATCCCTGTGCGTACGAGTTCAAGTCTCGCGTGACTTCGAAATGCGGATGAAACAGGCGGGTGGCTGTTTTCGACAGCGCAGTAAGTTTCATTTGCAATGAATTTATTACAAAGGGGGTATCATCCAGGATAATATAGATTATCGTCCTTTCAGGACTGATATCGGTCTGTGTCGTTGAAGGGGCAATATTCTGTAGCTGAATGATCGCTTCGCCGGGCAGGCGTTTTTTCCCGAGTTCGCGATGGTTCAGAGCGCAGTCTCCGAGCAGGGTTGCTTCCAGGGGGTCATAATCCTGGCTGGAGAGCCGATGATAATATCGTTTTATGAAATAGATGTCTTGAGCGTCAAGAGCAGGTCGGGTTTTCCTGATCAGTTCGGATACCAGTAATTCTGTAACCTGATTTTTCACGATTCTGATCTGGATGTTGAAGTATGAAGGAAGTTATCAGGTTCTGCTCGAAATATTATACGGGGAATTCCTTTGGGAGATGATTGAAAAGCGCATTCCCGTGAGCATGGAGCAGTAAACCACGAAACTGTTTCCCCTGTACTCATGATAGACTGTATCCGGTATGTCGGGTTTCAGTGAACCACAGTCATACTCCCGGGTCCAGTAGCTTGATGCTTCTGGCCATGATTGATGTCGGCTGGGGATCGGCAAATGTTCCTCTTGTCCCGATGTCGAAAAAGGCATGCATGCTGCCAACGCATCGACTTTGCAATTATGCTGACAGGGGTTTCTGACATGACTGACAAGTGTGCTCAAATAACATGTTAACTCACTGCACGAGGTCTGGGGTTTGTATTACAACAGGCCGACTCGAGGTATCTGTCCCTGCACGGCGGACTTGTCCCCCTTGGGAATATCGTCCATTCGCTTCCTGTAAACCAGTAGTCAGGAAAACGGCAGTCCGTCCGTGAACATCCTTGTTTTTGACATTGAGACTGTCCCCGATGTAATGCTGGGAACACGTCTGTATGATCTTGACGGGCTGTCTGATGAGGACATTGCGCGCGCCATGACAACCAAGCAGTCCCAGAAGACAGGCGGCTCGGATTTTCTTCCCCATTACCAGCATATAATTGTCGCAATTTCGGTTCTTTACCGTTCTGCGGATTCCCTGAAAATCTGGTCTCTGGGCAGTGAGGCGGCAGATGAACGGGAATTGATAACAAGGTTTTACGATGGAATCGCCCGATTCAGTCCGACCCTTGTCAGTTGGAATGGTTCCGGGTTTGACCTGCCTGTTCTCCATTACCGTTCAATGATCTATGGTATTGATGCCGCCCGTTACTGGGAGTTGGGAGATGAAGACAGGTCGTTTCGTTACAACAACTATTTAAGCCGCTACCACTGGCGGCATATTGATCTCATGGACATACTGTCAGGCTTCAATATGCGTGCCGCAGCGCCCCTGGGTCAGGTTGCCATCATGCTCGGCTTTCCCGGGAAGCTCGGATTAAGTGGTGAGCAAGTCTGGGAGACTTATCTTGAAGGCGGGCATAAGGAGATCAGAAACTATTGCGAAACGGATGTCTTGAATACGTATCTCATATACCTGAAATGGGAACTGGTAAGAGGAGAACTTTCCAAAGAGCGGTATGAAAGTGAGTGTGAAAGAACCAGAAAACTGCTGGAGGAATCCGGGGAGGTTCATCTGCAGAAGTTTCTGGAAGTCTGGAGAGAGGCTTCAGGCGGCGATACGCCAGGGCGTATTGACGCAAACTGACATGAGTGTCATATAGCAACTATCCGTATTTTCGACCGGAGCAGAGCGGAGGGTCAAGAACCGATGGAACTCGCGTCTGACCAGTACGAACGGATTGCATCGCTGCTACCGAAGCATTTCGGGAACCGGCACACTATCTGCATGCGGATGAACCGGTGGTCGGAGCACGGTGTGCTCGACCGGGTGTTTGAACAACTGCAACGAGACCGGATCATCCGGATCAGGATCGAGGCATTGGGTCTCGACAGCACCAGCATCAAGGCCCATCCCGATGGCGAGGGCACTCGAAAAGAAAAGAACCGCGAACCATCGGCAAGTCCCGGGGCGGCTGGAACACCAGACTTCATATGGTTGCCGCGGATGCCCAAACGGTCGTTGCATTGACGCTCTCTCCCGACCATGTGCAAGGCGCCCCGGACGGGCGAAAGCTCCTGAATCGACTGGCGAAGCCATCGACCAGAGCACTCTTGATCATGGGCCGGGCATACAAGGACGATGAAACCCGCAGATTGATACATGACCGCGGCTTCATGCCCGGGGTTCCGCCAGGAAGGAATCGGGTCACTCCTCGGGAATACGACCAGTTTTGCAAGTGGCGCAATGAGGTCGGGCGACTGTTCGGACGGCTCAAGAGCTTCCGCAGGAGCTTCTCGCGGTTCGACAACTCCGATGTCATCTTTCCGCTTCATTGCTTTCGGGCCTATCGTCGATTCATTGCGATAGCGTTTGCGCGCCCAGCCTGATGTGTCAGGAAATTTCTGTGGTCGAGGACCTGTCACACGATGGACAGGGCATTGTCAGGGTTGAAGGGAGGGTGTATCTTGTTCCCGGCACATTGCCGGGGGAGACGATAGCTTTTCTGCCTGTGAGAAAACGGCGCGGGATGTTCGAGGCACGATTAGTCGATATCCTGAACCCTTCTCCCTATCGAACCGACCCATTGTGCCGCTATTTCGGGACATGCGGTGGATGTTCCTTGCAACACCTGTATCCTCAGGAGCAGATTGTCCGTAAACAAGGGACTCTGATAAACAACCTCCAGCAGATAGGCGGGGTCCGGCCGGAGCACATACTTGAGCCGATCCGGGGTGCAGCCTGGCATTATCGGCGCAAGGCTCGACTGGGGGTCAGGCTGGTTCCAAAGAAAGGAGGTATCCTGGTGGGATTCCGGGAGCGCGAGAGCCGATACATAACTTCACTATCGAGTTGTGAGACGCTTGATCGCCGGATCGCACGATTACTTCCTGTCCTGCATTCAGTAATTTCCGATCTGGACAACAGATGCCGGGTTCCGCAGGTGGAGGCGGCGGCTGGAGAAGATTCAGTTGCCCTGGTATTCAGACATCTTGAATCTTTCAGCGAAGCGGATCATGCCCTGCTGGAGCAGTTTGCAAGCAGTGAAGGGATCATGGTTTACACACAATCAGCCGGTCCTGATTCGCTAAGCGCCGTATCTCCCTCTACCTCCTGCAGCTTGTTCTATCGACATGAACACTTCGGTCTGGAACTGCAGTTCGGGCCACTGGACTTTGTGCAGGTTCATCCTCAGGTGAACCAAGCCCTGGTCAAGCAGGTGATTGAGCTTCTGGAACCTTGTGAATCCGACAACATAGCGGATTTGTTTTGCGGACTGGGGAACTTCACATTGGCCATCGGGCAGGCAGGAGCAGAAGTAACTGGAATCGAAAGCGATTTCTCCCTGATTCAGCAGGGCAGAAAAAATGCGGCGCTGAATCATCTGGATCGGATATGTTTCCAGAAAACGGACCTGTACCAGGAGGCGACAGGACTGCTGGGCGGCCGGCATTTCAACAAATTCCTGCTGGATCCGCCCAGGTCAGGAGCCGGTCAGGTTGTTTGCGAGGTGGTTCCAGTCATGCGGCCCGAGCGACTGGTCTATGTGTCCTGTAATCCGGCGACCCTGTCAAGAGATGCGGATGTCCTTGTCAACAGATTGGGTTATCGGATGGCTCATGCAGGTGTGGTCGACATGTTTCCCGGGACCGCTCACATTGAGTGCTTGGCGGTATTTGACCACAATTGATCCTACTTTCGATTGCCGATATCGTCTGGTATGTCAGCAGGAATGTCTAAATGTGACGATGGTATTTGTCCGGATTTTGGTGGCTGCTTATCCAGTTCGATTCTGTCCATGGGCCGATTTCTGGACTGTTTTTCCGAAGGGGGTTGCCCATCACCCTTTTTACGGGTTTGGCCCTTTCTTTGCTGAGATCCGGCCTTTTTCTCCTCCGGTTTCCGGTTTTCGTGCTCTTGTCTCTTATCCGGTCGGCTGGCTTTTGGCCCTGATTTTCTGGTGTTTGCCTGTTTCCTTTCCCTATTCGGGCCAGAAGAGGTGCGCTGGACACCGGAACTGCGCTTTCTCCCCCCCTGTCTTGGCTTTCGATTTTGATTGTCAGGAGATGACTTTTGTGAACTGCGCTTCTTGTATTGACTTGAGGCCTTTTTCTGTCTGTTTGATCGCAAGAAGAGACTTGAAACTCGAGCAATCAGGTTCTGGACAAATGAGTTGCTTGCGCTGTTCCTGGGCCGGGGAAGAGGCATATGCTCGATCTGGTCCGTATGTACGCGTGCCTGCTCGGCTGGTTTTGAGGGAGGCTTGTTGAGCATTCTATCAGGGGGGTGATAATCAGCCTGTACATCCTGCTGATAACTGAAAAGTCTGGAAATCCTGTCCAGTTCATCGCTTTTAAAACGTTCTACAAGGGGATTGTCAAGTGTCTTTGAGGGAATAATGGTTACAGATCGTCCCAAGCGTGATTCAAGCTCCAGAATTTCATGTCGCTTCTCATTAAACAGGTAGGTAAACATGTCAAGCGGCACCTGCGCTCGAATTCCTTCGGTTTGGGGCTTTAGAGATTCTTCTTCGATACTCCGCAGCAGATCGATGGTTGCTGAAACTACGCTTCGGACTGATCCGACACCATTGCAGCGGGGACAGGTTCGATAACTGATGTCGGTGATGGATGAGCGAATCCGCTGTCGCGACATTTCCAGCAACCCGAATTCGGATATCTGTCCAACTTGAACTCTGGCGCGGTCCATCTTGAGGGATTTTCTCAGATGGGACTCGATAGTGCGTCGGTTTTCAGGTTTTTCCATGTCAATCAGGTCAATTACCACCAGTCCGCCCAGATCACGAAACCGGAGCTGTCTGGCGATTTCCTCGACAGCTTCCAGATTGGTCTGCAAGGCAGTTTCTTCCATATCTGTCCCCTTGGTTGCCTTGCGGGAGTTGACATCAATGGCAGTCAGGGCTTCGGTATGATCGATGACCACGGAGCCTCCTGACGAGAGCTTGACCTCTCTTTCGAAGGCAGAGCGAATCTGCCCCTCAATCTGGAATCGGGAAAATAACGGGGTTGAATCGGTATATAGCTTCAGTTGCGCCTTGCTATCCGGTGCAACCTGTTTCATGAATCTTCCGGCTCGCTCAAACACTTCTTCATCGTCCGTGATAATTTCAGAAATATTCTTGGAGAGATGGTCGCGCATGGAGCGCACGATCAGGTTGCTTTCCTGATAAATCAGAAAAGGTCCACTTGAGGAGTTTGCGGCCTGTTCAATGTTTTCCCATAGGCGGGTAAGAAAATCCAGATCCCACTGCAGTTCTTCCCTGGTTCGGCCGAGCGCTTCGGTGCGCATGATCAGGGAGTGCAGCTTGTCAATCCCGAGATCGGAAATGGCCTCCTTGATTTCGGTGCGGGCCTTGCCGTGAATGTTGCGTGATATGCGATTTCCCTTGGGATTGTTCGGCATGAACACCATGAATCGTCCAGCAAGATTGATAAAGGTTGTCAGCGCCGCGCCTTTATTTGAGCGTTCATCCTTCTGCACCTGAACGATCAGTTCCTGCCCCTGCTTGATTACCTCCCCGATCTTGACATCGCTGAATTCGATGCTTGGCTCGTAGTTGGAGAAATAGCCGCGATAGATATCCTTCTTGGACAGAAACCCCTGTCTCTCTGCACCGTATTCTATGAAACAGGCTTCAAGGCTGGGTTCGACCTTCTTGACCACTCCCTTGTATATGTTTCCTTTTCTGGCCGAACGAACAGCCGATTCGATATCAACATCAATCAATGTCTGACCATCGACGATCGCGACCCGCATCTCTTCAGCATGCGTGGCATTCAACAACATTCTTTTCATGATTCAATCCCTTGCCTAATATACACCTGTGGGCTCAATAGGCTACCAACCCCGCCGACTCGGCAGGTTTATACATTTAGGGGCTTGCCAATACAAGAAATGCTGCACAAGGGGGAAAGCTTGCCTATGTGGCAAGGACTGAAATCCGGCTCCTGCCCAGAAGCCTGTACAGGAACAACCGCTATATTTCCTGTCTGACTCTCCGCCAAGGTTCTGGCTTGATACCTGTTGCCATACAGGTCAAATTCCGATCTTTAACCGGAAAGTTCAGCAAGTTACCGCCCCATGGAGCATTGCCTTGGCTCTGCATGGTGCGGTGTGTCCTGCTTTGTCTGTCTGGTCCGGCCAGTACAGACAAGCAAGCAGTACCTGTCTCTCCCAACCCGATGACACGTTCGATTCATGTCATCGGATAATTAATGCAGCATTCCTTTGCCCGGAAAACGAGGGCACTGGTTGCCACCACCAAAAAATACGAACTCGTAAACTTCTACCTGGGTAACGTGTATGAACCCGGCAGGAAACGGTCCTTACCAATGAATGTACTGAAGTCACCAAGATGGATTTGCATCACTTTCGCAATCATCCGGTGATCTGTTCATAACTCTTCAGGTCCGACAAATTCTAGTACAAGGTTCGGAATATTACAATGGTTTGATCTGCCCAGTACATGCTGAGCCGAGAGGCCTGATACAGAAATTGTCGATAATATTCGTTAGGGTTCAGCTATCGGATGTCAGTGTGACGACAGTATCCAGCCTTTTCGGGCGCGGCGCGGGACCTGCTGATCCCGCTACTGTCCAGGTTCGGCCCGTAAGGCCGGCTGCTCCGGCAACCGGCAAACCCCGGGCCTCTCTGCGAAGAGGCCTTCTCTTCTTCCATGAGGAACTGCCCCGCATCGTCTGGCGCGGCTTGTCAACATGCCCGATGCTGACGGGCTGGCAGAGCGCGTCAACGGCTTCTTCGAAACTCGCCGCAACCCTCATGTCCGCTTCCAGTTCCACCTTGCCAGGCTGATATTCCCGCCTGATGATCCCGACTTCGCGCAGTTCCCGGTTCTCATCTGTCCTCCCTGCCGATATTGGGCAACAGGTCGTGCCACGCACGACGATGCACATGGTCCGCCCTCCGGTCCAGTTCCGACCCTATTGCGCGCAACAACCTGGGCCGCCATTCCTCGGAAAGCAACGCGAACGCTGCATTGGCCAGATCAATCATGTCGATCTGACTGATGTTCAGTCCGGATGCCCAGGCTGTTTCCATGTTTTCGCGGATCGCGTCCTGCTGGTCCTGCCGCATGCCTGGCGCCGCAAACAGCAGATTGCTCAACGGGTCGGTTGACGCCCGGGCCTTCTGCGTCGAACCGCGAACATCGGCCAGCGTCAGGGCGCGGTCCTTGACCTCGATGGCCAGCATCATGTTGCCGCCAGCGTCCATGCACATCACATCGCCAGGTGCACCGGTAGGGGAGTCCGCTTCGTTCAGCCCTTGCGAGGACACGTTTGCAAAGAGGGAAAAGGCACTCCCCAGGACGGTCATCATTGTAGCGGCAACGACCAGGGGTCGCAGGCCGCCGCTCGATTCCGAAAGAAACGCTTCCAGGATGCGGAGCATTTGCGGCAGGCTGACACGGATCGGAACCTGGTATCCGAATGATTGTGCAGACAGGCGCCGAGCCGCGCTCTCCAGACAACGAATGAAAGCGGATTCGAGCTTGATCCGACCGGCATTGTCCAGCGGCGCAAGGAACGTCACGAGGGCGTCCCACTCCTGCCTGTTGCGCAACTGGTGAGTCCCTTCGTCCAGCCTGCGCCGCCGCAGGGGGTTGTTGAGATGGGGATCCGGGCTCTTGCCAATAACATCGTGATTGTCGGCCACCCATGGCACGATTACCGCCGAACAGAAACTTCGTGCATCCCAATCGCCTGGGGACTGTCCTGTTCCGAGCTGGAGACTCAGGAGACTTCTTTGCGTATTGGCAATCTTGCCAAGCATCTGCATCAGTATCGCATGGCGAATCGACCAGACGGTCAACTTCGCTGTCCGGTTCGCCAACCCCTGTTTCCAGAACGCGCACCCACGCACCATCCAGCCATTCACGGGCTTCGGCGTTGTCCATCCTCAGAAGTTCAGCCATGCCGACTCCTGGCGCGGTTTGCGCACGGAGTGGCAATTGCGTTCTTCGGCATCCACGCGTCTCCAGTTCCCGTAGAGACGGTCATAGAGGCTGGTTCGGTATCCGGACAGCACCACACGCCCCCGGGCACCGTTCAGAACCCTGGCGAGTCCCTCATGGTCATCGTCGGTCATCTCGTAGCCATAGGCGGCAGAGTCTCCCCGTGCGGAATGCACATAGGGCGGATCGACATAGAACACGGTGTCGGCAGTATCGTATCTCTGGATCACCTCAACGGCAGGGGCATTCTCGATTTGTACCCGCTGCAGCCGTTGCGCGATCTCGGAAAGCCCCTCGACCGATCCAAGCCACCGTGACACGGCGCCGGACATGCCGGCGCGGGAGGTAAGGACGCAATGCGCCCATCGGCCTTCGCTGCTGGTCTGCGCCAGGCCGGTTCGTGTCTGCCTTGCCCGAATGTAGAACCGGCGGGCGCGTTCCAGCTTCGACAACCCCTCTTCCGGGGTGCACTCCCGCACCAGCTCCTCCCGGGAAAACGGTGTCAGGCCAATGGCCTTGATGAGTTTCGGACCCTGGTTGCGCAGGGCCTCGAAGAAATTCACGAGTTCCGAGTCAAGGTCGTTGTAGGTCTCTACCGGGTAAGGTTCCACATTCAGCATCACGGCCGCCGAACCGCCGAACACGTCACAGAAATGCGTGGCGTCGGCCGGGATAAGCGGCAACAGGAAATCCAGGTGAGAGAACTTCCCGCCATACCAGCCGAAGGCAATCATCTTCCTGGATCGACGCCGGGCGATGCGGCGGCCGGTCCCGGTCGAATTGGCCGACGGCGCGATTGCGGCGGGTGCAGTCATGGCCTCGCTCCTGAAGACAGGCTGTGCCTGGATGACGGCGTGCAGGACACGTCGCTCCCTTCGGCCAGCGCGGCGCACAGACGGTGCGCGAGAAACCATGCCGATCGCTGGTTGATCCCGAGATCGCGATGCAGCGGCATGCTGGAAACCGACTTCAGGCCGGTCGAAAGCAGGCAGGTCGCGATCATCCACACCCGAAAGCCCAGTCTGGAACCTTCCATGACTGTTCCCGTCTTCGCGCATGCCTTCTGGCGGCACTGGTAGGGCATGGTCCTGTGCCTTGAGCCTGTCTGCACGTTGTCCGATCCGCAGTGCGGGCAGTGAATGCCGCTCTTCCAGCGACGTTCGGCAAACCACGCTTCGGAAGTTTTGTCGTCCGGGAAAAGCCGGAGCAGTTCGACCATGCTGATGCCTTCGTGGTGCGACTTGCCCGGGGAACAATTCTTCATGCAGGTGTCTCCTGATTCCGGGAGAAAACTACCGGAGAGTGCCGAACAGATCAAGCGGAAATGCATCAGAATCCGGGGGAATGATGGCGGAACTGCGTTCCGGGGTCCCGGGCGTCGACACCTGGATATCCGGGTTCTGGTATACCTGACCCCGACCCGAGAACCGAACCCGGTCAAGCAGGTATGGCTGACAAATCCTCGATCGAGTGGACCGATGCGACCTGGAATCCGGTAACCGGGTGTACAAAGATCACGAAGGGTTGCGACAACTGCCATGTGGAGCGTTTCGCCGAGCGCTGGCGGGGGATCAGGGGTCACTCCTGCGAGCAGGGATTCGACCTGAGACTCTGGTCGTCCAGACTGGAACAGCCCGCGCAATGGCGAAGGCCGCGAATGATTTTCGTCAACTCGATGAGCGATCCTTTCCACAAGGGCATGGACCGCGCATTCATCGACCGTGTGTTCGACACGATGGAGGCGGTCGACCGACATGTCTACCAGGTTCTGACCAAGCGCAGTTCCCTGATGAGGGGCTATCTGCTGGAAAGATATTCCGGTCGCCTGGCCCCCGAACACATCTGGTTCGGAGTGTCCGTCGAGGATCGCACCGCAATCAGTCGCATCCGGCATCTGCAGGATACACCGGTCAGCATCCGGTTCCTGTCCATCGAACCGTTGCTCGGTCCTGTCGGGGAGATCGGTCTCGAAGGCATATCCCGGGTGATCGTCGGCGGCGAAAGCGGTCCCAATGCACGACCGATGCAACCCGAGTGGGTCCACGAGATCCGGGATCGATGCAAGGTGAAAATCGATGTTCTGCGCGGGTATCCGGACTATCACTAGAATTCCCGGCAACGCAGATACCAACCGGGAATCTCCCGATTACCAACGGAGTACTGAAGATGAATGAAATTTCCAACAAGTCAGGTGGCGGGATGAGCAATCCCGTGCGCACGGACCAGTTGGCGGGTCGTGTCATCTGCGTACGCCCGGTCCATGAGCAGGAGCCGGACTGTCTGCCGGTCGCGTCAGCCGGTTCAGCAACCTGCGCCCTTGCGGAGCGTCGTGTGCGTGGCCGGGCGAGAGCCCGAAGGCAACGACTGTTCGGGCATCCGCGGCAACCACATGAAGTCTGGTGTTCCAGCCGCCCCGGGACTTGCCGATGGCCTGTGGACCGTTTCCTTCAGCGCCCCGTGCCGTCGGGATGCACCTTGCTGCCGGTGCTGTCCAGGCCGTACGCCGCGACCCGGATGCGCACCATCCGCTCCCGTTGCAACTGCTCGAACACCCGGTCGAGCACACCTTTCCTCGACCACCGGTTCATCCATGTGCAGAGCGTGTGCCAGTTGCCGAAATGCGTCGGCAGGCCGCGCCACTTGCAGCCCTGTTCGGCCACGTACAGGATCGCGTTGAGCATCTGCAGGTTCGACAGGCTGACATGGCCACGTGGCTTCGGGAACAGCGGCGCGATTCGTTCGTGCGTACTGATCAGACATCAGTTCCATCGGCGCTTGCCATCTCTGTTGCTCAACCAGATCAGCAGATAATTAGCATGACACGTTTGTCAGGTTATGTTAACACGCCCTAGATGATTGCTTTTTCTGGAAAAGGTCGGTTTTCAAGAATCCGTTCGACACCAAGAGGTGATAGATCCAGGCTTCTATAGGCGCCATAAGTCACCATTTCGGATACACCGCGACCGACTGCCGGTGATTGCTGAAAACCATGTCCGGAAAAACCATTTGCGAGCACAAAATTCGGGATTTGAGGGTGGGGTCCAATGATGGCGTTATGATCAACCGTATTGTATGCATAGTGTCCGGTCCAGGAATTGACAACCTTGATGGCTTCAAAATCAGGGATTCTGTGGGCCAGGGCGGGCCATAGCCTACTTTCCCAGACTGTTTCGTCAAGATCAAAATCATCGTATGCAACGGCAGGGTCTTCCTCGGGAGGGCAGCCTGCCAGATAGTATCGGCCATCCATGCGGACATGGACTCCGGAGGGGTCAATAGTCAGCGGCAGGTCATGATCGAGCGGTTCCATTGCATCGAAAACAAAGGTATATCTTCGCCGCGCCTCAACGGGTAGGTTGAGCCCTGCCATCTGGGCAGTTTTGGCAGCTCTTGGTCCAGAGGCGTTGATGACGGTTCCGACATGGACAGAGTCACCGGATTTGAGCCTGACAGCTTCAATTCGGGATTTGTTTCGATGGATGTCTACAACCTCGTTCGTGATGTATTCAACCCCGTTTTTTCTGGCAGTGCGCTTCCACCAGTCAAACATGCTGGCACCATCGAAATACCCTTCGTCACATGGATTGTGGCTGCCCAGAATAATCCCATCAAGGTTGAAGAAAGGAAATTGCTCCTGTATCTGTTCAGGAGACAGGAGTTGGGTTCCGACCCCGCATGACTGCTGCAGCTTCTGATTTTCACGCAAAACCTCTGCAAAAGACTGGTTATCTGCCAGGTAGAGATACCCGAATTCGTCAAGATGGATATCTGGTATGGATGAATCACCTCCCAGCCGGTTTCGAAAGTCCCGGATAAACTCCACACCGAATTGCGAAATCCTGATGTTCAACTCGTTGGAAAATTGCTGGCGGATGCAACTGTTGGTGGCGGCTGTTGAAGATCGTTCATAGGTGGGGTCCATTTCGACTACCAGGATCGAGCCATTGAAATCGGCATTGTCGGAAAGAAACCAGGCAATTGAGGAGCCAATCATCGCTCCTCCCACAATCACGACATCATAACTGCCGAATTTCGGTTGGTTATACAGTTTCGCGCTCATTCTGCTTCAGTGTGACTGGAGGTATAGGACAGCAAATCCATAGCATATCTGAAACCCGGCATTTCCGACAGTTCCAGGCTCGGGGATCAGGACAGGGTCCTCGGTCGAAAATGGTACGGTACCAATCGGTTGCGCGAACGAGCTTGGTGTTTTCGGATTTCACGCAGTTTCCAGAACTGCCGCCATAACATGTTCTGCTGCCGACCTGCATGGTTGCCCGGAACATGCCTTGAGACTTCTTCGCCAGAAGAAGTTCCCCGATGACAGTAATGCCTGACCCATGGTCAGGTTTTAGTCTTGTGATCAGGGATGGGTATAATAAATCCTGATTCAATAGATTGAACAGGATATCCGTTCACATGAGGTATCATTCCGGTTAAGCATGGAGTTCATGGCTTGCTGGTGATCGATGCCTTTAGCGGTTGTGCTGA
>JAJDVC010000237.1 GCA_022826305.1 Gammaproteobacteria bacterium | reverse complement strand
CAGGGCATCCGCGGCAGCCTCCGGAGACAGGCGGCCCAGTTCGACGATATCACCCCTTTCCCAGAAGCTTGCACTGGACTGTTGCAGCAACGGCACAAGGCCGGGCGTGCCCGCCAGCACGAGGAAGAATGGCGTATCGGGATTCGCTCGTATCTCCTGGCTGGCGTTCAGAAGATCTCCGGCGATGCCCGGATCCAGATTGTGCGCCTCATCGACAATCAGGGCCACAGGATTCCTGGCGCACAGGCTTGCGAGAATTTCCCGGAAGAAGGATGATCTCCGACCAACCGCAACTTCAGTGCTGAGCCTGGCGATCCCGGGATCGAGTGATGCGGCAACCAGGGAAAATCTGTCCGGAAAGCCCTTGTCCTGACTGGCCATTACTCTGGTCATGTCTTCCAGGGACTGCATGTCATCCGGCGTCATCCACAGGATCGAGGGCCGTGTACCGTCGTACACGCAGTTGTTCGCAAAATGACGGAGCATCTCCGTCTTCCCGTTGCCTCGCGGCCCGTAGACAATCATGTTTCCATCTGCAGCGACACCGTTCGAGAGATTCCTCACCACGGCATCGAATCGGGCCTTCTCGACATCGCGACCGGCGAGATACGGCGGAATCCTGCCGTCGCCGGGGTGGAACAGGTTCAGCAGGGAGGTGTCGGCCATGAAACCATGATTGTGATTTGCCGTGTCAGCACCACATGTTGATCAATCGCCGCCGACATCATCCTGATGTCAACAGGTATTGCCGATTGTGTGGTCCTCATGCGCCACATTATAGCGCAACAGAGATATCTACGACTCCGTTAAAAAGGATTCTGCCTTTTGCGGAAGATGCTGATCGGATCGGAAAACTGGTCGAGGAAGCAGGATCTTGGGCAGGTGCGTGGACCGCCGAATCTGGCCAGAACCCTGCCAGTTCGAAGCCCGGTGAGGAACCCGAAAACCACGCCGGACCCGCGAATGCCTCCGCCAGCGGAGCCGGGAACCACCAAGTCTTGCACATGTCCCGGTACAGCCTGCACAGGCTCGAACCCGGCATCCGGAACGCCAGATTTCGAACAATCTGTTTTCCCCGACAGAATCACGAACCGATTGTTGTTTGCAATCAGATTCAGGTACCGGAACCGCTACTCCCCGGGCCAGTCAACCCAGCGGTCATGGGTGCCAGCCTTGAATATCCCCTGTCAGCCAGCCGGTCAGGGCAACCCGAGTTTCCATGCAGTGCAACATGCCAGAGAGAATGACCGGGCAGACCTCGTACGCCCGTACGGAAGATAGTGATGTTTGGACACCAGACGACTCCGGTGGCTCTGTTCTGCTGTATCCCGCACAGGGCGAACCCGTACATCCCTTGTCAAAACTTCTCCATCACAGGCAACCGATATCAACATGGATGCCTTCACACATCCACCATTGAATGCCAGACTCAACGTCGGAATCATGGGATGGGGCTTTTGGAAAGCCCCGCCATTATGCCACCTTGGGTTGAAGCCCTACTGGTCCTTGCTGTCACTTCGAATCTCCTGAAGCTTCCCATCGGCAAAGATCAGTGTTGAAAGGTGATCACGGACTTTTCCGGTTTTGCCATCCTTCAGGGAATAGTAGTAATCCCATCGATCCTTGTGGAACGGATCGGTAATCAAGGGGTGCCCTATCAACTGGGTTACTTCGCGCCTGGTCATGCCAATCTCGAGTTGGGAGATCATTTCTTCCGTTACTTCATTCCCCTGCTGGATATCGATCTTGTAGACAAGACAACCGGACATGAGCAGAGTCACGATCAGTGCGAGCAGAGGTTTGGCAAGGTTTGTGTTCATGATCCAGGTTGCCGGGTTATAGATATTTCAACATTGCGATTTCATCACAATTCTGAAACTGGTGACAGTTGATACATGCTCCCCATACCTTTTCCGGCAGGAGACTCATGTCAATCACGCGGAACTGGTGTCTTTCAAAAAATTCTACCACATATGTCAGGGCCATCAGTTTCTTCAAGCCCAGCCGGACTGCGTCGGACTCAAGTTGTGTCACGATCTTATCCCCGAGTCCACGCCTGAGATAGTCGGGGTGTACGGCCAGACTTCTTACCTCTGCGAGTTCCTGCGAGTAGATCAGCAGGGCTGCACATGCGATAATCTTCGAACCGTCATCGACAACTGTAAAGTCCCTCAGGGAGTTGTAGATATCTGATTCGGATCGGGGCAGCAGTACACCAAGGTCGCTGTAAATCCGGAGCAACTCTGCGATACCGGAAGCATCTCCCAGGGCTGCGGCCCTTGTCTTGAAGGGGCTTTCCATGTCGGTGAATCAGGCAAGGCGAAGCATCTCTCTGGCATGTGCCAGAGTTTGTTCCGTTACCCGTTTCCCGCTCGTCATTTTTGCGATTTCCACTATTCTCTGCTCTGGGCTGAGGTGTCTGATTGAGGTGTCTACCTTGCCGGCACTGGTTTTGCTCACACTTAGCTGATGGTTCCCCGAAGCGGCAACCTGTGACAGGTGGGTAATGCAGATAATCTGGGTCCTTTCCCCAAGCTCCCTGAGTTTCTGCCCGACAACGCTGGCGACCTTGCCGCTGATTCCAACATCAACTTCATCAAATATCAAGGTTGGGGCCTGGTGCCTGCTTGCCAGCACCACCTGGATTGCCAGGGAGATTCGGGACAATTCTCCTCCCGAGGCGATTTTTCCGAGTGGCCCAAGCGGTAGTCCGGGGTTGGTCGTTACCATGAACTCAACGGACTCGGCGCCGTATCGGGTAATCGCGCCATCCGGAACAGGCATCAGGGAAATGTGGAATTTTCCTCCCTGCATGCCCAGTTCCTGCATGATGCCGGTTATTTCCCGCTCGAGTCTGAGCGCTGTCTTTTTCCTGTTGGCGCTGATATCGATACACAGCTTTCGGTATTGTGTCGTCATTTTCTCAAGCCTGTCTTGAAGTCGATTGACTTCTGCCTGAGGGTCCGATATCTGGCCAAGTTCCTTCTTTAGTTGAGCCAGGTGCACATTGAGTTTCTCGGGAGGAGTCCGGAACTTTCTTGCCATGTCATGATAACGGGAAAGCCGTTTCTCCAGCTTTTCCATTTCTTCGGCATCAAGCGGGATTGATTCGAAAACCGGGATCAACTGCTTGGCGGACTCTTCGATATTGATCTGGGCCTCATTCATCATCTGCCAGACGCTGTTCAGTTCCGGAGCGTGTTCACATAATGGTTCAAGAAGAAGGAGGCTTTTCTGCAGGTCAGAGTAGATGCCTGTTTCTTCGTTGCCATACAGATGCTCATAGATGCCTGCGGCACCTGAAATCAATTCCTTCTGGTTGCTGACTCGACGATGTCTCTTCTCCAGTTCAGTCCATTCTCCCGCTTCAGGATTCAGTTCCTCAAGCTCGGATATCTGGAACCGGAGCAGGTCGTGTCTTTCCTGGTTCGTATGCCGGGTATCGAAGAGCCGGGATATCTCGTTGCTGGTTTGTTGAATCTCGTTATAGGCATTGGCCAGTTCGACAACCAGATCAGCATTGCCCGCAGCATCGTCAAGCAAGGTGAGATGAACGGATTTCCGAAGAAGTGAGTGATGCTCGTTTTGTCCATGGACGTCAACCAGCATGTTGCCCAGATCCTTGAGTTGAGATACTGTAACTGAGCAGCCGTTGACAAATCCCCTGCTTGGACGACCGCGCCTGAGAACCCTGCGCACGATGCAGTCCTTGCCATGATCGACTCCCTGGGACCTGAGCCAATCGAGAGCCGGGTCAGAATCGTTGAGGATGAAACCCGCCTGCAGTTCTGCGGATTCCTCTTCGTGTCGTATGTGGCTGGAATCCGAGCGGCGCCCAGTCAGGACGTTGATTGCGTTGACAATCAGGGATTTGCCGGATCCGGTTTCTCCTGTCACGGTCGTGAAACGATCCCCGAACTCGACCTCTACATGATCCGCGATAGCGAATCTGCGGATTTCGAGCCAGTCGATCATGCCTAACCCTGCCAGCCGAGCTTCTTGTAAAGTGTTTCGAAGTAGTTGAATCCTTCAATCTTGACGAGTTTCAGTTTTCGGTCGGATTTGCAGATGTGCAGTATTTCCTCGCCCTTGACCTGATGAGTGAGAACTCCATCCATTACCAGGTTTGCCCGGGATTCCCTGGATTCGATTGCGCTTACCCTGATTTGATCGGTTTCGGAGAGTATGATGGGTCGATTGCTCAAGGTATGTGGACATATCGGGGAAATGCTGATTATCGGCAAACCCGGGGAAATTATCGGACCGCCTGCGGAAAGTGCATAGGCAGTAGAACCGGTGGGCGTGGAAATGATGATTCCATCACTCCTGGGTCGGCTTACGTAATTATCATTGACACGGATTTCGAATTCTATCAGGCGCCCAGTATTGCTCTTGGAAAGCACGATATCGTTCAATGCGATTCCTGAGCAGATATCCACCTTGTTCTCCTCGACCGTGCATTTCAGCATGGTGCGTTCCTCAATTCGGTATTTCCCGTTCAGTACTTTTGAGAGACTGCTCTCCAGATCCGCCATGGGGATATCGGTCAGGAATCCAAGCCTGCCGAGATTAATGCCGATGGCTGGAATGTCGTATCTGGAAAGTTCTCTTGCCACACTGAGCATTGTGCCGTCACCGCCGACGACCACAGCCAGATCCAGGAGCCTGTCGGGAGGAATATCCTGATCATCAAGTCGATATCCGTCGATGTCGGAAGAGGTGGTATTGCCAAGATAAACCGACAGGTCGTTGCTTTCAAGGAACTCCTTCACCTTGATCACGGCATAGGCCACGCTGTCGTCCTGTATTTTTCCAAACAGTCCTATATTGGATATTGTCACAGTGTTGCTATTGGCATTGATGTGTTGGTTGGCATGAGTACCTGCAAACTGCTCCAGTTCGGGACGGTGTCGCCAAAGGTGTCCGGATATTTCCGCGTTTCACCCTTTGCAAGACATGTTGCAGGAGACTTGTGCTGTCCGGAAACCGATACGTTCTCCCGGTTCTTTCGATGGAACATGATGTATTCTTCCAGGATATCCTTCCGGTTGTTTCAGAAGCACATCAGGAGTGGTGTGCAGGGCATGATGATAACGCAGGAGTGTGTGCAGGGGCCGGCAAAAGTGCCTTGGCAACATGATATCAATATCCTTCTCATTCAATTGAGTGCTGATTCCAGTATTATACAATAGGAGTATCCGGCTGGAATTCATAATAATCTTGACATGGGCCGTTGGGGATTGATAGCGTATTCACGGTAAAAGCCTTTTCCCTGACATGCAGGAGATATCGAATCTACCCATGACTGAAAGCGATCAATCCCTGCTCTCCGAAAGGGCCCAGTTCGTACTGGACGGCTTGGTCAGGCGTTATATCGAGGATGGCTCGCCAGTAGGTTCCAGAACGCTCTCAAAACATGCCGAATTTTCTCTGAGTCCGGCCTCCATCCGCAACGTAATGCAGGACCTGGAGGAATATGGACTGATTCATGCTCCCCACACATCGGCCGGCCGGGTTCCCACCGCCAAGGGGTATCGCTTCTTTATTAACAAGCTGCTAAGAGCCGAACCTGTCACCGAGGAGGTAATGGGCCGTTTCTCCGATCATTTCGAAGGGGTTACCGATCCGAACAGCATACTTTCAAGTGCGACGGAAATGCTGTCCCAGGTCACTTCCTTTGCAGGGATAGTCTCGACCCCGGACAAGGGGAAATCCTGCATCCGCCAGATTGAATTTCTCAAGCTTTCAGAGCAGCGGGTACTGGCCATTCTGGTCACCCAAAACGGCCAGGTACAGAACAAGGTGTTGTCCGTTCATCGCGACTATTCGGATTCGGAACTGGTTCAGGCGGCAAACTACTTCAATTCCAAGTACAGTTCAAAGTCCTTCGATACGGTGCACAGGGAACTTTGTGCACATATGAAGAAGGATCGCAAGAGCATGCATCGCGAGATGCGTACCGCAATCAGCATGGCTGGACAACTGCTGGAGGAAGAGTCGCAAAGCAACGACAATGTTCTGGTCAGCGGTGAAAGCAATTTGCTGTCTGTTCCCGAATTTTCGGAACTGGACAGGCTGAAGCAATTGTTCGAGACATTCAAGACCAAGCAGGTCCTGTTCGATCTGTTGCAAAAGAGCATGTTCACAGAAGGGGTGAACATCTTTATCGGCGAAGAATCCGGCTATGAATTGTTGCGTGATTGTAGCGTCATTGCCGCGGCTTATGAGGTGAACCACAGAAAGGTCGGGGTTCTGGGTGTTATTGGTCCTACCCGCATGCAATATGAGGAGGTGATTTCCACCGTGGATATCACAGCCCGGATGGTGGGTACTGCCCTGAGTCTGCGTATCCCGCACTGACAGTTGCCGGGAATGTCCCTGTATCGTGGAGGAACTCGATGATCTGTTCGATTCACTGAAGCCGTTCAGGCTTCAGCCGGTCGGGGATTGGAAACCGGAGAAGTCAGCGGAAATTGATATTCGGATCGACAGTGCAGGAGGCTGGCATTACCAGGGTTCCGCCATTCGAAGAAAGCGGATTTCGAAGCTGTTTTCCACCCTGTTGCGTCTTGAAGAGGACGGGTTTTATCTGGTTACACCTGCACTGAAGTACCGCATCCGGGTTGATGAAGTTCCGTTTGTTGCGGTTGAGATGCGGGTTGTAGGGGAGAACGAGTCTCAAGATCTGTATTTCCGGACCAGCATGGATGATGTGGTGCTGGCAGGAAAACATCATCCCCTGACAATCCATCGGCATGCCGGTCCTGCACCCTATGTGACCATCAGGGGCGGTTTGCAGGCAAAGTTGACGAGATCGGTGCACTATCAACTTGCGGAATTGGCTGTTGAAGAGAAGATCCCGGGATCAGTTCCGGCCGCCGTACGCTATACGGTAAGGAGCAATGGCGTGGTAATGACGGTAGGATAGATCCGGAACCGCTCCAGACAACCGGACGTATCGGGTTTCTGCCTGAACCAACTGGAATTAGATATGGATTTATGGCACAAAATTTTGCATGATATTCCCTGTTTCATCCATTAGTCCCCAAGAGATTGATCAATGAGCTGGCAGAAAAAGATTTTGCGCGTCGATCTGACGGCAGGCAAGGTAACCACGGAACCCCTCAACATGGAGTGGGCACATGATTTTCTAGGGAGCCGTGGATTGGGTACCCGGTATCTGTACGAGGAGATGGATCCTGCAGCGGATCCCCTGGGGCCTGATAATGTCCTGATTTTTGCCACGGGCCCGCTGAGTGGTACCATGGCATCTACCAGTGGTCGTTATGGTGTGATAACAAAGGGACCACTAACAGGAGCTATTGCGTGCTCCAATTCCGGTGGCAGGTTCGGAGCGGAATTGAAGTATGCTGGCTACGACCTGCTGATCATCAAGGGCAGGTCAACCAGCCCGGTTTACCTGAACATCCGGGATGATCACGCTGAACTGTTACCGGCAGATGAAATATGGGGGCGCAGTGTCTGGCATGCCGACGAATGGATCAGGAGGAGGCATCAGGATCTTCAGGTAAAGGTGGCTGCAATAGGGGTTTCCGGAGAACGGGGAGTTCGGTTTGCCTGTGTTGTCAATGACCTGCACCGGGCCGCCGGTCGTTCAGGAGTTGGTGCAGTAATGGGTAGCAAGAATCTCAAGGCCATCTGTGCCAGGGGAACTAAAGGAGTTGATGCTCACACTCCTGAAGCGTTCATGGCCGCCATATCGGAAACCAATGGAGTGTTGCACGGCAGCGGAAATCGACGGGGGCTCATGCGTTACGGCACCCATGCCATGCTTGATAGCATGCAGGAGTTTGGAGGACTTCCAACGCGAAACTTCCAGGATGTCAGATTTGAGGGCGCGACCCGTATAAACCACAAGGCAGTAACGCTTAGAAATCGCAACGGACATGCAAATCTGGTGCGCAACGCTGCATGTTTCGGCTGTACTATCGGTTGTGGCCGGATTGCCAAGATCGATCCGCAGCATTTCAGTGTCCGGGAACGACCGGAATACTGGAGGGCTTCTGGTGGGCTTGAATACGAGACGGCATTTGCATTTGGTCCTGTTGTCGGTGTTGATGACCTGGATGCGCTGACGTTTGCCGGCTTCATGATGAACGAGCACGGAATGGATCCGATTTCTTTCGGTGTTACATTGGCCGCAGCAATGGAATTGTACGAACGGGGTGTGATCAGCCGTGAGCAGACGGATGGTATGGATCTGAGCTTCGGCAACGCGGAAGCCCTGGTTGTCATGTCGGAGAAAACCGGCAAGTACGAGGGGTTTGGCAGGGATCTTGGACTCGGTTCACGTCTGCTTTGCGAAAAGTATGGACGACCGGAACTTGCCATGGTGGCGAAAGGGCAGGAGTTCGCGGGCTACGACGGGCGATCAATGCAGGGTATGGGGCTTGGGTACGCGACCAGTAATCGCGGTGCCTGTCACCTGAGGCATGATACCTTTACGGAGGACTATGCCGCCCCGGGGACCAGCGGCAAGGCTGAAGCCTGTGCGTCCACTCAGGATTTTGTCGCCATGGTGGATTCGACGGGATTATGTCTCTTTACAACCGGCACCTGGGATTACGGGGACTTTGCCAGGATGCTTGATGCTGACCTGCCTGGTACCTGGGATGAAACACGACTCAGGCAAGCCGGAGAACGCATATGGAACCTCGAGAAGCTTTTCAATCTCGGGGCAGGACTTACCAGGGCGGACGATACCCTGCCGCCGCGAATACTTCAGGAACCTGCACCAGATGGATTCAACAAGGGAGGCGTATGCGAACTGGATGTCATGCTGCCTGAATACTATGCTCTGCGGGGCTGGTCGGCAGACGGGGTGCCATCAAGGCAAAAATTGCATGACCTGGGATTGAACATGTGACAACCCAATGCCGTTGCTGACACCGACCAGAAACCTCAAGAGGGTCGGACTGGCGTCTGACCAGGCATTCAGGAAGTTGTGAGTATTGCTCCGGCCGTATTGAATCCGCCGTCCACGTAGGTGATTTCCCCGGTGATCCCGGAAGCCAGGTCCGAACACAGAAAGGCTGCGGCATTACCCACTTCATCAATCGTTATGAGTCGGCCGAGGGGAGCCGCCTGTTCGAAGCCTGCAAGCATGGAACGAAAATCCTTGATTCCTGAAGCAGCAAGCGTACGAATGGGACCGGCGGATACGGCATTGACCCGAATTCCTTTCTTGCCCATTGACTGGGCCATGTAGCGTACATTTGCCTCAAGACTGGCTTTCGCGAGCCCCATGACATTGTAATTCGGAATAGCGCGTACCGATCCGATATAACTGATTGTAAGCAGTGCGGACTGCCGACCTTCCATAAGGGGTAATGCGGCTTTCCCCAGGGCGGCAAAACTGTAGGAACTGATATCATGGGCAACCCTGAACCCTTCGCGTGTAACCGTTTCGACGAAAGGGCCAACAAGCTCCTCCTGATGAGCAAAGGCGATGGAGTGAACCAGTATGTCCAGCCCCTCCCAGGTATTTCGCAATTCGGAAAACAGGTTCAGGATCCCGTCATCGGAAGATACGTCGCAGGGAAGAACGATAGGGGCATCCAGTTCATCCGCAAGTTTCCTGACACGGGGTTCCATTTTCGCATTGGGATAGGTTGCTGCAATCGTTGCACCCTCCCTTCGCATGGCCCGGGCTATGCCCCATGCAATGGACCGATTGCTGGCAATTCCGGTAATGAGCGCTCTTTTTCCAGAAAGGAAACCCATGATGCACCTCGTTTGTTAGACTGTATTCGATATCAAGAACCAAGGTTCTCTTGCGAGGAATTATACAATTATCCTGACCGTGTGCTTCGTAAACGATGATTCCAGACACTCCTTACCTGTCAATCGTATGCGATGAGGAGGGTTCGGGGGCAGCGGAGTTGCTGTCAGACCTGTTCCGTATATCGGTGCATGGACCCGATTGGCCCGCAGGGGATGAGCCGGTCAGTCAGTACAGATTACGCGTATCCGGGGAACGATTACAGCTTGAGTTCCCCCTTGATCAGAGACGGAAGCCGTGGATTGCCGAGCTTGGCTTGAGGCGGCCGTCTTGCGGGAGAGATCCGTTGCTGCGTGCCATTGGAACCCGGAAAGGCTTCGTGGTGGACATGACCGCGGGGTGGTGCATGGATGCTGCACTTATTGCTGCTTCCGGTTGCCGGGTCATGGCCTGTGAACAGAATCCACTGATCTATGTACTGAGTCGGCATGCCCTTGATCATCATCCGAATACCAGGCTCAGGAGTTCCCTGGACCTGGTGCATGGCGACAGCCGGGAGGTGCTCAAAAGGAGAAAAACCTGTGCGGACGTCATATATCTCGATCCCATGTATCCCGGCAGGAGGAAATCCGGGGCCTCCCCCGGCAGGATCATGTTGTTACGGGAACTTGTCAACGGCAATTCAGATGCGCTGGATGAGCATGCAGGGCTGCTGGAAACCGCGTTACGTCACGCTCGCAGACGTGTCGTTGTAAAACGCTCCCGTCATGCACCGCCCATCCGGTCAGGCGTTACGGGAGAGATTCATGGCAAGCAGGTCCGGTTTGATCTGTACACTCCGAAACGATGAAAATATCTGAATCCATGTTCTTTGTGGAGGGCGTCGGCAGGCCCGGGGCAGTCCAGAGGATTGCCGGCCCTGAAGCGCGCCATGTGCTGTTATCTCGTCGCAAGAGCAAAGGGGACTGGTTGTTCCTGACCGATGGCAAGGGAGCAGTAGCCCGGGCATGCATCCAGACGATCGGTTCGGACAGAAACAGCCTTGATGTGCGTATTGCAGAGTCTGGACATCATGCTCCATCTGTTCCCTACCGGATTCTGGCATCAGCCGTCCCGAAAGGAGAGCGTCAGTCAACGATGCTGGATATGGCTGTCCAGCTTGGAATATGCGGGTTCGTGCCGCTTGAATGCGATTTCAGTACCGGCCATTTCAGGAATGCCGTTCGAGCACGCTGGCACAGGGTACTGATTCAGTCCTGCAAGCAGTGCCGGCAGGCCTGCTTTCCCTGGATTGGCGAATCCATGACGCCTGGGCAGTTGTTCGACAATTATCGTTCGGAAATAGCGGATGGTACATGCCTTGTGTTTCTGGGAGATCCTGCCGGTGAAAAACTGACAGATCTGGACGTGCCGTACAATGGTGAAGTTGAGACGCTCCTGATGATTGTTGGACCGGAAGGTGGGTTCAGTGATCACGAGAAATCGATATTGGACAGACAAAACGTACTAAAATTGCAGCTTTCAAAACAGACTCTGAGAACCGAGGCGGCAGCGGTCGCACTGGTGTCTGCGGTTTACCAGCGGAACTGGAACAGCAATTCGGGATAGCGAGGGGCCATGCATCGACATAATCTGATCTGGATAGATCTGGAAATGACTGGATTATCCCCGGAGAATGACCGGATCATTGAAATTGCCTGTGTTGCTACAGACGCCCAACTCAATACCCTGGCTGAGGGGCCGGTACTGGCAATCAGGCAGCCGCTCAAGCGACTAATGGAGATGGATCAATGGAACACGCGCACCCATACCGCAAGCGGACTTGTTGCAGCCGTGCGGGAATCGGACATCAATGAAGCGCAGGCGGAGAAAATGATGCTGGACTTCATTTCCCGTCATGTCGGCGCCAACCAATCGCCCATGTGCGGTAATTCGATCTGTCAGGATCGGCGTTTTCTGGCGAGATACATGCCGAATCTGGAGCGTTTTTTTCATTACAGGAATCTGGATGTGAGTTCAATCAAGGAACTCGTCGTCCGGTGGCGTCCGGAACTGTTGTCGGGATTCAGGAAGCGGAATGCTCACAAGGCGCTGGATGACATACGTGAATCGATTGAGGAACTCAAGTATTATCGGAGAACCTTTATCCATCTTCCTGAATCCTGACCGCCTGCTGATCCTCATTCCGTTCTGTAGGCATGGAGTATTCTTGAAGACAAGGTAACACAGGGGTTCTTCTGCATTACCAATTCTGAACATTACACTCGACATGTCGGGCAGCACGCTGGTGGCCTGCAAGAATCATGGCTTTTCCGCGGGTCTATTGTTCGACCCAGACGGCGAGACGGGACGCAGCCGGTCGCTCAACCTTCGCCAGGGTCGGGTGGTCAGTACGAAGGCGGGCTGAAGATGCTGTTCCGTCCGGATCCGCTGGCGGACCGTGCGGAGTGCGATACGGCAGACAGCCGCAGGATGATGGAGGCTGCGTACGGCTTCCGAGCCAGTCAACCCGGGACCACCTTCACCGCCGCCGGACTGCCGTCCCGGCCGAAGGCGACGCCGATCAGGTGGACTGGTTCGTTCCGGTCCCGGTACTTGTCGGCATAGCCCCTTTCCCGGATCTGTTCGATGGCCTGTTGGGCAACAGCGTCCATATCGTCTTCCCCGTCGGCCACCTTGAACTCGAACACGAACACCTGGCCGCCGTGGAGCACCACCATGTCGGCGCGGCCCTGGCTGGAGGAATCCTCGACCCGGAGATCCAGCCCGATGGTGCGGAAACAGGCGTACAGCATCCCGGCGTACCACGCCTCGTAGCGTGCCGGACCATTGCTGCCCTGCCACTGACAGGGAATTCCGGCGAAGAACGACCTGAGCCGGTCAGTGAAGCCCGCGAAGTCGTTGGCCACCAGAAGCCTGACAAGTTCCCTGCTGCTGTCCGATACCTCCTTGCCCTGCCGGCCCAGGTAGCCCAGCAAACCCTGATTCAGGCTGTACTGTACCTCGAAATTGGGGTAGTCGAGGGTGTAGAAGGTTTGTGGGCCTTCCCTGTTCCTGCCCGTAATGGTCAGATATCCGGTCTGGAACAGCAGGGCATCGATACCGATGTCCCCGACATCGAATGTCGACAGCTGACCGGCCTCCGTGGTCAGGTGCTCCAGTTCGAGCGGACTTGTCTCCCGCTCCATCATCATGCGGAACAGGAAGGTGGGGGAACCCGTCTCGAACCAGTGTGCCTCGAAATTGCGGGTCTGGAACAGCAGCAGCAGATCGAATGGATTGTAGAGCTTCGCGTCGCCGAGCCAGTGATAGCCGTTGTACCATTCCCTGATCTGATCACGATCGAGACCCGGCAGTTCCGGGGCGAACACGGTATCCAGGTCGGCGTCGGTATAGCCGCAGATGGTGGCGAATTCCGGATCGAGACTGATGTTCCGCAGGTTGTTGAGGCCGGAGAACAGGCTCACCCGGGAAAACATGCTGACCCCGGTCACGAAGACGAAACGGACATGCTCGGCACTGTCCTTGATGATGCCGTAGAAACCCCGCAGGTAGTCCCGGTTGGCGGTCGCCATTTCCGGCTTGTCGATGACGTCCAGGATCGGCTTGTCGTACTCGTCCACGAGGACCACCACCTGCCGACCGGTACGGTGGTGGAGACGGTCCAGAAGATCCTGAAGTCGCTCGGGCCCGGCATCCGGAGACGGTTCCAGACCGGCATTGCGTTCGATGATGTCCAGCTGCTTGAGGACGCTGCGCTCGACATCCCCCGGTTCGTTGTATTT
>JAJDVC010000257.1 GCA_022826305.1 Gammaproteobacteria bacterium | reverse complement strand
AATCAGGCGCGAGGCCGCCGCGTCGGCCCCCGAACATGTGGTCGGCCTCGAGCTCGGCGCCCGCTGGGGAGTGCGCCCCGCGAGATTCCCGAAGCCGCCGCCAGCCTTGTCCGCCGTCCCGTCAGGTGGCGCTCGATCCCGGGACAACATACCTAGTCCTGCTGCGGCCGCTGGCAGCCTGGCGTTCCCGGTGAGACGGGCTTACCCGAGGTTTCCTCGTCGATGACTTCCTGCGGGAACTGGCCCATGAAGCAGCAGCAGATGTTTTCGTTGATCATCGTGCGCGGGCCGTGCGGATGACCGATATGGCGGTAGGGCGCGTGGTGATGATGTGAATGCGCATGGCCTGATCCGTGTGTGTGCCGACCGTTTTCCGGCCGGAACTCTGCATGGTGATGATGAACATGCACCTCGCCGCGTGACAGCCGTTCCTCGAATTGCTGCATCAGGTCCAACCTGCCGGGGTGTGCGGATATGCATTCTTCAATCCGGGCAACGAAGGTGTTGATGACATGACGTTGGTCCCTCAGATAGTCGGCCTTGAAGAACTCGACATCGGGATGTTCGCCCGCCACCTTGTCCACGTATCCATAGATGCGATCAACCAGCCTGCCGCCGAAAAGAAAGTACGGGGCGACGACGGTTTTTCTGAACCCGAGCTTCAGGGCCATTTCGAGACCCCTGCCGACAGAGGGAAAGGTCACGCCGGAATACACCGTTTCCGACCATCCGAACCCCAGGTTTTCGCAGACGATACGTGTAAGCTTGGCTGCCTCGGCGTTGGCACTGGCGACGGATGTGCCGCGACCCACGACGACCAGCAGGGTATCGTAAAGCGTGCCGGTTTCAGGAACGGTTTCGAAGCTCATTGCATCGAGTATCCGGGTCTGGAATGCATGGATCATTTCCTCATGCAGGCCGAGTTCGTTCCCGTACCGGATCTCCAGCCCGGAATGGGCCGCCATGTAGGTCTTCAGTACCGAGGGGATATCGTTCATGGCATGCGTGGCGAGGAAGAGCATGCCCGGAATCGCGTAGATCTTCCGAACCCCCTGTTCAAGCAGCCGGTCCAGTGCCATGTGTATGTTGGGGGCCGAGTACTCCAGGAATCCGTATTCTATTTTCAGGCCGGGATAGCGGGCCCGCAGGGCTTTTGCGAGCAGGCTGAACTCCCTTTCGGCAATTCTTGCACGGCTGCCGTGTCCGCAGATCACGACCCCGGCGTCGGCGGGCAACTGGTTGATACTGTCCATTCGGCGGATTCTAGCCGTATTTCGGAAGCGGTTAAACACAAATCCTGGATTTCTCGCCTGCGATGATTTCCGGGTTACAGACAGGAGTGGAACCGCAGGACTATCCCACGCTACACTGGATGTGGCAATTTCTCCGTCTTGCCCGAAGGTTTCCCCACATCAGCGGATGGTGCCGACGTTTCCCCCGCTTCCGTCCGTCGACCCGTCTACTGGCATGAGGGTTGCCATGCCCAACTGTCCGAATTCGCATTCGACGGCACGGAACTGTTCCACAGTGACCCGTCGCACCTGCAGGGAGCGGGCAAGTCCGGGCAGCACTACCGGCAAGACCATGATGCGTTTGGCGGAGGAGGCCGGTGCGCCGTTAACCCGAACATTGCATGAAGAGTGGGCAGGAGTGGATATCAGCCGTATCCGGTGACGGTTTGCCCGGTATCTTCTGCGTTGCAGGCGGCTGCACAGGACCGGCATCAGGCCTGCGGACCGCCCATGGTGCCGGTTGCCGGAAGTCCGGGCAGAAGCGTCCTCACGCCGTGGCGTGATCGGGTATCAGGGTGCAAGGGTGCCCTGATCCGGTTCTCCATCTCGCCCCGGCGCAGTACACCTTGTCGTGCAAATCCTGCTGGTCGCCTTCGGGACTGGTCGCCGCATGATGCGGACTGGCTCCCCCGACCGGATGCTCCGTCTTCACCGGAACCCGGTGAGGACGCTGCCAGGTATCCGCCTGACAGGCGATCTCCCCGAACAGCCGCTGCTTCCCCCGGCTCCGCTCATGTCGCTCACGGGATTCATCCGGCAACGCCTGCGACTGACCCGTAATACGCGGATCAAGGGCGATACCCGTGATGTACTTCATCCCATGACACTCGCACCAGCAGACACAGGATGGCGCCGGCATGCTGCGCCCCATCCACGTTGCCCGGCCTCAGACAACTCACCAGCAACTGATCGTTGCAGAACACGTACAGCGGCAGGAAACAGTGACTGCGGTAATACCCGTGCCAGGCTCGCCCCGCCTGGTTGCCATGCACCCGGTCGTCCGTCGCATCGAAATCCGGGATCAGTTCCTCGGGCGCTTCGCTGAACGACTCGATGAACAACTCCGGCAGCACCCGGTGTATCGAAACCATCCGGGAACGGTTCGCATGATCGTCCGGATCCTCATGACACAGGCACAGGGCATGCAGCCGCTGACGCAGCAGATTCGGCCTGCCGTGCCGACAACTCGCCTGCTGGCGGGGATCGCCGATCAACCGGGCAATCCGGGCACTCGGACCGAGCCGGCGATCCCGCCCGCTCTCCAGCATCACTCCGCCGTTGCCGGTGATGGCGCCGCTCTGGAAATCGGCTTCGACCTTGCGTCTTGAAAACCGGATGGTGTTGCGGGTACCATGTGTCATGGGTGGAAGCTTCGGTAATTCTGTTTCAAGTCATTGAATTATATCACATAATGGAGATTCCACTCTCCTCTCTCATGCATTTTTCGGGCTAGGAGGCACTCCAACGATCTTGCCGAAAGGCTGCTCGCCAGCACCCCCTCCGCCCTGAGATTGGTGTGATTCTCGACAGTGTAGACAGCTCCCACGGGCGGCGGCACACCCCTTGCCGGCCGTACCGTACCGGACACTGGCGGGCAGACAGGATAAGGGCTGGTCACCGACTGTCTCATGATGTCCGACGCCATGACCGGAGAATCCCGAACGGAAATCATTGACATGCGGGTCATGTATGAAAGTCTGTTCTCCGATATGCTAGACTTGATCCGGTAAAGCGCACAGGGAATACGACAAGATGACAGAGAATGTGACCAACCAACTCCTGCTGGAACATCTGAAATCCATTCAGGGGAAGCTTCGGGATCATGACGGTCGTTTCAGCCGGATCGAGAACGAACTACTGGCTGTCAAGAACCATATGGCTGCATTGGTGCAGAGTGACCTGAACAGGGATGTGGTCTGGCTTCATTGAACCTGCGCATCGAGCGCATCGAACGCCGCCTCGAGCTTGCCGATGACTGATGTCGCGGCCATGCACAGTCGCTGATTCAGCCACGGTTTTCCCCACTTTTCCACGGGCGGAGCAGTCCCCAGCATGCGGAGCCGGTGGTAAAGATGGGGGAAACACCGATCCCGGCTACCCCTTGTTCCCATCTGAGCTGGCCGTCCCTGGAAAGCTGACTGAACGCGGGGTCCCCCCGCGAGCGGGGTCGGAAATCCCGTAATCTGCTCGAATCTATCCTGCGCCCACGCATGCCTGAGTTCATGACTAGGCAGGTCCGCGGAGTGCTTGACCGCACTGTATACGCGGTAGTATGTTCCGAAAGACAGATGGGCTGGCATCATGGACCGCTCCCCGTACCGGTTCGGCGGCTGCGATTCCTGAAGCCTGCCGACCGCGATTGAGGAGACCGCGCTGCCGATCCATGGTGACCGGCGCATTTCGGCAACTGGCACACGCTCTGCACAGGCGTGAACCGGTGGTCGAAGAAAGGTGTACTCGACCCGGATGTGCACCATCCGTTGCAGTTGTTCGAACACCTGATCCAACACACCGTTCTTCGGTCGCTGGTTCATCAAGGTCATGTTCGGAAGTAATTTTCGCCATTGTGGGAACTCACCTCTCTTGGGTCATATTCCATTAATCGACATTTCCAAGACCAGAAGTAGGGACAGAGGAAGAAATGTCACCCTGCTTCCGGCATGGTATGGTTTCAGGGATCTTACCCATAACTCGAACATTGCATGAAGGGTGTGCAGGAGTGGATATCAGCCGTATCCGGTCAAGGGTTGCCGGTGGCGGATGATGAGCAGCCGGTTTGGCCGGTATCTTCTGCGTTGCAGGCGGTTGCACGGGGCCGGCATGAGGCCTGCGGACCGCTCATGGCGTCGGTTGCCGGAGGTCCGGGCAGGAGCAGTCCTCACGCTGTTGCGTGATCGGGCATCAGGGTGCCAGGGTAGTCGCTATCCGGGCGCCAGGCGCTGTACCGCGAGGCGGAACAGGTCCTGACAAGGACAGCTCCCGGACAGCATGAACACGACTCGGCGGGTATTGCGCACGATCACCGCACCGCTGCACAGCAGCTGCAGGCGCAGCGTGCCGACATGCGCCCGGGCCAGTCTCCGCCAGACAGCATGCGATACCGGTTCGGCCACCACGGCGAACAGCTGGTGCGGTCGGCGAACAGGTCCGGCAGCACCTGGTGTATCGAAACCATCCAGAAATGGTCCGCCTGTGACTCGAACCGGCACAGCGTCGCTTGCTGAAAATCCGGAGGTGGA
>JAJDVC010000085.1 GCA_022826305.1 Gammaproteobacteria bacterium | reverse complement strand
TCCAATACGATCCTGTCTCAGTATTTATGAATACATATCAAACAGTTAGTTTTTACATGATGAGAACTCAAGAACCAATGCAATCACAGGGCAACCGGATTTGCCCAACTCCCTGGCTATTCAAGGGTTGATATCATCAAGCTGCAAATCGCAGTTCAGGCGTTTGATCTCGCTCCCTTGCTTCGATTTCCTTGGCGGATACCATCGTCAATCGTTGGAACATTTTCCGAAAAACAACTTTCCGGAAGATATTCAAGAGATATCTTCATGCGTTTGTTCAGGCTGGACCAGGGCGATGCCGGTGAGCAACAACGCCAGCGCTACCCATATCCACCAGGAATGCCTTTCACCGAAAAGCAGCATCCCCCACCCAATACCCGCAAGAGTCACGACATAGGCAGCCTGACTGGTGAATACGGGGCCTGCCCTCGCCACCAGAAAGGCGAACAGGAAATAGTCGAGCACGGTCACCGAGGCCACACCGAGCAGTGCCCATTCCCCGACCGCAGGCGGCCATGCCGGAAGGAAGAACGTGGAAGTCAACAGGGAAACCGGCAACAGTACCAGGGCGGAGAAGGAAAACATCAGGAACATCAATCCTGCGACTGGCACATTCTCCGGTATCCTGATTGCATAGTAGAGGTGTTCTGCCGCGTAGCACAGGACCACACCGAACAGGGGTAGCAACCAGAATGCGTCTTCCATGTCTGGCAGACTGGTATCCGGCAAGATCACCAGCAGTGACGCAATTACCCCGACCGCAAGTCCCAAGCAGCGGCGAAAGCTTGCCCGGTCGCATTTCACCAGGATTGCACCGGCGAACGTGACCATGGGAACCAGCGCCACTGACAAGGCCACGATCCCGGCAGGAAGCTCCCTGGCGGCATGGAGCAGCAGCACCGCAGGGATTGTGGTGCTGACGAGGCTCCACAGAAAGCAAAAGACGATCACGCAACCTCGAAGCCAGTGCTGATTCCTGCCGATCAGGAGGGGCACCAGGATCAGGGACGCCGACAGGATCGAATACCAGAACGCCAGTCCCAGGGGAGCTTGCCCGGAGCCCGAGGCTATCTTGAACAGGGAAAACGATGAACCGAACGTAATGCCGGAAAGCAACAGCAGGAACCAATGGACTATCCTGCTTCTTTCGTGTTTGTGAAGGAAGCGATTTTTCATAATCAATGGATCGTATCAATGATCAGGCAAACGGGGCTACCTCTTGACCGGTAATGAGGCCAGCATGTTGCACGCCCGACTCAAAATTCAAGTCTGCGATGGAGAGTCCACCGGCAGTGCCCGCAGGTAATCCCCGAAAGACGGAATGGGAATCCGGTAATGATCGGACAGGTCCCGGGACGGAGCCAGCAACCCGGCATGCAGGGCATTGATCAGGAAATAATCCATCGACTGTCCTGCCTTCCCGCGCATCTCTTCGGTCAGTGACTCGATCCTGTCATTGGGACAATTCACCGCCACTCTCTTCCGCGGCCAGGGCCAGATCCCGGTAGACCCAGGCCCGGCTGGAACCGGCCGCCAGCCGCCCGGCATAGTATTCCCGCCTGTATTCCTCCGTGGCCGCCATGACCTCGTCCAGATGCCCCGAATCAAGCCGTCCGTCGTTGTCCCGGATGATCTCACACGCCGCCACCGCAACGCTGTTGACATGCTGCGGCCACCCCTGGGACAGTTCGGCCAGCCTGCTCACCCACACTTCCCGGTCTGCCGGCGTGCCCGTGAAACCGTAGGCGTCGAAGACACTCCGGATGGCGCAGGCCGCATCCTCGACCGGCAACCGCTCGAGGGTCACCACCCGTTCGTCAGCGAATCTCGACAGGCCGCACTCATGCAGCACCCTCTGGGTGTCGCTCAGACCAACTCCACAAGCCCCTCGAGCTTGCTGGCGACTGTCCCGGGCACCATCTGCGAAAGCTGTTCGCTTTCCGCATTGGCCGCCTCGATCAGAAACATCATGACATCAACGGTGAATTCAGGGTCTCGGGCCTGATGGCAACTGCCACCCAGGGATCTCCGGGGGTCGAATGACGCCGCACCGCCTCCATGCACTCCGCCATCAGCGCCGACTTGCTGGCGCCCGGCGCGCCCTGGAACACCATCGTGCCGCCGCCGATCATTCCTTCACCGAGACTTGTGACGGCGGAACGGTATACTCCGTACTCCGCATCGCGCCCCCGGAAGAACGGCTCGCGGCCCGCCTCGGACCGGTCCGCGTGTCTCAGCCAGGTTTCCAGCGGCAACGGATCAGTCGGTGGTGGCTTCGCAAGCTGTCCGGGAGTTGTACATATCAGGATCTGTTCCGGCTTGCGGTACAGATCCTGATGACCGGATGTCGGCTACTCCTTTCCCCTGAAACCCGATCACGCCGTGGTGTGAAGACTTTCCCTGCCCGGATTCCGGACAGGAACCGCAATCAGGTCTCCAGAGACCTGATTGCCGGACTGCCGAAGCCGCTTTCCCACAAAACTATGATCCTGAAATCTCCT
>JAJDVC010000231.1 GCA_022826305.1 Gammaproteobacteria bacterium | reverse complement strand
ATGCTGTCCGGGAGCTGTCCGTACCAGGACCTGTTCCGCCTTGCGGTACAGCGCCTGACGCCCGGATAGCGACTGCCCTTCCTCCCTGATGCCCGATCACGCAACAGCGTGAGGACTGCTCCTGCCCGGACCTCCGGCAACCGCCGCCATGGGCGGCCTGGAGGCCGGTTGCCGGCCCTCTGAAGCGGCTTTCACCGCAGGAAATGCCGGGAAAGATCGTTGCCTGTCGCCGATACCGACCTCACCGTCTCCTGATATCGTCAATCTCACCAGCTTTCCGGTGCTCGTGCAATGTTCGGGTTCAATAAACGCCGGTGACCCAATGGAGACCAGGGTTGGTGCGCTGTCTATTCAAATTAACGGACTGCGCTGGATCCTTTCTGGTTACATCATGCTCGATCCATTCAAGCATCATGCCGAATCATGAGCAACGTCTTTCCGTTCCTATTTGGGCAGATTGTAAACAATCCTGTTATCACTGATCCTGACAAACCCCTCCTGCTTGAGCCGATCGATCAGTTCGGCAAGTTCACTACTCGTGAGCTTTTTCGTAAACAGGGCATTAATGGTGTTTGCCAGTGTCTTTTCCTTGCGTGGACGGGACTGCCCCTGCCCGTTCAGTTTCTTGACAATTGCGTCTATCTTCTCGTCAATCGGCAGCTTGTTCTTTATCTTGAGCTCCGGAATCCCGTTAAGATCCCTGAAACGATTTGCCAGAACATTGTCTTCCTGGAGATGGCGGATCAGGGGATCGAACCCGGTATCCCTGGATATGATGCTGAACCGCCCGGACACTCCCTGCCCGATGAACTTGCCGATGTAGTAGGCGATATGGAAATCCAGCGCATTGGAGCCGTTGCCGGAAATCCTGACGTAGGCACCCTTGTCACCCATGGACTGCATGGCGGTTACCAGGTCAACAGGGAGCCTGCTCTGGTTGGCTCCTACAAAGACGAATACGTTGACGGGATGCTTTGCAAGAACCTCCAGATTCCTGGGTTGCACATTCTCGTAATCGATAAGGATATAGTGGGTGCTCAATTTCCGCGATCCTGATGAAAATCCTTTTTTCACCTTAACATATTTTCGGAATCGCAAAGACGAATGTGTTTGATCAACCCGGTCGCTGTCCATGCACCTGACTGTGGCATTATCAGGATCGATGGCTACCGGACACATGCTGCCATGCGCGGTATGCACGCATATGCAGGCAGGGATCATGAACGCGGATCATGTCCACCCCGCTGGCACACAAGCCAAGCGATATACCGAGCGTTTCCGGATCCCGATTTTCAGCCGGACCTTCTGAAAATCTCTCCATGAACGATTTCCTCGAATGCCCGATCAGCAGTCGGAACCCATGTTTTCGAAATTCCCCGCAACGCTGAAGCAGTTCCAGGGATTGCAGGGGTGTCTTGCCGAATCCGATACCCGGGTCAATGATGATCCTGTCGAGGTCGAGACCACTCTCGAGCCAGGCCATCTTGCATGAACCAATCCATTGATCAATCTGGTCAAACGCATCCAGACTTGATGCGAGAATGCGCGAGGGATCAACAGGAACGGTCATGCTGTGCATGGCGATCACGTCGCAATCACCTTCTCTTGCCAAGCCCTGGATCCGGGGATCGGTCAGCCCCGTCACATCGTTGATGTAATCGACCCCGTATTCAAGCGCCCGACCAAGAGTCTGCCAATTCCGGCTGTCCACCGAAATACGTGAATCGGACTGCTTGTCACGTATCCTGCTTCGGATCAGACCAAGCGCAGGCTTCAGCCTGCTCCACTCCTCGTCCGGGGAGACAGAACCGGCTTGCGGGCGGGTGGATTCGGCGCCCACATCGATGATCTGGACTCCCTGATCAAGAAACTCATCGATCCGGGCGGCCAGGATATCTTCGGAACCGGACAGTCCGTCATTGGAGAACGAGTCCGGAGTGAGATTCAGAATACCCATCCACAGCGGTACAGGCATTGTCTCGCGACTGAGTTCCATCACCGATTTTCCAAGACCGGGAATTATCCTTCCAGGCCCAAGATGCGCGAGTGGAGTGAGCACGAAACTCCGCTCGGCGATCCCGTAATGGGGAATCCGGAGATCCGGTTCGTTGACGATCCGGTCGTGCCAGAGAAGCAGATCGATATCAATGGTCCGGGGCGCCCAGCGCCCGCTCTCCGCACGTCCAAGTTCCTCCTCGATCTGCTTGGCCGCCTCAAGACCCATTCGGGGACTGCGGTCAGACTCGGCCTCCACCACGCAGTTCAGGTACGGTCGGTTCCAGTCGGATTCAGCATTGTCGGGCAACATGGCGGGGGTTTCGATGACTGGAGAAACCCGTGTTACGGCAAAACCCTTTTCCGAAAGCCTGCCGATGGCATTCCTGAGATTACCCCTGCGGTCTCCCAGGTTGGCGCCCAACCCAAGATAGATCATCGGAGCCTACTTCAGGGAGGCTATCAGTGCATCGATGAATTGCTCCCCTTTCGCGATTTGCGACAGGTCAATGAACTCATCGGGCTTATGCGCCTGGGCAATGCTGCCCGGGCCGCATATGATGGTGGGGATTCCTGCTTCGTCAAAGCGCCCGCCTTCCGTTCCGTAACTGACCTTGCCGGGACGTTCGGACGTGCCCAGCAATCCGGAAATCTCCCGAACAAGCGGATCCTCGATGCCCGTATCCATGCCCGGGAAACCGGCCAGGGACTGCCAGTCCACTCCCGTTGATTCATCCACCAGATGCATGTCGGGGAGGAGAACCTCGTTGATGTATTGCTGCACCTCCGCGAACAGCGGCTCCGGCAACTGTCCCGGAAGACTCCTGATTTCGAAGTCGAACTGACAGAGGTCGGGAATGATGTTGTTGACGCTGCCTCCGTTGACAACCCCGCAATGCAGGGTGGTGTAAGGGGGGCTGAATTCCGGATCGAATGGTCCTTCCCGCTGGATCCTGCGCTGAAGGTCATCAACCTTGGCGATGATCCTGGAAGCTATGGTTACGGCATTCACTCCCTGATCCACCATTGATGAATGAGCCGACTTGCCGTGCACGCAACATCGCTTGAAGAACATGCCCTTGTGTGCGCGCACCACGCCCATACTGGTGGGTTCGCCTATGATGCAGGCACTCGGCAGAACCGGCCGCT
>JAJDVC010000242.1 GCA_022826305.1 Gammaproteobacteria bacterium | reverse complement strand
GGGTATTCCAGAATGCCGCGCCGCTGCTGAAGAGGTTTCACATCGTGGTATGCGTGGACGAGGCGCAGAACACCCCGGGTTCGGTCAGTACGAAGGGCGTGATGGACTGCCTGCACCGGGATCCCCAGGGGATTCCTCTGGTGGCGGCGTTCTTCGGTCTGAGCGATACCCAGGGGGTGTTGCGCGAGTGCGGCCTGTCGCGGTTCGCCGACGAACGGGTGGTGACCCTCGAGCGGTTACCGGCCGGGGATGCGGCCAGCGCCATCCGGAGTGCCTTCGACGCCTATGGCTTCACGGGTACGCCGGAAGATCGGGAAGTGTGGGTGAACGAACTGGCCGGACTGTCCCAGGGGTGGCCGCAGCACATCAACCGGGTGGCCGTGGCGGCGGCCCGGGTGATCCGGGACAATGGCGGATGCATTGATGGGGCACTTCTGGAGCGGGCCCTGGAAAGCGGCCGGGAACGGAAGGACGCCTACTACGCCGGGCGGCTTGCCGCTGGCACTGATCGATCCTGGGTCTATCGGGGATTGGCCCTGGTTGCGGAAGAGAACGGCGGCAGGCTGACTTACGATGGGATCGAATCATTCACCGAACAGGTGCGCAGGAAAACAGGAGAATCGATGGACGATTTCCTGACCAAGGCCCTGCATGCCGGCCTGCTGGCCCCGACCCGGAAGATTCCCGATCATTACAGGATTCCGATCCCGTCCTTCGGGGACTGGCTCCGGGCGTTGCCAGTGGAACCGCCACAGACCTGAGGCGACCACACCTGATCACGAAGAACCTGTCGGACGCAAGCCTGACCCCGGCCAGTTCTGAACCACCGAGCAACTATCGGAGATATGGGATTCCGCCCTGTTCATTCCAGATGTCCATCTCCTGCCATACTGCCCCCGACATCCCGATAACGTACAAGACCATCTTTTGCGACTCTTCCAGTGAAATTCCTCTGTAACCCCCGCCATGGCGAGGCTCATGCTTGAGGCACGACAATAAAATGGGGTCTTCCCCTGTTTGATCTCACGACACCCCACAGCTGACTCAGTCCTGATCATTCCCATTGTCTTGAGTGCCCGACATGTTGAAGTTGCCTGGCGGAGCAGGACATGCCCTTCCAGACCATGGTGGCGCCCGGCAGCGGCTGGCTGTTGTGCGGATGGAAGCTGGCGAGCCTGGCGATGTCGACCACCAGCGTGCGGATATCCCGGGGGCGTTCCGGCGGTGGGCGGGCGCGGAGGATTCCATGGGCCATGAGCCGGACATGGAGGATGGCGATTTCGTCCTCGGAGACGACCCGGTCGGCGGGATGCACCTTGATGCCGATGCTGTCCAGCCCGTATGCCTCGACCCGAATGCGCACCATCCGCTCCCGTTGCAACTGCTCGAACACCCGGTCGAGCACACCGTTCCTCGACCACCGGTTCATGCGCGTGCAGAGCGTGTGCCGGTTGCCGGAATGCGTCGGCAGGCCGCGCCACTTGCAGCCACGTACAGGATCGCGTTGAGCACCTGCAGGTTCGACAGACCGACCTTGCCGCGTGGCTTCGGGAACAGCGGTGCGATTCGTGCGTACTGGTCAGACGTCAGTTCCATTGCTGCCTGCCCTCTTTGTTCCTCAATGAATTCAACAGATAATGCGTATGCCACATTTGTCAGAATGTGTTAACACGCCCTAGTTCCCGATCGGCCTGCCCCCTCCAGGCCTTTTGCTCCGGGTCTTGATGTGGGACCGGATGTGCAGGCCGATCACAAGGAGGATGAGTCCGAAGATGATTGCGGAAATCGGTCTGTCGATGAAGTCCAGGGGAGTCTTGATCCGCGCCATGGATGAACGAAGCTTTACCTCCATGATGCCGCCGAGCACCATACCGAGTATGATGGGTACCACGGGAAGCCGAAGACGCTTCAGGATCAGGCCGAAGATTCCGAACACTGCAGCGATCGCACAGTCGGTCACGGAGTTTCGCAGCGAGTAGACGCCGACAAAGCCGAGTGTCAGGATCATGATGCCCAGGAAACGCGTGGGTATGCGGATGATGCGCAGGATGCCGTTTGTCGAGAACATGAGAAAAACCACGACGATGATGTTCAGCAGGAACAGCGCAATGTAAAGCGCCATCACGAAATCCATCTGTCCGATGAACAGCTGAGGACCCGGAATCACGTTGTGGACGTAAAACACCGACAGCATCATCGCCGTCAGCGCCTCGCCCGGAATACCCAGGGCCAGAAGCGGAATCATCGCAGCGGCCGGCACTGCGTTGTTGGCCGCCTCCGATGCGACAAGACCCTCCGGAGAACCCTTGCCGAATCTCTCCGGGGTCTTCGAGGTTTTCTGGGCGAACGTGTAGGACATGAACTGGGCGGTGAACTCCCCTACGCCAGGTATCATGCCCATCATCACCCCGAAAGACGATGACACCGCGGCAATGCGCTTGAACAGGAACAGTTCCTTCAGGCCTTCGAACAGACCGCCCGTAACCCTGGCCGGTTTCAGCCGCTCGTCTCGCTGCGTCAGCAGCAGGAACGCCTGTGACAGGGCAAACAGGCCCAGCACCACCACGATGAGATCGATTCCCGAGGTCAGCCAGGACTGGTCGAAGGTGTAGCGCCGGGTGTATTTCACCGGCTCGAGACCGACCGTGTTCAGGAAAATGCCGAAACAGGCCATCATGCCTGCGGAAAAGACCTGTCCGCGATGGGCCAGCACAACCAGGATGATGCCGAGAAGCGCTGCCAGAAAAATTTCCCGGCTGCCGAAATGCGGCGCGATAACTGCCAGTGCCTGTGACAGAAGGATGAGGCAAACGACCGAGAACAGGCCGCCGAACAATGAAGCGGAGTAGGCCAGGGACAGGGCGCGTCGGGGATGGCCGTCCCGCGCCATCGGGTAGCCGTCATAGGTTGTAAGTGCGTTGACCGCGGTACCCGGCGTATTGATGAGGATGGCCGGAATCGCCCCGCCGTACATGGAGGATCCGTAAATTCCGAGCAGAACGGTCAGGCCCACGACAGGATCCATTGAAAACGTTGCCGGCAGGAGGATCGCAATGGCTACCGCGGCACCTACACCGGGTATGGCGCCGATGATCACCCCGCCTATCGATCCGATCAGAAGCGCAGCGAGGACGTCCCATCGAAGCAGCAACTGGATTGACGACAGGAAAAGGTCCATATCTTCTGGGGCGTTTCTTCGGGAATCTGTTCGCTGCGGGTCGGGCTGTTCAGGACAGGAGGGCGGCCGCGCTCAGGCGGCGGCTGGCCCGGCGCGGAAATCGACGAGCGCGGTTCCCAGGCATGTCAGGTGCGGTTTCGCCAGCGTCTCCTACAGGTACAGCAGCATGAAGTTGCGGATGCCATCGGGCAGATGTTCGTACAACTGCCCTCCCGGTATCTTCACGGACAGGAATCCCTTGAACACGATCACGACTGCCAGGGCCATGACTGCCGCCATCGCCAGAAATCTTTTCTCTCGGTAGCCGACCCGCAGGCAAAGCAATGTCGAAAAAATCACCGTGGAGGGCAGGTATCCGACTGTCGGCACGATCCACACGTAGGCCATGAACCACAGGGCGTACTCAATCGACCTGACCCAGAACAGTACCTCACCCAGCCGACCCGCCATCCTGGGAGAAACCACTGCGCCGAAAAAATGACATAGTGCAAACCCGGTCATTCCAAGCAGACTGACAGCTGGCCAGAACATGGGCTGGGCAACGGTTCCGGTACCCTTGACCCACTTCGATTCTGTCCCGATCTGGGACAGCAGGAAGACAGATATGGCGAGAAAGAACACGGCAAAGACAAGATCCCCCGGTCGGCGCTCCCGACTGAGAAGGGTTCTGATCGCGGCGGGGGTGGTCACGACTTCAACGTGCCCGGAAACGAAAAGCGGGCCAGCGGCCCGCTTCCCCCGGGCATGATCATTCCAGGATCTTGCCTATTCTCCCCAGTGTTTCGATATCGCCTTCGATCTGTGCGGCAGCGGCTTGTGCATCCTGCCAGTAGATCAGCGCGCCGGTTTCCTCGGCAAGTTTCCTGGCCTTGTCGGAGAGGGCTACCTTCTTGGCTACGGCGATGATTTTTTCGCGCGCATCCGCCGGCGTGTCCTTGTGGACGAACAGGCCGTTCCACAAGGCGATATTCAGATCCGGAACGATCTCGGCAACTGTCGGAACGTCCGGGGTGATCGCAATGCGTTCAGCACCGATCGACGCCAGGACCTTGATCTTGTCCATGCAGGGCAGGACCAGCTGCAACGTCGTGTTCATCACGTCCACGTCACCGGATGCCAGCGAATTGCAGTCCAGCATGTCGAATGCTGCGTCTGACCCGTAGGAAAATCCCATTTCCTTTGCCAGGGCCATGGTCACGCGCGTCGGAATCAGCGGCGCGCCGAAATGGCCCAGCGCCAGATCATTGCTTTTCGCGTGTTCGGCCAGCCCCTGCATGTCGTCATACGGCGCATTCTCGCCAGCCACGATGACAAAGGGATAGGTCAGGAAGTTGCCCAGCGGCTCGAACGGATTGGGGCTTAATTCCGGAATCCCGATATTCGGCCCGATGGTCGGGATGGCTATGATGAAGGAACCGATCGTATATCCGTCAGCAGGTGCGCCGGCAACCTCAACGGCACCGGGAAACGGGCCTCCGCCACCGCCTGGCTTGTTGATGACCGCGGCGGCAACCCCGTAGGTCGACTGGAATTCTTCGGCGATCATTCTGGTCAGGACGTCTTCAAGGTCTCCCGGAGGCCAGGGTACAACGAACTGTACGGGCTTTTCCGGATATTCCGCCTGTGCGACAGGAGCAAAGGCAATGACGCTCAGCAGTAGGGCAAGTATTGGTTTTTTCATGATTACTCCGGTGATTGATGGATTGGTCTTGGTGCTTCGTCAGGAATGATTGTTCCATCCTGACGGGGGTCTGTCAAACCACACGTGAACCTGGCCGGTCCCGGTGGCGTTTTCATAATCGCTGAAGAGCTTCCCGCGGGCCTGGCAGTTTCGTCCGCCCAGTGCGCCGATCATCATCAGGTAGTGTGCAAATTTCCCTTCCGGAGCGTATGTCCGGTATTCGTTCATGCTGTCTATCACGGAAGCGTGATCGCCCCGCTGCCACCAGTCCAGCCGCCTTTCATCGGCCGCACGGGCCTCGGGCGTGAAGATGTGTGAGGGATCGGAACTTTCATGCTGCTCGAGTTCATCAAGTGACCAGAAACGATGGCTCATGCCGCCGCTTGCAATCAGGACCACGCGCTTGTCCGACCCGGCCACCGCTTCGCCGATTGCCTTGCCCACGGCAAGGAAATTGTGGTCCCGTGCAGTCTGGCAGACACCCATGGACAGCCAGGCCTCCCCCTTGTTGAGAAAGTGTGCAATGTTGACAGTAGGGTAGTGGATCGGCAGATGCGGATCGTCGCTCGCATGGCAGCGCACACCGCCGGCATTGACGTGATCGGTGATCAGCCGGGCAAGCCCGGCATCCCCCTTCAGGTCGTAGGGAATCCGGGACATGCCCCGAGGCAGCTCTTCGGAGGTGTACAGACCCTGTCTTCTGGCATGGGAACTGATCACGAACTCCACGGTCGTGTACCAGTGCGTGTCGAATACCATCATGGCGTCCGGCTGAAGCGGATCCAGTATTTCCTTGCGTAGCCGTTTCAATCCCGGCACCAGGCTGATTTCACGCCCCTCATTGAGATCGTATCGTACCTGCCTCGGAAACATTATGGTTGGCGCATGAGACAGGAAACCGGCACCGACTACCTCACCCATGATCTGAATAGCTTTTGCATGTCCCGTATCGACTCGGCAGGCAACTGTTGACCTTGCCCGGCGAGATTATCATCCCGGAAAATCGTTTGCAACCAAACAATTTTTACTGTAAGCCCAAAGCAGAAATGTCCCCTTTATCGGCAAGGGGGAGACATGGAGAGAGGTAATCCGGATGAGTCATGCATGAGGTGGATCGGTTGGGGTTGCGCATTTGCGGCGGCGTTTCGCCACTCGGTTGTGGAGTTGATGAAGGAGCAGCATGCCGATTTCGGTCCCACGCTGGCGAGCGAGAAGCTGTCTGAGCATCAGGATTGCCGGGTATCGCCGCAGACCACCGAGGCCGACATGATGACGTTGCGGGGCTATCTGGCCCGTCATGGTCGTGTGGTCTCGAGATGTTCGGACCGGTACAGTATCTTCCGGGTGAACGAGTCACAGCGCGCGGGGGAACTGATCCAGTTCGCGCGGGCTCTCAGGAACGTTCATCGGGAGATGCTGCATGACGCGCGGGAGATTGAACTGACATGCTCGCTGCATGCTGGCCGGAAGCTGATCAGGAATCTGACGTGCCAGTTCGAGAACCGTGAGTACCAGGCTCAGGTTCGCGGTCAGGGCATAACCCTGCGCGGCGCGCGCGCGACCGTGTGCAAGGCCCTTGATGGGAGCGTGACACGACTTGGCAACGGCCGGGAGTTGACATGCCGGGTGTTGCGGGAGGGAGAGGTGCCAGCCCCGATCGCCGATGAGAAGAGAGTCCAGGCGGCGGTTGAGCGGGCGCGCGCCGAACCTCTGTCGATCCCATACTCCTTGCCACCGCTGCCTCCTGCACCCTCAGGGGACATTTCTGCTTTGCGTTGACACTAGACAGGTTCTGGAAGCTCCGGCCCCGATGGAGCATCTCCGAACCCCGGGTTGACCGGGGCGGAAATTCCCATGTGCAGTGAACCCGGCTACTGTTTGAAAAATGAATCGCGCTACAGTTACGATGCGTCATGGTTGAGGTTACCTGCAATGTTTCCCTGGCCCATGAATCCTTTCATCCAGTCCCTATCACACCCGCCTTGCCGTGCAACGCCTCGTGCCCGGATAGCGACTGTCCCTGCCCCCTGAAGTCCGGTCACGCCATGCTGTTAGCCCGAACATTGCACGAGCACGGAGAAGTTGGCGAGATTGACGATATCAGGAGGCGGTGAGGTCGGTATCGAGGACAGGGAGCGTTTTTCCCCGGCATTTCCTGCGGTGAAAGCCGCTGCAGAGAGCAGTCAACAGGCAGTCAGGCCGCCGTTTGCGGTCGTTGCCGGAGGTCCGGGCAGGAGCAGTCCTCACGCTGTTGCGTGATCGGGCATCAGGGAGGAAGGGCAGTCGCTATCCGGGCGTCAGGCGCTGTACCGCAAGGCGGAACAGGTCCTGGTACGGACAGCTCCCGGACAGCAT
>JAJDVC010000125.1 GCA_022826305.1 Gammaproteobacteria bacterium | reverse complement strand
GCCGCCCCCGAACACCCCCTCCACCAGATACTTCCCCACCACCGCACCCGACTTCAGCGGTACCCGACCACGACCAGCCGTCCCCACGTCCGACCCCCGTCCGACACGCTTCTTCGGCCCATCCCGATTCTCCCGACCCTTTCCGAACAATGCCATCTCTTCTACCGTGCCTGATCTTCAGCAAACCAGCCAATATAATACCCCCCCCCCTCACACACAACCTATATCACTTCATCCCCCGCCGTCAATCCGCCTCACCTCACAGTCCCCTGCCTCACCATGATCGGCCTGCGATACCCGCCGTGCTCGTGTGCTCGCCGTTGCCAGAAATCGGGTGGGTGACTACAATCCACCTGCCCGATACAGGTTTCCGCCCTGCCGGGACGGCACCCCCCGGTTAACCATCACAACAGGAGCTACAGCACATGTTATCCAGCATGACTGCATTTTCCCGTACGGCGACCCGCTTCGGGACAGGCCAGATCATATGGGAAATACGCAGCGTCAACCACCGCTACCTGGATGTGAATCTCAGGTTTCCGGAAGAACTCCGGACACTGGAGATGAGTGCCCGGGAACGGTTCAACAGCTTCCTGCACCGCGGAAGAATCGATGCATCGCTGAAGATGGAGTACAACGTGTCCGCAGATGCGCCTCCCGTGATTGACCGGGATGCGCTCCGCGCAGTGGCGCGCCTGTACGAAGAGGTGGGGGCGCACTATCCCGGGTTCCGCAAGGCCGGACTGACCGACCTGTTGCGCTGGCCCGGCGTGTTGCCGGATCCCCATGCACAATCCGGGGAATGCTCGCCAGCCTGTCTGGAAGCCCTGGACCGAGCCCTGGAAGAGCTGGTCGCCGTGCGCCAGCGCGAGGGCGCACGGATCCGGGATATCATCGGCGAAAAGATCGACCAGTGCCTGTCCCTGACGGGCAGGATTTCCGCCGAAATGCCGTCCATCCAGCAAAGGACAAGGGAAAAATGGCAGAACCGAATCCGGGACATCGCGCCGGATATCGAGCCTGAACGGTTATCCGGCGACATTGCCCTGATGCTGACCAAGAGTGACACCGCAGAGGAAATCGACCGGCTGAATGTCCATCTGGACGAGTCCGCATCGCTGCTCGCCTCCCCGGGGCCGGTCGGCCGACGGCTGGACTTCCTGATGCAGGAACTCAACCGGGAAGCCAATACGCTGGGTGCCAAGTCCGTCGACAGGCTGATCACCAATGCCTCGATCGACCTGAAGGTGCTGGTTGACCAGATGCGCGAGCAGACCCAGAACATCGAGTAGGGAACACGATATCATGACAACCCGGCCGACACCTCGCATCCTTGTGCTGTCAGCACCGTCCGGCGGCGGGAAGACCAGCCTCGCGCGTGCGCTGGCCGAACGCCGGGAAGATGTCGGTATCGCTGTTTCCCACACGACCCGGAATCGACGGCCGGGCGAAACCGACGGAGTACACTATTTCTTTGTCGATCACCCGGTCTTCGAGCGCATGATCCGGGACAACCGCTTCATCGAGTACGCAGAGGTCTTTGAAAACTACTACGGAACCTCCGTCGATGCCGTGGAATCACTGGCCCTGTCCGGCAGGCAGGCCATTCTGGACATCGACTGGCAGGGCGCAAGGAGCGTCCGGGGGAAATTTCCGGACGCGGTAACGGTTTTCGTCATGCCGCCGTCGACATGGTCGCTTGAGCAGCGGCTGAGGCAGCGCGGGCAGGACAGCGAAAAAGTCATAAGCCAGCGCATGCAGGAAGCCGAAAGGGAAATGAGCCACCGGGATGAATTCGACGAAATCCTGGTCAACGACGACTTCAATCGCACCCTGAACCAGCTGGAAGATATCGTTAATCGCATGAAAAACGGTTAGAATCGGGCTTTGCATCCCCGAGGATTAACGAAAAGTGGCACGAGTTACCGTTACAGATTGCCTGGAAAACGTGGACAACCGGTTTCAACTGGTGATGATCGCATCGAAAAGGGCACGCCAGCTGATCCTGGGCGCAGAGCCCCTGGTAGACCCGGACAACGACAAGTTCACCGTGATCGCCCTGCGTGAAATTGCCGAGGGCAAGATCGACAGAGCAATCCTGGACGAGGAAATCACCCTCCCGGGCCTGCAGTTCGAGGAAACAGACGAACTGATCGAAATGGACGACTCCGCAGTGGAAGAGGCGATAAGACTGGCAATGCTAGAGAACACCCATGGCGAGCAACCTGGCGTTAGTACAGAGGTGGAAGAAAAACCTGAGTGACCTGCTTGGACCGCAGGCCGATTCCGTACTCCAGGGGAACGATCCCCTGGTTGCCAAGCTTCACCACTCCCTTGAAGGCTATCTCGACGAGGACACGATAGCCGAAATCTACCGGGCGGTCGTCTACGGCAAGGATGCCCACCGGGGACAGAAACGAACCAGTGGCGAGGATTACATCACCCATCCCATCGCCGTAGCCCAGATCCTCGGCGACATGCGCATGGATGACCGGACCATCATCGCGGCCATCCTCCATGATGTCATCGAGGACACCGACATCACGCGGGATGAGCTTGCGGACTCCTTCGGAGAGCACGTTGCCAGCCTGGTCGACGGGGTCAGCAAGATCAGCCAGCTCGAACAGGTTCCCCGGGAACACGCCGAAGCCGCCTCCTTCCGGAAAATGTTCATGGCCATGGCCAAGGACATACGGGTGATCATCATCAAGCTGGCCGACCGCCTGCACAACATGTCGACCCTGTCTGCGCTGTCGAATGACCGCAGGCGCCGGATCTCGAAACAGACCCTGGAGATCTACGCACCGATGGCAAACCGGCTCGGCATGCGCGAACTGGCCCAGAACCTCGAGGATCTGAGCCTGCTCAACCTCCATCCCAGGCGCTACCAGATCATCGAAAGGCAACTGCGCAATTCAAAGCGTGGACGCAGGAACGTCATCAGGGAAGCCTGCGAAACCTTGTCGGAAAAACTGGAACTGAACAATCTCCAGGCCGAGGTATACGGCCGGGAAAAAAGCGTGTACAGCATCTACAGGAAGGTGAAGCGCAAGAAACTGTCTCTCCGGGACATCCCGGACATCCAGGATATCCACGCCATCCGCGTCATCACCCCGAAACGCCTGCAATGCTACCAGGCGCTCGGCATCATTCACCAGGCCTACAACCCCAAGCCCGGGCGGTTCAAGGATTACATCGCCATTCCGAAGATCAACGGCTATCAGTCCCTGCATACGGTCGTCATCGGACCGAAGGGCAGCCCGGTGGAAATCCAGGTCCGCAGCCAGTCCATGCACAGGACCGCTGAAAAGGGCGTGGCCTCGCACTGGCTGTACAGCACGGAAACCCGGGGCGAACACGCCCCGCAGCAGCTGGCACAGCAGTGGCTCGACAGCTTCCTGGAATCCCAGGACATGTCCAGCGATTCGGGAGAGTATCTGGAGCATCTGCGTGCCGACCTCTACCCCGACGAAGTCTACGTATTCACGCCCAAGGGTGACATCAAGCGGCTGCCTCTGGGTGCCACCGCGCTGGATTTCGCCTATGCCGTGCATTCCGGAATAGGCAACCACAGCATCGGCGCAACCATCAACCAGAGCAATGTACCGCTTCACGAACCCCTGAGGAACGGTGACCATGTGGAAATCAGGACTTCGCGACATGCCCGGCCCGTTCCTTCCTGGCTGCACCATGTCGTATCCTCCAAGGCCAAGGTTTCCATCCGCCACTTCCTGAACAGGCAGAAAACCCGGGAGTCCCTGCGGCTTGGCAGAAAGCTCCTGCGCACTGCGCGGACCAACCAGGGATACCGCCGCGTATACGTCTCGGCCGAACACAAGGCGAAACTCCTCGATCACCTGCAGATAGACAGCTGGGATCATCTGCTGACCGATATCGGGATCGGCAAGCGGCCGCCGGCCCTGGTCGCAAAACAGCTTATCGCCGTATCCCTGGCCGATACCGACAAGCCGGACTACAGCCGCTCCTCCCTGACGATCGACGGCACCGAAGGACTGCTCATCACCTACCCGAGCTGCTGCCATCCGATACCCGGAGACAAGATCATCGGCACCAGCACGAAGGAGCGCGGGGTCGTGGTGCACCGGGCAAAATGCGGCAACATAAAGGCAATTTCCCACCACCCCGAAAACTATTTCCATCTCAACTGGTCCCCGGAAACGCAGGGACAGTTCCAGGTCCAGCTGAACGTGCTGAGCGAAAACCAGCCCGGCGTGCTCGCCACGGTCAGCAACATCATCGCCAGGCATCACTCCAATATCAACAAGGTCAACGTGGAACAGTGCCATACCACGGCATCAAGCATGACCTTCATCATCGAAGTCACCGACCGTATCCACCTCGCCAGCATCATGCGGCAGGTCCATGCCGAGGCCACCGTATCCAGGGTCACGCGACAGTAGTCATGAAGCGCATCCTCTTTGTCTGCCTGGGCAACATCTGCCGCTCCCCGACCGCAGAAGGCGTCATGCGCCAGCTGAGCCGGGAGGGCAACATCGACGAACTGCACATCGACTCGGCCGGCACGGGCAACTGGCACATCGGGTCTTCACCGGACCGCCGGGCCATGCTGGCTGCCAGGCGGCACGGAATAGACATTTCCCCGCTGAAGGCAAGACAGGTGACCCGGGCAGACCTGGAACACTTCGATCTGGTCATCGCCATGGACCGCAACAACCGGCATGACCTGCTGCAGATGGCGGACCACCACCAGCGGCACAAGGTACGGCTGCTGCTGGATTACAGCCCGACGTACCGGGAGCAGGACGTGCCTGACCCGTATTACGGCGGAGAGCACGGATTCGACATCGCCCTGGACATGATCGAGGACGCCTGCAGACACCTGCTCAAGACCCTGGCCGGCCAGTGACGACACAGGCCGCATCCCTGGAAGTGGACATCGGTGCCCAGAGCCTGTCGGCCTGGAACCGGGAAAGGATCCTTATCGAAAGATACCCGGTGTCGACAGCCGCGAACGGAACCGGCCAGCAGAAAGACAGTCTCCGCACCCCGCTCGGGCATCATGTCGTCAGGGCCAGGATCGGCCAGGGGATGCCCCGGAACATGGTTTTCCGGGGGCGCAGGCCAACGGGAGAGATCTACTCCGAGGCGCTCGGCCGGTCCGAGCCGGACCGGGACTGGATACTGACCCGGATCCTGTGGCTGAGCGGTCTGCAAATCGGCATCAACCGCCTGGGAAGTGTGGACACCATGCAGCGTTTTATCTATATTCACGGCGCACCTGACGAGTACAGGATGGGTATTCCGAGATCCCGCGGCTGCATCCAGATGCGAAACCCGGACCTGCTTGAGATTTTCGACATGACACCGGTCGGCACCCCCGTATACATTCATGCCTGATACTGCCCTCGGTCCCCTGATGGTCGACGTACCCGGCACGGCACTCGACCGGGACGACATCACCCTGCTGAAACACCCGGCCGTGGGTGCCGTGATCCTGTTTTCCCGCAACTTCGAATCGTCAGGGCAGCTTGCCGACCTCGTGGCCGA
>JAJDVC010000075.1 GCA_022826305.1 Gammaproteobacteria bacterium | reverse complement strand
ACCACCCGCCTGCTGGCGAATCGTGAAAGACCGCACTCGCGCAACACCCTCTGGGTATCGCTCAGACCGAAGAATGCCGCCACCAGGGGGAGCTTCCCCGGCGGATCGTGCAGGCAGCCCATCACCCCCCGGGTCCTGTCGGACACCGGGATGTTCTGCGCTTCGTCCACACAGATCACGAAGCGGAACCGGCCAAGTAGCGGGGCGGCATTGCGGAACGCCCGGCCGGCCGTCACCTCCTCATCCCGACGCCCCCCGACCGACACGCCGAATGCGCCGCCGCCACGTGCCGACAATCCCCGGTACAGCTTCCTGGCGAGACCGGCCAGATTGTCCAGCGCCCTGATGACCGATATTCCGGAGACGATGTTGCCGAGACGCCCGCTCTCGGCGTTGGCGGCTGTCACCAGCACCTCGACGACATCAACCGGAGACTGCAGGGAATCGGGCTGGATGGCCACCGCCGCCCAGGGATCTTCGGGGGTCGAATGACGCCGCACCGCCTCCATGCACTCCGCCATCAGTGCCGACTTGCCGGCGCCCGGCGCGCCCTGGAACACCATCGTGCCGCCGCCGATCATGCCTTCACCGAGACTCGTGACGGCGGAACGGTACACCCCGTATTCCGCATCGCGCCCCCGGAAGAACGGCTCGCGGCCCGCCTCAGACCGGTCCGTGCGTCTCAGCCAGGTTTCCAGCGGCAAAGGTTCTGCCGGCGGCGGCTTCGGAAAGGGCAGCTCGTTCATGACGGCAATCTTAACCCAACATGGGCGGTCCATGCAGGCAATCGTCGTGTGCGGCGACTTCATGACATCTGCCATGCACATCAGGTCCCCATCTCCGTCGGATACCGGCCGGGTCAGCCTGTCCTTGATCCGCAGGAACTGAAAATCCTTCTGCATTGCCGGCCCCCATTTCCACTTGCCCGCAAGGCACTTGAAAACCACCGGACTGACCCGGTAATACTCATGTGCGGGGTATCTCGACAGGCGGGCAACAACCTGTTGCTCTCGCGACGAACATGAGTTCATGATTCATCGGAAATCACTGATGTCATGGTTGCTGTGCAACGGACATGGGGCTCACCGTGAACCCGGGAACATCCTGGGTTACAATCCCGCCTGTGCAAAATCATGCATCAACCATCTTTCATTGTCCATGGATGACAGGCGAACCGCCTGTCTGACACCCGGTTCCTGCGGTTCGACCCACTCATGATGCCTTCGCCCCAACGTACCGATGATCCGGCGCTGATCAGGAATTTCTGCATCATTGCCCATGTGGATCATGGAAAGTCAACCCTGGCTGATCGTTTTATCCAGATATGCGGTGGACTGGATTCCAGGGAGATGAAGGAACAGGTTCTGGACTCCATGGAGCTTGAACGTGAACGGGGCATAACCATCAAGGCGCAGAGTGTACGGCTTTACTATCGGGCCAGGGATGGGCTGAAATATCAGATGAACCTGATCGATACGCCGGGTCATGTGGATTTCTCGTATGAGGTATCGCGTTCGTTGAGTGCCTGTGAAGGCGCCTTGCTCGTTGTCGATGCGGCACAGGGAGTGGAAGCACAGACTGTAGCGAACTGCTGTAACGCCGTGGATAGTGGACTGGCGGTGATTCCTGTACTGAACAAGATCGACCTGCCGGCTGCGGACCCGCAACGGGTTCTGGAGGAAATCGAGGAGGTAATCGGCATAGAAAGCTCAGGCGCCCTGGAAGTCAGTGCAAAGAGCGGTAAGGGGGTTGAGGAAGTGCTCGAACAGATCATCCTCAAGCTGCCACCTCCTGAGGATCGGCGGAATTATCCGTTACGTGCCCTGATACTGGATTCCTGGTTTGACAATTATCTCGGAGTGGTATCTCTTGTGCGGATTATGGATGGAGTCCTGATTGCCGGAAAGACACGAATCCGCATGATGTCTACAGGTCAGGACACACTGCTTGAGCGTATCGGCATACTGACCCCAAAGCCGGAAGCGATTCAGGCACTTTCAGCTGGCAACGTCGGATTCCTGATTGCCGGATTGAAGGATATCAAGTCAGCCAGGGTGGGTGATACCATTACCCTTTCGCAGGAACCGGCAAATAACCCGTTGCCAGGCTTCAAACAGGTCAAGCCGACCGTGGTAGCAGGGCTGTATCCAACCGATTCTGCGGATTTCGAGTCGTTCAGGCTTGCCCTCGAGAGGCTCAGCCTGAACGACGCATCGTTGTCGTACGAGCCGGAAACGTCGCTTGCGCTTGGTTTCGGATTCCGTTGCGGATTCCTTGGCATGCTGCACATGGAAATCATCCAGGAACGTCTTGAGCGGGAATATCATCTTGATCTGATCACGACTTCTCCGACAGTGGTCTATGAAGTGCTGTTGAAAAATGGAGACATGAAGGAAATTGACAATCCTTCCGCATTGCCTGATCCGTCTCGTATCGATCAGATCAGGGAACCATACATTCTTGCCCGTATTCTGGTCCCGCATGAGTATGTTGGTGCCGTGATCGGCCTGTGTGTGGAAAGGCGCGGGTTGCAGAAGGCCATGCAGTATCATGGTCGTCAGGTCATTCTGGAGTTCGAAATACCGCTGACGGAGGTGGTTGTGGACTTCTTTGATCAGTTAAAATCAGCGACACGCGGATATGGATCTCTGGATTATGAATTTATTGACAGCCGATCGGCGGACATGGTCAAGGTGGATATTCTGATCAATGGCGAGAAAGTGGACCCACTGACAGTTCTGATCCACAGGGAACATTGTCTCAGGCGTGCCAGAGAACTGGTTGCCCGCATGCGTACCCTGATTCCCCGACAGATGTTCGATGTTGCCGTGCAGGCTTCGATAGGCTCAAGAATCATTGCCCGGGAAACGGTCAAGGCCCTGAGGAAGAATGTAACGGCAAAATGTTATGGTGGAGATGTCACAAGAAAGCGGAAGCTGCTTGAAAAGCAGAAGGCCGGCAAGAAAAGAATGAAGCAGATCGGGTCCGTTGCCATCCCGCAGGAGGCTTTCCTGTCGGTCTTGAAGGTTGATCGCTCATAAGTCTGTATGCCGGGTTTGGGCATATCACGTAAACCATTAATATCGAACACATGGATTTTTCTCTGATTCTGTTTGTAGCCCTGATGGTGTCCGGGGGTATCCTTCTGGCTTATCGAATTTTCTCCCGAAGGACACATGCTCCCGCTACCTTTGTTTCCGAGACTGCGAAGCAGCCGTTGCTGGTGGAATACGCCAGGGCCTTTTTCCCGGTTATTCTGATCGTCTTTGTTCTGCGCTCTTTCATAGTGGAACCGTTCAGGATTCCTTCCGGATCCATGTTGCCAAGTCTGCATATCGGGGATTTCATTCTGGTGAACAAGTTCGCCTACGGAATCCGGCTTCCGATCCTGCATCACATGATTTTGCCGATCGATAGTCCGAAGCGTGGAGACGTCATGGTATTCCGGTACCCGGTTGATCCGAATCTCAATTTTATCAAGCGGGTAGTGGGATTGCCTGGCGATGTCCTGACCTATCGCGGCAAGCAATTGTCAATAAATGGTGTACAGGTATCCACTGCTTCAAATGGCGAGTTCATCCTCAAGCAATCGGAAACACGGAGCAGGTCAGTGGATCAGTATACCGAAACCATTGGTGAGGAAAGCCACCAGATCGTGGTTGATCGGGACAGGAATTCACGGGATCTCAATGAGGTTCGGGTACCGGATGGGCATTATTTCGTCATGGGCGACAATCGGGACCATAGCAATGACAGCCGATACTGGCGGTTTGTTCCGGAAAGCCATTTGGTGGGCAAGGCTTTCTACATCTGGTTCAGCTGGAAGAGCGCCACTGGTGGAGGAGTGGAGTGGAGCCGAATCGGCAACTGGATAGACTGATCGGGAACCGGTCTCCGGCCTTTTCCGGATTCCCGGAAACAACCGGTACGCCCATGATCAGCATGTCCGGATCCGATTGGGGATACTGCCCTGTACCAGATGCCGGATAGCCTGAAAATCCGGCATGTCTGACGCGGAACAAATGCAGGACAGGCTTGAATACCGTTTCACGGATACCGGGCTGCTCGAGCAGGCACTGACCCACCGAAGCCTTGGGCCGCATAACAACGAACGACTGGAATATCTCGGCGACAGCTTGCTGAATATGTATGTTGCCGAAAAGCTGTATCGTCAGTTTCCGGATTTGCGTGAAGGTGACCTGACCGGGATGAGAGCCGGACTGGTATGCCGGGAATCCCTGGCTGCGCTGGCCCGGTCCCTGAACCTCCACATGTGCCTTCGCATGGGAAAGGGGGAATTCACGATGGGAGGGCAACATCGGGACTCAATACTCAGCAATGCCCTGGAATCGGTTGTCGGCGCGATTTATCTGGACAGTGATCAGCCAAGGACATGGCAGGTACTTGACCGGCTTTTTGACGGACCGTTCAAGGGGATCAGTACCTGCGTCCGGAAGGGACCGAAATCACTGTTGCAGGAATTTCTGCAAAAGAGCGGCAGACCGCTGCCGAAGTACCGGTTGGTGGGACAGGCGGGGAAGAGTCATGATCCGGAGTTCACGATAGGCTGTTCCGTTACGGGATGTGACAGGGAATTTCTTGCCCGGGGTGCTTCACGAAAGCAGGCGGAATACAGGGCCGCTGAAAAAGCGCTTGAATACCTGCTCAAGTCCTGATGGAGCATCGTTTCGGTTTCGTGGCGCTCGTCGGTGTACCCAACGTCGGCAAGTCCACCCTGCTGAACCGGTTGGTGGGCGAAAAGCTGGCAATCACTTCCAGACGACCGCAGACTACGCGTCATCGTATTCTGGGGATCGTTACAGAGCCGGAGTATCAGATTGTCTTCATGGATACGCCGGGACTGCATTGCAATGACGGGAAGGGCCTTAACCGGAGAATGGTCAGTACAGCCATTCGCAGCATGTCCGATGCGGACCTGATTCTTTACATGATTGATCATCAGGGTTGGACCCGTCGGCTGAAAGACGCGTTTCGACCGGTCAGGGACCAGGGGATTCCCGTGGTGTTGCTGATCAACAAGATTGACCGATTGCCGGACAAGTCCCGGTTGTTGCCGATGATCGAGGATTCGCGTGCCGTGCATCCTTTCGAGGAGATCATTCCGATATCCGCCCTGCAACCGGAAGATCCGGAAAGGCTGAAGCGAATCATGGCCAGACTACTGCCCAGAGCGCCATGCGGGTTTCCGGATGATCAGGTGACGGACCGATCCGAAATGTTTCTGGCTTCGGAGCTGGTGCGGGAACAGGCCTATCTGCTGCTGGGGCAGGAACTGCCGTACGCCATTATGGTCGAGTTAAGCCGCTTTCAGGTTTCGGATAAGGGAGTTTTGTGTGTGGATGCCGTTATCTGGGTGGAAAAACCGGGTCAGAAGCGTATTGTGATCGGCCGAAACGGTTCCCTGATCAAGCGTATCGGAATCGGTGCGCGCAAGCAGATGGAACAGGTTTTTGCCCGAAAGGTATTTCTCAATCTCTGGGTAACGGTTCCCAGGGGCGCGGGAGAACGCGAATTGCGGATGCGGTCACTGGGATATGCGGAAGACTGATCATGGGCCATCTGGTTGAACATCAGCTCGGATACCTGCTACACCGCTATCCCTACAAGGAGAGCAGCTTGCTGGTGGACATGTTCACTCGCGGGCATGGTCGATTGATGCTGGTTGCCAAGGGTTCCAGGCGCAAGCAATCAAGATCCCGTGG
>JAJDVC010000006.1 GCA_022826305.1 Gammaproteobacteria bacterium | reverse complement strand
CATGTGCATTACACGCCGACATACGCCTCATGGATCAATCAGGTGGAGCGCTGGTTCGGCCTCATCACGCAGCAGGCCATTCGCCGGGGGTCGTTCTCGAGCGTCCGGCAACTGACCCGCAGGATCAATGAATTCGTCGCATCCTGGAATCGCAAGGCCACGCCCTTCGTCCGGGTCGCCACGGCCGAATCGATACTCGCGAAGATCGAAAGACTCTGCAAATACATTTCCGGGACACAGCACTAGTACCCGGATAGCGAGCACCCTTGCACCCTGTTGCCCGATCATGCAACAGCGTGAGGACTGTTCCTGTCCGGACCTCCGACAACCGACGCAATGGGCGACTCGGCGGCCTGATGCCAGCCCTGTGCAGCCGCCTGCAGTGCAGAAAATACCGAGCAGACCGGCTGCTCGTCATGCGGTACCGGAAAACCTTGACTGGATACCGACAATATCCACTCCTGCACATCCTTCATGCAATGTTCGGGTTATGCCAATTCATGGAAACCGTACTGCCACACGACCTGAAATGATCGGCCCGGGACGCCTGTCGATACCCGGACCTGTCAAACCGGATTCACATCTTTCGGGCCTTGCAGTGGAGCACCGAAGAGCATCCCCGTCTAACCCGTATCAAGAGAAAGCAGCCGAACAGGAGCTACATGGAACAACCGACGTACACACCAGTATCCGGTGATGGTTATGACGAGTACTCCGGTCGAAATGCCGACCAGCACCCAAGCCCAGGAAACCTCGAAGGGCAATTCAAGCAGATGTCTGACCAGCATCCGGCCTGTCAGCACGGAAAGCCCTCCGCCAAGCAGTCCCGCCAGGGAACCGATCAGAATGAACTCCCCCATCACCGCGGACCGCATGAAACTCCCGGATGCCCCAAGGGATTTGAAAAGAGCTATCTCAAGCCTCCTGGAACTGCGTTGCCCCTGCAGGATACCAGCCAGCACCAGCAAGGCGCACAGGAGCGCAAACAGAAAAATCAGGCTGACCGCCCCGCTTCCCTGCTCGATCAGGATACGGAATCGCTTGAGAATCATTTCCAGATTGATTGCCGTGATACCCGGAAAATTCCGGGCAACTTCAAACGACAGTGCATCGGGATCGGGCTCGACATGCAGTGCAGTAATATAGTTTCGCGGTGCACCGTCAAACAGGCCGGGGGTGGCAATGATGAAAAAGTTGGACTGCATGTTTTCCCACTGCACATCCCGGATGCTGGTTATCGGCGCCTTGAATGTGCCGCCAGAGACATCCATCATGATCTCGTCTCCAAGCCCAAGCCCAAGCAGCTCGGCAGTTTCCCGTTCAACGGAAAAGCCGTGACCATGAGCGGGAATCCATGTGCCTGCTGAAACATGATTGTCCCTGGGAAGCACATCGGTTTCGGTCATGTTGAACTCGTGGCTGATACGATGGCGGGACTCCTCGGAATCCGGTACTGACCGGGATGCCGGAGCGGAATTTATTTCAGCAAGTCTGCCGCGAATGATCGGATACAGCAGCGCTTCCGTGATGGCGTGTCGATCCAGCAACCGAATCAGATCCTGCCGGTCCGAATCCTGGATGTTGATCAGAAAGAGATTCGGTGCATGGTCCGGAAGGCTCCGCTCCCAGGCCTCGAAAATATCGCTTCGGACAATCCACAGCAGTATCAGGGAAAATACGATGATACCGAATGTGCCGGCTATCCAGGCACTTCTTCCCGGATTCGAGAAAATCATCTTGAAAGCAATGTACCAGCAGGACGAACGTGGCCGGATCAGTACAGCGAGAAAGGCAATCAGCAACCGGATACCCCACCACAGCAGCACGGAACACAGGGAGAAACCCGTCAACACGATGGCGGACAGAACCCAGTCTCCGGAAAGCAGGATGACAATCAGCACAATGAGAACGAACACGCTGCAAACGGTCGGAGAGTTGTTGTGCAGATGATCCGTTTCCGCTTCTCGCAGAAGAACGACAGGCGGAACCCTGCTGACCGAAACCAGTACCGGAGTCAGCACGATAATGTAGGCCAGCAGGCAAATCACGGCGATCACCGAGTATGCTGCCGGAGAAGCCGGAGGCAGTTCAATGCCGCCAGCTTCAAGGATGAACCATGCCGCCGCTTCCTGGACGCAGAAACCGATCAGCGCCCCGGCCAGAACGACAGGAATACCTGACACCAGATAAGGCTCCAGAACAATCCTGAAGGCCCTCAAGCCGGGCTGACCAAGACAACGGAAGAGCGCTGCTTCATTTACCTGACGTGCGCGCAGTCCATGGGCCGCCAGTCCCATGGCGACAACAGCCAGGACCGCAGACAGCAGTACGGCCAGACGTATGTAGGAGATAATGCGTCCGATCGTGGACCGGACTTCCTCACGACTGATATCTGCATCACTCCATCTTTCATGGGACCCGAGTCTCGGGGTAATTGCAACCTTGAACCGATTGAGCTCCTCCTGGTCTCCCGCGAACAGCAAACGGAAACGTACCCTGCTGGCCGGAGTCAGCAATCCGGTGGCCTCCAGATCCTCAATATTCATGACGATGCGCGGTGCAAGCCGCAATATTCCAGCCCCGCCCTCTGGCTCCAGCAGGATCTGTCCCGTGCTGCGCACCGCCAGTTCTCCCAGGTTCACGGCTTCCCCCGTCTTCACCCCCAGTTCACCGATAATCTGCTCAGCTGCCCAGATCTCTCCTTGAGCCGGTCCCTGCCGGTTCCTGCGAACCACCTCGGAGGCATCGGGGTGCCGGGTAACAATTTCTCCGCGCAGAGGATAGTTTCCCGATACGGCCCTGACCCCCGCAAGCAGGCTCTTCTCTCGCGTACTGACCATGCTGAGGAAACTGATCGATTCCGCCAGCTCAAGTCCATGGTCCCTGGCCAGTTCCCCGTAGCGTTCATCCAGTGGCCGGCTTGAGGAAATCATGGCGTCCGCACCCAGAATCGCACTGGTTCGCATCTGCATGGCGTGCTCCATGCGATTGCTCAGGGTGCTGACGGTGCTGAGGGCGATGGTGATCAGCAAAAGCGCAGCCAGCAATAGCCTGAATTCTCCGAAACGCAACTGACGGATGATGCGTTTCATGATCCCGACACGAATTTTCCGGCCTCGATTCGGAATCGGCTGTCACACCGGTCCGCAAGCCTGGTGTCATGGCTTACCAGCACAAGTGTTGCGCCCGTTTCCCGGCAAAGTGAAAACAGCATCTCGATCACCATTTCGCTTGTGCCGTGGTCCAGATTGCCCGTTGGTTCATCAGCAAAGAGAACGGCTGGATTGATCACCATGGCCCTGGCCAGGGCCACACGCTGCTGTTCACCACCACTCAGTTGTGAAGGAAGATGTTCAGCCCTGTCAGCAAGTCCAACCATGGACAGGGCATGCTGGCTCCGCTGTCGGATATCGCGACTGCCCGGGACCACCTCGAGCGCCAGGGAGACGTTCTCCAGTGCGGTGAGATTGGCCAACAGGTGAAAGGACTGGAATACGAAACCGACCTTCCCGTTCCTCATCAGTGCCCGGGCATTCTCATCCATTTCCGAAAATGGCTGGCCCAGCAGCCTGACGATTCCTGAACCGGGCAGGTCGAGACCGGCAAGAATGCCCAGCAGCGTGGTCTTTCCCGAGCCGGATGGGCCGGTTATGGCAATCGAATCTCCGGCACTGACCGCAAGCGAGATTCCCGAAAGTATCCTGATTTCCCGATCTCCCATGAAAACGGACTTATGGATGTCCACGGCTTCCAGTATCATATCCCCTACCCTGCTCGGTTTCCCGGATTGTTACAGAATGTTCCTGCAGACACGATTCCAAACATTGTCATTGCTCCGGCCGAAGCTTGTCCTTTCGGCGATACTGATGGCAACCCTCGCGCAACCCTGTCATGCCTATACCATCCTGGTATGGGGCGACAGCCTGAGTTCTGCTTATGGCATCCGGGCGGATCAAGGCTGGGTCTCGCTGCTCAGTGCGCGTCTGTCATATCGCGATTTCCGTGTCGTGAACGAAAGCATACCCGGAGAAACATCCTATGGCGGGATCGAGCGCATAAGTGAAGCACTGACTGCCCATGAACCCGATCTGGTGATCCTGGGGCTGGGATCCAACGACGGTCTGCGGGGGCTGGACACCGGACAGATGCGTGACAACCTGGCGCACATGATCCGAAAATCCCTTGATTCCGGGGCACAGGTCCTGCTCCTTGGCATGCGTATCCCGCCGAACTACGGCAAAACCTATTCCGAAACGTTTCACAAGGTTTTCACAAGTCTGGCGGAGCAGTTCAAGATACCGTTTGTCCCCTTCTTTCTTGAACCGGTAGCGATGAATTTCGATCTGATGCTGGAAGATGGCCTTCACCCGAACGCGACCGCCCAGCCGATTCTGCTTGAGCACATCTGGCCTGCCATGATCCCGATCCTGCCCTGAGAAGAAGCAGTCAGTCCTGCGACCTCCCTGCCATGGGCGCACCATTGGATCGTGCCTCCTGTTCCGAACCATGATCATCAGCAGTCAGTGCAGCCTGCCTGCTAGTTCAGAATTCTCGCCAACTCCGCCCGGTAACGGGTTACGACTTCTCCTCTCCCGCCCAGCAGGCCGAATATCCTGACCATGTATTTCCTGGCGCCATCGTCTTCGAATGCACGGTCCTTGCGTATGATCTCCAGAAGGTGCTCCATCGCGTCGACATGCCGGTGCTCGGCAACCAGTCGCTGGGCCAGAAGATATCGTGCCTGATGGTCGTTCTCATCCCTTTCAAGACATGCTTCCAGTTCTTCAGCGGGCGGGATCGTCCCAAGGGATTCCCGGATCTCCAAAGCGGATAGCAACGCCGCATACTCCCTGCTTTCCTTCCCCTTGTCGGAAAGGGATTCGGCAATGACTTCCGCCTCGTCCAGCATCCCCTCGACAGTCAGCCACTGGATCAGCAGCAACCTTGGAGAGTCGTCTTCAGGAGATCGTTCGACCAGCTGACCCAGCAAGCGCTTCGCCTCGCCTGTCTCCCCCTGTTCATGCAACTGGCGTATTGCCTCGATATCCGCTTCGCCCGATTGACTGCCATCCAGATGGCGACCAATAATCTCGCGGATGACGGATTCCGGCTGCGCCCCCATGAACTGGTCCACCGGTTTGCCGTTCTTGAAAAAGAAGACGGTGGGAAGACTGCGGATTCCGAATTGTGCGGCCAGATCCTGCTGCTGGTCCGTGTTCACTTTCGCCAGCCTCAAGGCGCCCCGATATTGTTCTACCAGCCTTTCCAGTATCGGCGACAGGTTGCGGCAGGGCCCGCACCAGTCGGCCCAGAAATCCACCATGACAAGCTGCCGCGCCGATGCCCGAATGACCTCATCGGCGAAAGAGGCCAGCGTTACGTCCACGATATGGTTATCCCCGTTAGCGTTCATTGTGTTTCAGATCCGGCTCTTTGATGATGCGGCTATTATCGCGTATCACACTCGCAGTTTCAGTCAAAAACATAAAAGGAACGGCTGATTTGACCCGAACCTTGCATGAGCGCCGTCAAGGATCGGGTATTATCGGCATGAAGGCGCAATTTTACAGATCCGGATGATGTTCAGGAGATTCCAGGGGTATCTTTCCCCGGGAAAGCGGTTTCGGCCTGGATCTGCCAGGGTCTCCCGGGCAGGTCGTCATCGAACTGTTCAGGGAATCTGACACGTTGCCTGCCGGATGCGACGAGGCATGGCGGCACGATGACTGACGGGAAGAAGTGATCATGCCGAAGCCGGGTATCTTGTGGTGTGAAATCCTGCCCCTTCCGCCACGGATTGCCAAAGGCGTGATTGCAGATGGAGGATTGCAGTTTTTCTCCTGCATTCAGTATGTTCTGTTTCAGAATGGAGACCATTGAACTCTGTCAACCCGCCTCCGCTACGCAACGATACGCCCCGGCTGAACCTCGGCTGCTTGTACTTTGCTTACGGGTTTCAAGGTCGAAAAAGCGTGCCGGGACGTCAGGAACTCACCAATCAAAAAGCGCACCGCGAACTCGCTCCGCGCCTCCGGTCGGGATGCGGTTTTCCGGGACAGCGCCTTCGCGAATCCCCCGGTTCGCTGGAGAGTCTGATGGACGAGGGGTTCCGTGCGGCAAACCAGTGCATGGCGGTCATCAGCGGCCTGCTGGCGGTGGAGGTCGCACGGATACCGGTGCGTGCGGCCGGGGCGATCGAGGAGGAAACCCATGACGACGGCTGCCTGTCGATGCTGATCGGCAAGGCGATCCAGCTGCAGGCCGAAAACCGACCACTGGAACCGGAGGGATTGGCGACAATGGTGGAGGAAGAGGAACTGGAAGTATTGGGACGGGAACTCGGGGACACGGCGAAGGCTTCGGGCGGCAGAAAGCGGAGGGAAGTGCGCCGGGATGATGGGATGTCCAGACTGGAAGTCGAATTGCCCGAACAGATTCCTGAAGGACAAGACCAAGCTCGTCTCACAGTCAAGTGCTCAGTGGAATACAAAAGGTGCGAGGTTTCCCATGACCTCCAGGCAAATCGACACCACTCGAGCCGCTCATGCAGGCAAATCTCCCATTCCCCGGGTATGGTATCATCACTTCGACTCCATCATCAGGCGTCGCTCATGATCCGAAGTCAATTCCTGATTGGCAACCAGAGCAACTTGCACAATTGCAAGTTGCCCTCTTGCCTGCCTTCGGGATTCTGGAAATTTGGCACGAATGAAGAATAACGATAACAAGGAAATCGAACGTACGGAACTCCACAAGACCATCTGGCGCATTGCCAACGACCTGCGGGGCAGTGTCGATGGATGGGACTTCAAGAGCTATGTGCTCGGCATGCTGTTCTACCGCTTCATCTCGGAGAACCTGACCGGCTACCTCAATGAACACGAACGCCAGGCCGGCGAACCGGACTTCGACTACGTATCCCTGAGCGACTCCGATGCGGAAATGGGCCGCTGCGAAACCGTGCAGGAAAAGGGGTTCTACATTCTCCCTTCAGAACTCTTTGTCAACTTGCGGGCGCGGGCGCGACATGACACCAACCTCAACGAAACCCTGGGCCGCATCTTTGCCAATATCGAGGGGTCCGCAACTGGGGCAGAGAGTGAAGACGACTTCAGGGGACTTTTCGACGATCTTGACGTCAACAGCAGCAAGCTTGGTCCGACGGTGGCCAAACGCAATGAAAAGCTGGTGAGACTGCTTGATGCCATCGGCGACCTTCCACTGAGTAATGGCGGTGGTTTTTCCCGGAACACCATCGACCTGTTCGGCGACGCCTATGAATATCTGATGACGATGTATGCCTCCACGGCCGGCAAGTCCGGTGGTGAGTTCTTTACCCCGCAGGAGGTTTCCGAAC
>JAJDVC010000043.1 GCA_022826305.1 Gammaproteobacteria bacterium | reverse complement strand
GCATGTCCTGCACCTTCGCATGCAGGGACAGCAGCCGTATCAGGTTTGTCACCTGGGCCCGGGAACAGCCGACCGTTTCCGAAACCTCCCGGTGGGTCAGCCCGAAATCCTCAAGCAGCCTGCGGTAGCCCCTGGCCTCCTCGACGATATTGAGATTTTCCCGCTGTATGTTCTCGATCAGGCCCACGGCCATCGCTGCCTGATCGGAAATCTCCCGGACGACCGCCGGCACCCTGTCAAGCCCGGCCAGCTGGGCACCGCGCCAGCGACGTTCTCCGGCGATGATCTCGTACCGGCCGACCGCAATCTCCCGGACCAGGATCGGCTGGAGCATCCCCTGGCTCCTGATCGAGTTGGCCAGATCCTCAAGCGCCTCCTTGTCCATGTGCATCCTGGCCTGGTAGTCCCCCCGCTGAAGCTGTTCGACGGGCAGTTCAAGAAACCCGGTGGCCGCTTGCACAACACCACCGGCCGTCTGCCGTTCACGGGTAGCCGACGTCGTGTCCCGGATCGGACGGGTGGTCGTTTTCACATCCTCGAGCAACGCCCCGAGGCCGCGGCCCAGTCGAGTTTTCCGCTTGGTCATGACTTCGTACTCCCGTCCGGATTCCCGCGCTTCAACCTGTTGCGCCTCAACACCTCACAGCCCAGCGCCAGATACGCCTGGGCTCCCGTACACCTGCGATCATAATCAATTATGGGCAACCCGTGTCCCGGTGCTTCGGCAAGCCGCACGTTCCTGGGGATGACCGTGCGTAGCAGGGTATCCGGAAAGTGGTCGTTCAGCTGGTCCGAGACCTCGACCGCCAGACCGTTGCGCCTGTCGAACATGGTCCGGATGAGGCCGGAGATTTCAAGCCCCGGGTTCAATCCGTTTCTGACCATATCGATGGTTTTCATCAGGCTGGTCAGCCCTTCCAGAGCATAGTATTCACACTGCACGGGAATCATCACCTCATCGGCTGCTGCCAGTGCATTCAGGGTCAGCACGTTCAGTGCCGGGGCACAATCGATCAGTATGATATCAAAATCCCCGCACACCTTCGCAAGCGCCGACTTGAGCCGATGATCGCGGTCACCCAGGTCATGCAGTTCCACCTGGGCGCCGGCGAGATCGTGAACCGCCGGAATGATGCTGAACCGGAACCCGGTGTCGACGACGGATCCGGCGATATCCTCCAGCCCGAGCAGGACATCGTAGATGCTGATCTCAAGGGAACGCACATCCAGGCCGCAGCCGCCCGTGGCATTCGCCTGGGGATCCATGTCGACCAGCAGCACGCGGCTGCCGGCATGCGCCAGACACGAGGCGAGATTGACGGCGGTCGTGGTTTTCCCGACACCCCCCTTCTGGTTGGTTATGGCGATGATGCGTGTCACGTCAGATGTCAATAACGACCGCATGGCGGTCTGCATTCAGGTATGGAACTTCCAGCTTGACCATTTCCAGTCTGTCTCGGAGCGCGCGCGGCAGCTGCGCCGCTTCAGTTTCGGGACGCCTGCCCTTCATCGCCAGAATCCGGCTGCCCGGCTTCTGCAGATGTCCGGTCAGCCGGACCAGTTCGGGCAACGAAGCGAATGCGCGCGCTATTAGCGTATCAAATTTTTCATCGTTCCGGTAAAGCTCGATGCGACTGTTCGCCACCGTTACGTTGCGGAGCTTCATCCGTGCGACAACATACCGGAGAAATTCGGCTTTCTTTCTCCGACTTTCAACAAGAACGACCTCGAGATCAGGATGAACGATCGACAGGGGGATACCAGGAAAACCACCGCCGCTTCCCACATCCAGCACCCGGGGTCTCCGGACAAGGGGGCCGACCGACAGGGAGTCCAGAACGTGAAGGACAACCATTTCCCGCGTCGTCGTGATCGCCGTAAGGTTCATTTTCCGGTTCCATGCCGCAAGACACCCGATGTGCTCGGCCAGCCTGCCGAGAGTCTGCGGATCGGGTATCATGCCGAGGGCGCGTATTCCCCGCTCGATCATGTCATCGGGCATCACGCTGACCATTCTTCCGAATGCCTTCCCGGCCGTGCGGCGCAGACGGAACAGGGATGCGGAAACGTTGCATGCAGGTTCCGATGTCAGGCCCCCATGAAGTCAAGGTACGCAGAGAATGCGGCCCGGACCTTTTGTCGGTCAAGGCCGTAATCTTCCAGGTGATAGCTGTGCCGGGTCTCCCGTCGGCGCCGTTCGGCCTGGCGCACCAGCCATGCGTTCATTTCGTCTTCGGCGTCCCGATCAAGCATCCAGTCGAAGCGCTCATAGATTCCGCGCACGGCCGACACGGGATCCCTGACCAGATCCGCATAATCCACGTCGACCCACCGGTCTTCGATCTCGGGCCAGGCCATGCGGAACTGCACGCCCCGGTTAAGCATGCCGCTCATGAAGGCCAGTTGCTCCTCACCAGTCTGAACGGATGAACGCGGCTCAATGGTCGCGGAACGTATACGCTCCACCAGGCTGTTCCAGGATCCCATGACCTGGGCAGGGTCGCGGTGGGTCTGTATGAACAGGGCATCGGGGTAGGCATTGATCAGGGCCTCCAGTTCCATCAGATGGAAAGGCATCTTGAACAGCCACTGTCCGGGGGCCATGCCCCGACGGCGACACTGCCAGACATAGTGCTGTATGGTGCGTCGGTGTTGCAGGTAGGCCTGCCGGAAACTGGCGGCGTCCAGCCACCGGGCGTAATCCGGGAGGTGGTACTGGACCGTGGGAAGCCAGGATGAAAAGCTCATGCCCAGCAGCGGCAAATCCTCCTCTGGCTCGTCCTTGTCGATCGGGTGAATGCCGGCGAAGGTCCCTGCCGCCCCCGAAGCGTCGATCAGATCCTCGACTCTCGCCCGGCGAGGATCTTCTGGCGTGCCGGCCATCCCGGCATACTGATCGGAGTCCAGCGTCGGAAACACCATTTCGTAGAATCGAAGCGTCCGGAAACGCGGGTCGCGGGCCATCAGGCGGTGGAGAAAGGTCGTCCCGCTACGGTTGATCCCGACGATAAAGACCGGCCGCATGACCGCTTCCTGGACGATTTCCGGGAAACGCTGCCGCTCGCTGGCCAGCGCTGCGTTATTGCGCAGGAAATGGTTCAGGCCGTATATGGCCAGACCGCGTCTCGATTCCAGCAACCGGGCCTGCGGCGCGTCGAGTGCCTGCACCAGATGTTCCAGCCCGTCGCGCAGCCATTCGGGATACGTCTGCTCGAATGGCACGCCCGCCCGTTCGGCCAGGCACCCTGCCCGGTCGACAAGGGAATCGAAATCCAGTCGACCTTGCGGGATGCGGTACGGCCATCCCGGCTGGCGCCTGATCCAGTCTCCCGACTTCGTCAGCATGGCTATCGTGCCTGGCCAGCTGATCGGCTCCGGGCAGTCCTCCCGTATCGCGTGATCGCAGACGGGAATATCCCGGACCGCCCTGCTGTCGCTGAACCAGTATCGCGCCAGATGGTCGAGAATGGACCAGTGATTGTGCAGCGGCGAACGTTCTCCCCGGCCCTGGCAGACGCGCTTGAACTCGGTATAGGTAACCACTGGCCAGTAGAACCCGAGATCCGCCGGTTCAAGATCGTGAAACACTGGCGCGGGATCGCAGCAATGGTAGATCGTGAAGCGCCGACGCGGATTCAGCGAGATGGCCGTACAGACCCGGCTCAGGGTATCGACCGCCTCGCTGCCCCTTTGCTTCGTGAATCCCTGCGGGATCATCTGTACATCCGCCACCGCCGAGGCAAGTCGTACGAAGACATCGTTCATCTGCGTCATTCCCGTGCTGGCCACGCTTGTCTGCGGTAACCTGAAAATCGCCAGCGGCATGCCGGTCCGCTGTGCCAGCAGCAGTACCTGTTCAGTTACCAGCTTGCTCCATGGATAGCCCAGCATGCCGAGCGGAAACAGCCTTTTCATGTGCACCGGGTCCGGCTGCGCCTGGTGGTTGATGCGGCTGTCCCGGAATTCATTCGCAAACACGCAGAAATACTCCGGGAAGACGCCCATGGTAGAAGCGAAGAACAGGTGCTTGAAGCGTTCGCGCAGACACAGTTCAAGCACGCTGCTGATGCTGAACGTGTTGACCTTGAGCAGACTGGCATAGGATGAAGACAGGCCCAGCTCGGCAGCAAAGTGGTAGACTGCGTCGACCCGTCGGCACAGCGCCTGGAATCCGGTCTCGTTCACGCCGAAGCGGGCCACGGTGATGTCGCCCGGTACCGGGCGAATGCGTGAGGCGAATGCGGGTTCCCAGGTACCGGCCGCCTGCATGGCTTTCTGCAGGCGCGCAAGCCCGTGTTCGGGATCGTCCGCCCTGACCAGACAATGCACCAGGAGATCCTCGCTTGAGCGCAACAGGTCGCCGAGGACGAAACGCCCGACGAAGCCGGTTGCTCCGGTCAGGAAAACCTCCCTGAAATCCGCGGGCGACACCACGTCGGCCGGCGCCATGGCCTGGCTGGCTGTTCGTCGGACAAACCGGCGCAGGACATCGATATCCCGCTGGCAGGGTTCCGGCAAGGTTCCTGCCAGCGGAACCACTTCCCGGGCAAAAGCCGTCTCCTCCACCATTGCCTGCCATCCTCCGTCAGGTTCTGCGGGTCGGCGCTTCACGCGCTGTCCTGGCGGGCAGATGCGTCCGCCTGTGAGGTCACGACGGACCGGAAGGATGCCATGGCCTGCTCGATCCCGTCCTCATGGTAGCGGAACTCGTCCGGGATCGCGGCGACTGATGCACTTCGGAGTGGAGGCGGGGCATTCATGTCCACGACGCGCAGCGTATACTGCGGCGGAAACATCGCTGCGACAGTCAGCAACCCAAGCGGCGGGAAGGCCGACCTGGCGCCCGTAGCCCCCAGGACGAAATCCGCACCCCAGTAGGTCGGGGGATGCTTGGGATAGACCAGCAGGGCATTCGCCATGGAATCGTTTCTCCCGATCAGGCCGTGTGGATCGTGCCGGCGGGAAAATGTGCTTCCGGCGCATTGGCGAATGCGGACGGCGGGCGGGTTCGTTGCCGCCCAGCCGGTGAATCCTGCCCGGGATGGCCTGCGTCCTCCTCGTCCGGACGCTCCTCGTCATCTGCCTTGCCGTGGACAATGCCCTCGGCCAGGGACAGGACCGAGGCTGTCGTCATCAGCTCCAGGGCGCTTACCCGGCAATTGAACTGCGTCTGGATAAATGTCCCCAGTTCAGCTACCGAGATGGATGTAAGCCCGAAGCTGGACAACGGCTCCTCCGGCTCACGTTCGTCGTAGCCGCACAGTTCGGCCACCTTGTCGGCAATCTGCTCCACGACATCTTCGATCATCAGTTCGCCCGTGGTATCGGCCCTGAAGGCATCCTGATTGCGTATCAGCCGACCGGTGCGCAGGTAGTCCGGCGAATCCGTCCGCCAGGACGGGCGTTCGAACAGGGCCGTGACCAGATGGTCCCGGCCGGACATTGCGCGCAGGGCGTAATCCAGGTTCGCAATCGCGAAACAACTGCTGATCGGCGGCAACCCCGCTGCCCGCATCATGCGCAGCACGGCCAGATTGCGCGAAGCCATGCCGGCATCGGCAACCGCAGCCATGACGTACGAAAGCCCGGGCAGACCCTGTCGGCGGCGGCTGGCGGCCAGACCATCGAGAAAGGCATTGGCCGCACTGTAGTTGATCTGTCCCGGGTTGCCGATGACCGAGGAGGTGGAGGAAAACAGGACAAAGTGGTCAAGCGCGCAGTCGGCAGTGGCCCGGTGGAGATGGAGGGCGCCCGAGGCCTTGGGCCGGAATACCTTCGCAAGAGACTCGGCCGACAGGTCGTCAAGCAGCCGGTCATCGAGCGATCCGGCGAGGTGAAACACGCCCTTGAGAGGCCGCTGCAACCGGGAAACGCACCGCTGCATATCCCCCTCCACCGCCACATCACCCGTCACGATGTCGAACTCGACGACCTCCTTCATGTAGACCAGTGCACTCGAGCGACGAATCCACTCGACATCCCGGCGCCGCTCCGGATCGCGGTCCACCAGGGTAATATGGCGGGCCCCCGCAATGACCAGATACGGCAGCAACCGCAGTCCGAAACCGCCGAAGGCACCAGTTACCAGATAGGTCGCGTCGGGATCGAACAGTGGGCGGACATCGGCAATCGGAAAATCCGGCTCGGCGCCGGCCACGGGAGCCTCAAGGGCCAGCTTCCCCTGGTGCTGACCGGTCATCATCATGCGAAAGGCACTGACATGGTCCCGGTACGGGAACACCGTAACAGGCAGCGGCGGCAATACGCCCTTCCCCAGCAGATCCAGGCAGGTTTCGCAAAGCTGGCGCGACAGGACAGGGTCGTCGATCATCAGGCGATCCACGTCTATCGCGGCAAATCGCAGGTTCCTGCGAAAAACGCGCATGCCGAACGTGCTGTCGGAATAGATGTCCACCTTGCCGATCTCACAGTGCCAGCCGCCCGGCCTCAGCGCCCGGAGGCATAACTCGACATGGCGGCCCGCCAGGGAATTCAGCACCACGTCGACTCCCTTCCCACCGGTTGCTTCCATGAGACCTTCGTACCAGTCGTGGCTGTGCGAATCGAACGCCGCCCTTGCCCCCATTCCAAGCAACCGTTCCCGCCTCTCCTCGCTGCCGGCGGTCGCATAGATCTGTGCATCGGCATGCTTCGCCAGGGCGATGGCCGCCTGCCCGACTCCGCCCATGGCCGAATGAATGAGCACCCGTTGCCCTTTCCGCAGGCGGGCCAGGTGGACCAGCGAATAGTACGCGGTAACATGGACCGACAGGACCGAGGCAGCCTGCACCATGTCCAGGCGGTCCGGCTTGGGGAAGACCAGGTGCTGGTTGGCCACGACGCGATTGGCGATACAACCGCCCTTCAGGAACACCACCTCGTCCCCGACGCTCAGGTCTTGCACATCCCGGCCGATGCGGGAGACGACTCCGCTGGCCTCCATGCCGACTTCATGTCCGAGTGCCGAACGCTCGAAGGCAAGCGCCGGCAACAGCCCCAGTGTAACCATGATGTCTCGGAAATTCAGCGCTGCGGCCGATACCGCTACCTCTACCTCTTCCGGACCAGGCGGCGGGAGGTCGCAGGTCTTTATCTCAAGACCCGATACCTGGCCCGGGTTGTCCAGAACAAGCCGATAGGCGGCCTTTTCACCGGCAGGCACCCGGGCATGACGCACCGGAAAGCTGACCATCCTCGGCACCCACAGGCGATTGTCCCGTACCGCGAGTTCGCGTTCACGCAGATCGCACGCGCAAATCGATGCCAGGGTCCTGAGATCGTCAACAGCCCCGAGGTCCACCAGGCGGAAATCGATCCCGGCCTCCTCGTCCACCTCCAGCGCCATGCTGCGAACAGCACCCCACAACGCACCGCCTCGCGGGTTTTCCACATCGAATGCAGCACGGTGCGTCACCACGTTCAGGCGGCACGGATGGCCAGCTCGCTCGAGCCTGCTGGCAACCAGGGACTGGACAAAGGCGACGAATCTGGCAACAGCCTGTTCTCCCGTCGGGTCCGCCGGATCGACGCCGCAGAACCAGTCGATCGACCGGACCGTTTCAGCATGCGGCCAGTGTTCCAGGGAAAAGAACCGACCGACGGAAAAGACATCGTCGGGAACCCGGTGAACCCGATCCGGATCGTCAAGCAGAGACACCCATTCCGACAACCCACCCTGCGGTTCGCCCAGCACCCACCGGAAATCCGCGGGTTGCGCGTCGGTTGCGATGTCGCAATCGGCATGCGGCGCCTGCAGCAGGGTCGTACACCGCCCTGAGCGGACCGTGGTCCAGCCAGCGTCGGCTTCCACGACCCCGCCCCCGTCGTGGCACACGAGAACCAGACCGCCGGATACCGCCAGGTGCCGCCACAGGTCCCATGCCTGCAGGGCGCCGGTCTCGTCGGCGGCGTGCAGAAAGACGATCTCGGCGGCATGCCGGCGCAGAAGCCCCGCATGCAGTTCGGGCGGGGCGGCCGGATCAAGGAACTCGAACCGCAATGCTGCATTGTGCTGGTGAAAGGCATCATGGTAGGCCTGGGCGGTCTCTTCACTGTTGCCGAGGAGCCAGTACTCGGTCTGTACGCCGGCCTCTGCAAGGCGGTCGATGCACTGTCCGAGAACCGTCCGTCCGGGTTCCCGGTTCGCGGCATACTCGATCACGCGGCAAGTATGGCCGTCGGCCAGGCCCGGCCGCTCCAGCGCCTCGATCAATGCGACGGGCGTTATCTCTGCATCAGGAAGCCTGTCGACCAGCCATTGGCCGGCGGGAACCGACTTGCGTTGCCAGACAATCCCGTGCTTGCTGCCCGGCAAGTCGTTCCATCGGGGGTTGGACGTGAAGTACGTATACTTTCCGATGTGTGCAACGAGCTCCCCCGTGACGCTATCGTAGAATTCCAGGCTGCCACCAGCCGTTTCGCCGCTACGGACCGTATACTGGCCCCGCTCGTCCGCGCTCATCCAGTCCTCTTCGGGCCTGATTACCCGGCACGTGACATTCGGCCCGATCGGTGGTCGCAGGAACGTCACCCCTTCGGCTCTCTGCGGTATGGCAAAGAGGTCGGCAACGGTCATGAGATCGAACAGGAACACCTGCAACCCGCCGTCAAGCAGGGGAGGACACACAACATAGCCCTCCTCCCGGCCGGTCCGCCACAGGCTTTCGTCCATCGCGATCTCAACCAGAAGGTACCGGTTACCGGGATCGGTCCTGAATGCCTGTATCGTCCTGAAATAGGGCCCGTATTCGAAGGTTTCCGTTACGGCGCTCTGGCGTTCGTAGAAATCCTGGCCGTCGGCGAACAGCGGAATGCAACCGGCGGTGTCGATATCCTGCAACCGGGCGGGCACCCCGGCCGGACAATCCGCCTGCGCCAGGCGAACCTTGCCGCGGCAGTGAACCTCGCTGTTCGACCCGACATCGTATGACCGGGACGAAATGGTGAAGGTGAATTCATCCGTGGCGGCGGCCACCGGATGCAGGGCAGTCTGCAGCCGCACCGGGGTTTTCGGAACCGGGCATGGCTGGAGAAACTCAAGCACCTCGAAGCAGGCCGGAACCCCCTTCAGGGCCTCGAGGATCAATTCGATATAACCGCTGGCGGGCATGATCGCCGCATGATGGACACGGTGGTCCGTCATCCACGGAAAATCCCCCTCCGAAAGCCGGGCCTCGAACAGCATGTGCTCGCAGGGAACCCCGTGCCCGACAAGCGGCCCGTGCGAGTACTGGCCCTGGCGGATGAACATCTCGTTGTCGCACAGGATGTCGAACATTGTCTGCTCATCTCGCGGATGTCCGGGAAGCAGGTGGCCGATGGGCTCGGGTTTCGGGTACTGCGCGACGAAATCCAGCGTAACGCCAGCGCAAAACAGGCCGCCCAGGGTTCTCTGGAAACCGAGGTTGCCTTCCGTGCCCCGCATCAGCGTCGGTACGCAGGCCGGGGAGGGCATGCTGTCTTCCAGGCACTGCATGATGGTGGACTGCAGGGTGCTGTGTGGCGCGATTTCCAGTATCACGTCCGGCTGATACCGGTGCTTGACGGTTTCCATCGCCGACAGGAACCGCACAGGCTGGCGGATATTCGACCACCAGTAGGCGCTGTCCAGCCGTTCGGCCTCCATGCCGGTTACCGACGATACGAACGGAATGTCGGCAGAGAAGGCGCAATCATCCAGGAATGACAGGGCGGACAACGCATCATCCCGGATCTGGTCCATGGCGGCCGAATGAAAGGCGATGTTGCCCGCCAGCAGTTGATACTGCAGGTGTCGTCGGTCCAGTTCCTGCATGACAGGCTGCAGGTCCGGCTCCCGGGCGCACACCACCGTGTTCGCGGGCGCGTTTTCGCAGGCGATCTCGACTCGGGCAGTCTCCCCGCTACCGTCCTCCCCGAACCGGAAGGGGATGGACAGCGATCCGAGCAATTCCTCCACGCCCGGTCGGTTCAGGCCGACCGCCAGCATGCGTCCCGAACCGGCCGTGCGCTGCTGCAGCGTGGCTCGATGGTAGACCAGGTGCACGGCCTGTGCCAGGGGAAGCGCCCCGCAGGCGTAAGCGGCCGCGACCTCTCCAGAGCTGTGACCCACCACGCAATCCGGGTAGACGCCCCAGGTCCTGAGCAATTCCACCAGCGCGCACTGGACCATGAAGATCACCGGCTGGGCGAACTGCACCTCGTCAAGCGTCTCCTGGGCAGCATCGAGACAGGCGGCGCGCAGCGAAAAATCCGCATGCTGGCGCCAGTGTTCCTCGATCGCATCCACGACCCGGCGAAAAACCGGATCGGCCTCGTACAGTTCCCGGCCGCAGCCCGCCCACTGCGTCCCCTGACCGGAAAACACCATGGCCACACGGCCACCTTCCCGGGCCGGAGCGACAGGCGTCGGATTCCCAAGGAAACCATCCAGCTCCTCGACCAGTTCCCGGCAGTTGCGCGCCGCAAACGCGGTGCGCACGGGGAAATGCGTCCGGCGCCTGCTGAGGTTGCCGACCAGGGTATACAGATCGATATCCTGTTCGCCGAGGATGTGACGCAACCGCTCGGCGCTGCGGACCAGCGTGCCCGAAGTACGCGCCGACAGCGGTATCATGAAGGCGGGCGACGGGGACAGCGGCACGGACCAGATCCTGGATGACGGCGGTCGGTATTCCCGTACCACGCAATGCCCGTTGGCGCCGCCGAATCCAAACGAATTGATTCCGACAAGCACCGGATGCTCGGGAAACGGTTCGCAGAAGGTCTGCACCTGCATCGGACAGCTGTCAAAATCAATCTCCGGATTCGGAACCAGGAAACTCCTGGAGATGGGCAGGAATGTGCGTCGTTGCATCATCAGGACCACCTTGAGCAGGGCGCAGTGAAACGCCGCGGCCTCCATGTGTCCCACATTGCTCTTGACGCTCGCAATCCGCAGTGGCATCTCGCGCCCGGAACCGCCATACGCATCCGTAATGGCGTTTCCCTCGATACGATCCCCGACAACCGTTCCGGTCGCGTGGGCTTCAATGTAATCGAACTCTCCGGGAGTGCGGCCTGCGCGGATACGGGCAGTACGCATCAACTCGGCCTGGGAGTGGCGGGTGGGCGCAGTGATATAGCGCCCCTGCGCCAGCCCCGCGCTCCCGTCGGCGGCACCAGCCGCATTGGTTGCGGTTGCCTCCACTACCGCATGAATCGGGTCGCCAGCCCTTTCGGCGGCTTCCAGAGGCTTGATCGCGAAGACGAACGTCCCCTCTGCTCGCATGTAGCCGTTCGCTTCCGCATCAAAACTGTTGCACCTGCCGTCCGGGCTGATGACCCCAAGCGAATTGAAGGAGGCGCTCATCCTGGCAGACCCCAGATAATTGGCAGATCCGACGAGGGCCTGTTCGCAATCACCGCACCTGAGCGCGTTCATCGCCGCATGCAGAGCGGTCAGGCTTGCCGAACAGGCCGTGCAGTAGGTGGTCGACGGCCCCATCAGGTTGAAATGGTATGAGATGCGATTGGCCAGCATGGCCAGACTGACGCTGGTAACGTCGAACTGGGAGGCGCCGTGGAGGGGGCGCCAGCTGGCCACCGACGATGCCTGTGCGCCGATGAAGACACCCGTCGGGCTGTTGCACAGCGAGTGCAGGTCCCAGCCGACGCGCTCGATGGCCTCCCAGGAACAGGTCAGCAGCATCCGTACCTGGGGGTCCATCAGCACCATTTCATCCTGGGACACGCCGAACAGTCCGCGGTCGAACCGCTTTTCCCTGTCTTCGCGGATCAGTCCCTCATACGGGCTGGCGAACCGGCCCGGCCCGGAAAGGCCCCCGACCGGCCGGTAACCCCTGCCGTACCGGTCGGTTATCGGTTCCTGGATGATTTCCCGCTCGCTGAGCAGGCCCCAGAAATCGGTATCGGTGAGTATGCCGCCCGGCAGCCGGTAGCTGAATCCGATGATGGCGACCGGCATTTCGGACTTGCGGCATCCGTCCGGAGTGATATCTGTATCTGTCAATGAAACACCCGCTTCAATAGGAATGCGCAGTCTGTATCATGCTTCTTCGGCTAGTATAGCTTCTGTTTGATGCA
>JAJDVC010000189.1 GCA_022826305.1 Gammaproteobacteria bacterium | reverse complement strand
GGAGCAGCCCCACCAACTGGAATGGCCATCATCGGACAGTGAGCGCCATTCTGAATTACTGTCACAAGCGGAATCTCATCGCGGAGAATCCTCTCGAGACGGTCAAGCAATCGCCGGAGGGGAATGTTCGAGGACGGTGCTGCACGGAAGAGGAATTCAGGGGTGTGGTTACCTTTCTCGAGCAGGACAGCTATCCTCTTGCCCCCTTCCTCCTGAACGTGTTCCTCACCCTATACTATACGGCCTTACGCCGGAACCAGATATGCGGCCTGGAATGGGGCGATCTCGACTTTTCCCTGAAGACGATCTATCTCCGGAAGCAGCACTCCAAGACCGGCCAGGAATGGACCATACCGATGCATGACGACCTCCATGGAATCCTTCTTTCCGTCCATGAGGATCTTACGCGGAAACTTGGCAGGCTCCCCCGATGCAATGAGCAGGTATTCTGGGTGCAGTGCTACAGCAACCGGTTCAGGGGCGAACGCATGTCGCCCGAACAACTCAGCGGCATGATGAAGAGGCTTTCAGTCCGTACCGGCATTCGGATCAGTTCCCATCCCATACGTCACCTTGTCGTCAGCACCCTGGTGAACCAGCATGCCGATGCCACGCCAGGCTCGGTGCCGCTTTCGCTGACATCGGTGAGGGACTTTGTGGGCCATACGGATATCAAGACGACTGTTGGATACGTCGAAACCAGCCTCTCCACCCAGAGGAAAATGATCAAATCCCTTCGTGCCCTTGAAACACCCGGTGAATCCGGACAGGTCCGTTCCGGTACTGCGGCCGCGAGCGATTAGACAGGCGTTCAGGAAGCATGGCAGACAATGGTTTCCCTAACCCGGCGTTCTGGAGAATTCTCATGAACCGAACTCCCGAATCATCCGATCCCTGGTCGCGTTCCTGTCCGCCTCGAGCCTGCTGATCGCGTCCGCGGTTGCATCCGCCGACCACAGGCACCACAGGCGGCATTCCAACGATCTCGCCGAAGGCCTCCTCGCCGGTGCTCTCGCCGCTCTGACCACCGGGGTCATCCTCGACAGTGTCGACAGTTCGCACGGGCGGCGGCATTCCCATCACCGCCGGGCTCTGGACCGCCCGTTCTGAAATTACCGCCATGGTCCCCGGCGTCACGGATGGAGCCACGGACACCGGCACTGGAAACGTCATCGCCATGTGCATCATTACCGGCCGTACCGAACCAGGCACCGGCATGCGGACAGGGTCATGATCGGCCACCGGCCGTCCCATGACGGCCAGCGCCATGACCGGAGAGTCCCGGATCGAAGGCATTGATACGCCGACATATATGAATTCAGTTTGCTCTCCGATATGGCAGACTTGATCCGTCAAAGCGTACAGGGAATACGACAAGATTACAGAGAATGCGACCAACGATTTGCTGCTGGGACACCTGAAATCCATTCAGGGGAAGCATCGGGATCATGACGGCCGTTGCACCCGGTTCGAAAGCGGGTTGCTGACTGCCAGGAATCACAGGACTGCTGGTGCAGAGTGCCATGCACAGAGACGTGGATCTGGCTTCATTGAACCTGCATATTGAGCGCATTGAGCGCCGTCTCGAACTTGCCGACGGTTGACACTGCGGTCATGCACAGTCGCCGATCCGGCCCCGGCTTTCCCCTGTTGTCCACGGGCATAGCATCCCCCCAGGAATGCGGAGCCGGTGGGCAAAGTGGGGAAAACATCGAGCCCACTAACTCTTCTTCCCGATGTAGGTCCCAGTGATGTCCTGCCGGCCTTCGCCGTGTCCCAGCTCACGGTTCACGGTACGCGCCGCTTCTTCCCAGCGCTGCCGGCCATCCCTGGCAAGCCCGGTGAACGCGGGTCCCCCCGCGAGCGGGGGCGGAAATCCCGCGATCTGTTCGAATCTCTCCTGCGCCCAGGCATGGCGCAATTCATGGCCAGCCAGGCCTGCGGCGTGCCTGGCCGCATTGTATACGCGGTAGTATCTTCCGAACGACAGGTTGGCCGGTATCATGGATCGTTCCCCGTACCGGTTCGGCGGCTGCGATAGCTGGAACCGGCCGACCCGATCGAGGAGATCGCGCTGCCGGTCCGTGATGACCGGTACTTCCCTGTACCGCCCTCCTTTGCACCAGCTGGCCGCGAGTCGGACCCTGTCCGGCTCGCGATGTCCTGCGGTCGCATACTCGTGCCGGAATTTCATCGCTTCCTGGGCCCGCAGTCCGAATTCACGGCGCAGCTCGGTGACGAGCTGCGCCCGCTCATCCAGCTGCCGCAGCTTTCCATGGTCCAGTTCCCTGGATTTGTCAGTTCCCCATCCGGGAGTGTGTTTCCTCATCGATATCCCCAGACTCCGGTTTGAAGGGATCAGGTCTTCCCGTCCCAGTTTCCCTGCGAGCCAGCGAATATCCACCAACCGATTGGCGATCGTCCGATGACTGAGACCGGACGATCGCCAGTCATGGACCAGTCTCGTCACTTCGCGCTTGCCCAGACTCCGAACATCCCA
>JAJDVC010000160.1 GCA_022826305.1 Gammaproteobacteria bacterium | reverse complement strand
TGCGCCCTCAGTCCCGGATGGCGGCGACTGATGCGCTTCGGAGTGGAGGCGGGGCAGTTTAGAACATTGGCTTCAGTGAAGGAACAAGAAATTGGTTTTTTATTATTTATATTCAATTAGATAAACAGTGCCGGAAAGAGTAATCGAACCCCAGACCTACTGATTACGAACCAGATGACCAATATAAGGTTCGCGCCCCATACAGATCAGGCATGTAGCAGGTGGGATTGCCCCAGTCTGAATCCCCGATTCGGGCATGGCACGGATACTTGCTACCCTTGCATCTTGCACATGATGGAACACCTTGACCATTCATGCGGCCTTGCCTACTTTCCGAATATGGACCAGCAGCAGTGAAATGGCAGCCGGTGTAATACCCGGAATTCGGGACGCCTGACCAACGGTTTGTGGATGCACCTGGGTCAGTTTCTGAATAACCTCTGCCGAAAGACCGCGGACCTGCGTAAAATCCAGTGACCCTGGAATAGCGATTTCATCGCTCTGGCGCAAACGCTCAATCTCCGCAACCTGTCGTTCAATGTACCCGTCATATCTTGCCTGAATCTCGAGTTGCCGGACACAATCACCATCTTCAAGGGGATGATCGAGGCCAGCCAGTTCAATCAATCCGTAGTAACCTGTTTCCGGTCTTCGAAGCAAATCAAGCAGATTGGCCTCCCGCTGCAGGGACTGGCCCAGTATCCGGGTCTGCGCCTGAACGGGTACCGCATCCGGCCGAACCCATGTCCTGCTCAATCGCTCTTTCTCGGCATTGATCCTGTTGCGCTTGCCTTCAAGATGCCGCATCCGCCCGTGATCCACAAGACCCAGTTCATATCCTTTCTCGGTCAACCGCAGATCGGCGTTGTCTTCTCTCAGTTGCAGCCGGTACTCGGCCCTGGACGTAAACATCCGATATGGCTCAGTGGTGCCGTGGGTGACCAGATCATCAATCATCACGCCAATATACGCCTCATTGCGGGCCGGTGACCATGATTCCAGTTGCAGGGCTCGCCTCGCCGCGTTAAGGCCCGCTACAAGCCCCTGGCCCGCAGCCTCCTCGTAACCGGTGGTACCATTGATCTGCCCCGCAAGGAACAGGCCGTCCAGACACTTCGATTCAAGTGAATTCTTCAGACCACGCGGGTCAAGGAAGTCATACTCGATGGCATATCCCGGACGGGTGATCAAGGCATTCTCGAAACCCCTGATCGAGCGAACGAATTCCAGTTGCACATCAAACGGCAAACTTGTCGAGATTCCGTTCGGATACACTTCCGTTGTATTCAGCCCCTCAGGTTCGATAAAGATCTGGTGGCTGTCATGTTGCTCAAACCGGACCACCTTGTCTTCAATGGATGGACAGTACCTGGGTCCGACACCCTCGATCATGCCGCTGTACATGGGAGACTGGTCAAGTGAGGAACGAATGATGTCATGCGTTTTCGGGCAGGTATGCGTAATGTGGCAAACCACCTGTTCGGGATGACTGTCTGCCGAGCCGAGGTAGGAGAAAACGGGGACCGGATCGTCTCCTGGCTGCACTTCAAGACCATGGTAATCAATGCTTTTCCCGTCAATTCGCGGAGGAGTGCCGGTTTTCAGGCGGCCCACTCCGAGGGGTAGTTCACGCAGGCGCTTCGCCAAGGAAATGGAAGGCGGATCACCCGCTCTGCCTCCCCGACTGTGCTGCATGCCCACGTGAATCCTTCCGTTCAGGAATGTTCCTGTAGTCAGCACGACGTTCCTGGCTTCGAGGTCTATTCCCAGCCCGGTCCTGATCCCTGTCACCTGATCACCGTCAAACAGGATCTCCTCCGCGGATTGCTGGAAGATCGTCAGACCTGGCTGACGTTCCACTGCCTCCCTGATCGCCATCTTGTAAAGCAGGCGGTCAGCCTGCGCCCGGGTGGCCTGGACTGCAGGCCCCTTTCGTGCATTGAGTATCCTGAAGTGAATCCCGGACTTGTCGATGGCCTGGGCCATGATGCCGCCGAGAGCATCTATCTCCTTCACGATATGTCCCTTCCCGATACCGCCGATCGCCGGATTGCAGGACATCTGGCCAATGGTCTCGATATTGTGCGTAAGCAGCATCGTCCGGCACTTCAGTCGAGCGGACGCCAGGGCGGCTTCAACCCCAGCGTGACCGCCCCCGACAACAATAACATCGAATTCTTCCGGATATCGCATAACAGTACGAATTGACCGCAGTCAATGCCCGTCCACATTAATCCTGATAATAGTAATCATATGCGCCCAGTATTTCCTGGGTAAACCGCCAGGCCTCGTCATAGCTGATCAGACCACCCTCGCTGATCAGGATTTTCGTATATAGCATCTTCCCAAGCTGATTTTTCAGGTTTGCCAGTTCAGCATGAAGCTGATCCAGCGAAACAGGGACGACTGCGGACTGCCCGGGCTTGCGTAACCGATAGGAAAGCCCGGTATCCGATTTGTCGAGATGTACATCCGCAACCTGTTTTCCGGCTTCGGTTCGTGCGGGTCTGATCAGATTGCGGTATTCGGCGTCCAGGGCTTCATACTCCATCTGCAGGGAACGAAAACTGGCAGCAGAGGTATCCGCCTGAATCCTGAGCGCCCGATTTTCGGCCTCGCGTACCCGGATCAACTCCTTCAGCCCCTCGATCTCCTCTTGTGCCAGATCATACTGCTGTTCCTGCGCAATCCTGATTTCAACAAGCTGGCTGATCTCTTCACCAAGATCGCGGTTCAGCAGTTCGGTTTCATGAAACAGTCGCCTCACTTCCGCCAGCTGTCGTGAAATCGTGTCCAGCTTCGCACCAAGAGACCGCTTGTCCCTGGTCAGCGAATCAATTTCCCGGGTTGACTCCAGTTCGAGCTGGGAAAGCTTCTCGGCCAGTTTGTTGATCTGTTCTTTCAGCGATTGTTCACCGTCCAGCAACAACTCAATCCTGGATCTGGCATCCTGTTCCTTCTGTCTGAGCACAAGGATGTCCTGCTCGGCCGCCTGCTTCTCGCTTTCCAGCAACGTATTGGCACTAATCAGGTCAGCGCGGACCGCCCCGAGTTCTTCAAGCCGGCCCTCCAGATTACCTTGTGCCTCGGTCAATAACGCAATCTGCTCCAGTTCGGACTCCAGCTGCTTCCTCAGCGCATCCCGCTGACTGATCGTATCGAGAAGGGACTTGTTCAGATCCGCGTTGGACGACTCGAGTTCCTCTCGAAGCCGACCAAGTTCACTGATCCGATCTTCCAGCTCGTCGTTCTCCAGATTCAGGAGGGCAATCCGGCTCAACTCCGATTCCAGTTCCCGTCGCAGTCTGTCGCGCTCTCCAACTGATTCCGAAAGACTTCGTTCAAGACTTTCACTGACCATCTCCGCATGTTCACGATCTGAAATGGTTGATATCAGTTCGCGGTCCAGTTCACTCTTGCGAATCAGAATCACGACCAGCGCCATCAGAAATATCATGACAATAACGGTCATGATGTCGGTGAAAGACGGCCAGACGCTCTCGTCTCCTACGCCTTGTGCACCATGGCCGATGCGAAGATCAACGAAATGGTTGTTTTCCTGCATCAAGTATCGATCTTGAAGTTTCCGATACGGAAGCCTTGTTGCAGCAGATCGATCACCTCACCAATGCCTGCCAGGGCCTGCCCGGATGATTCGCTCTGGGCTGCTGCTGCCTGCTTGACCGTTTCTATCAATTCCTGACTGCCTTCCGATGCAGCCGATAGCTCACCTATCTTCAGGGACATCTGCTGAATTGCCGTATTGAACGCCTTTGCCGACTCGGCATAGGTCTTTTGAGACTGATCCAGTTTCTGGATCAGTTCTGAAGCCAGACGGATACTCTCTGAAAAATCCCGGGCCACGGTATCCTGATCATGTTCCAGATGCGGCATGAGAATTGTCGCGGACACTTCTTCCACCCTGCTGATCAGGAACGTCTGTGTATCCGTCAGCTTGATATAGAAGTATCCAAAGAACAGGTAGGCGAGAATTGCGGTAAGGGTTGTCGAAAGGGCTGTCGACATCCCGAAGATCATGACGCCAAGGCCATCCGTAGGAGCGGTCTGCTCATCCGCAAAACCAAGTACGCTTCCACTTTGCAACATATCCGATGCCCCGAGAAGAGACATGGATAGTGAAATGATGGTGCCGAAAACACCGGTGAGAATCAGTACGTTGTGTACAAACTTGAGAAAACTGTTCCTGCTGGACTCGGAAGCAAGAAGTGTTGCTGCCAGGGCGCTCTGGTTTATCCTTGCCCGCCTGTTGTTCAGATTGCGCAACATCTGATACCGAACTGCAATCATGCTTCCCTTGCGTACGTTGTGCAGTGCATCACGGCCTTCGCTCACATTCAACATGAACTCATTGATATCCTCTTCCTGGCTGCGATATTCAAAAAAGCGCTTGATCAACTCAACCAGCCCGCCTGCGAACAGCACGAGAATCCCCCCGTTCACTATCCAGCCTATCGGATTGACCTGATCTGCAAAATAAATCTGATGCAGCAGGTTCCATTGCCACACAGCAGCCAGGGCAACTACAAGAAAGACAAGTGCCATCTGGATCAAAACACTTCGGGTATAGTTGTGGGTCTTACTGCTGTTCATTGTCTATTCCTGAACCGGATGGGGATTTTCATAACAATTGCCTGAGTTGAGAAACTCGCGGATATAGTAACACACTCTATTAATGCAGGAATTGTGGCTTGGCAGGAGGGGTTCGACATGTCGAGCCCTGCCCCGGATACCCATGCATGTTCTGAAAAGCGCTTTTTTGTGCATGGGCGAATAACCCGGCATGCTCGTTTCGTTATCAGTGAGATGCCGTAACTCCATGTCCGGCCAAGCGGGTCAGAAACGGATTTCCGACCCGCGCATGACCCGGTACCGGATAGGTGTGTATCCAGTGATGAGTTACTTCCCGATACAGAATGTGCTGAAAATCAGCCCGAGCAGTTCATCACTGGAAACCTCTCCGGTTATCTCTCCAAGCGACTTTTGACAAGCCGCCAAGTCTTCAGCAAGGAGTTCACGTGCGCGGTGTCTTCTCTGTTGCTCCAGCCCTGCCTTCAAGCAGGATCCTGCCCGTTCAAGCGCATCAAGGTGCCGCTGCCTTGCCAGAAACAGGCCCGCCTCGTTTTCCCGGCACCCTGCAACAGCCCTTATCCGGCGATTCAGCTCATCCATTCCCTGTCCGGTCAGGGCTGATACACACACTTCATTGTCATGCCGCGAACCCTGGCAACAACTTATATCCACCTTGTTGCGAACCAGCAGGACTGCCTGATCATCCTGCGAACCGACCAATACCCTGATGTCTTCTCGGGATGCTGCCGCATCATCCACGACAAACAGCACCAGATCAGCTTCTCCCTGGGCAAGGCGGGCCCGACGAACTCCCTCCGACTCGATTTCATTATCCGTGTCCCGGATACCCGCAGTATCAACAACCTCCACATACAACCCATCCACCTCCACCGCCTGTTCAAGCGTATCACGTGTGGTCCCGGGGACCGCGCTGACAATTGCCCGGTTCTCCCCGGTCATCCTGTTCAGCAGACTCGACTTCCCCGCATTGGGCGGCCCGATCAACACGACCCTCAATCCATCGCGCAGTACCCGACCCTGCCTGGCTCTGGAGCGTATCTCCTCGCAAATGGATAACTGATTTTCCAGCTCCCATGTCAGTGCCTCATCATCCAGCAGTTCCATTTCCTCATCCGGGAAGTCTATGGAAGCCTCAACCATGACACGCAGTTCGGTTACTGCACGCGCGAGCTCCCGCACCTTGTCCGAGAATGCGCCTTTCAGGGAGCGCAAGGCGAGTCGGGCGGCGGATCGGGTTTGGGATTCAATCAGGTCGGCAATCGCTTCAGCCTGTGCCAGGTCCATCTGACCGTTCAGATAAGCAC
>JAJDVC010000227.1 GCA_022826305.1 Gammaproteobacteria bacterium | reverse complement strand
GCACGGTATCGCCCGGATCACACAAGGCCATGTATACCGCTGCATTCGCAGACGACCCGGAATGCGGCTGAACATTCACGTAATCAGCGCCGAACAATTCCCTGGCTCGATCAATTGCCAGTGATTCGGCGACGTCAACGTGTTCGCACCCTCCATAGTATCTCCTTGACGGATACCCTTCCGCATACTTGTTCGTCAGAACCGAGCCCTGTACCTCCATCACCCTGGGGCTGACGAAGTTTTCCGAAGCAATCAGTTCGATATGCTGCTCTTGCCGGGTTTCCTCGGCCTGAATGGCCTCCCACAACTCGGGATCAAACTCGCAAACAGGTGTTCTTTTGTCAAACATGATGTGCTCCAGACAAATCGAAAGAGAAAATTACGAAAACATCATTCATGTGCTGATTGTATGCAAGATAGCTGCCATGTTGCATATCAATTTTTCTTGCTCCCTCCATAAACGCCAGTCAACCACCTATGGAAATTCGGCGATGGACTGATCAAGGATCCAGAACAGTTCAATCAGGCATGGAAAGGAAGGAGTGCGCGAATTCCGCAAATGTCCCGGCTTCAAGCCGCATGCGTATTTCTCGCATCAGATCCTGGTAGAACCAGAGATTATGCAGGGTACACAGTCGCACTCCGAGTATTTCGTTCTTCTTGTACAGGTGCCTCAAATAGCTACGCGAATAATGTGTGCAGGCAGGGCACCCGCATTGATCATCGAGTGGCCGGGTATCGAGACGATACCCGCTGTTCTTGATATGGATCACCCCAGCATGCGTAAACAATGATCCGTTTCGGGCATGGCGTGTCGGCATGACACAGTCGAACATGTCAAATCCATGCCTGACGCCCTCAATGATGTCCTTCGGCGTACCCACTCCCATCAGGTATCTTGGCCTGTTCTTCGGCATTTTGTGGGCAATGGCAGCCATCATTTCATACATGATGTGCTTGGGTTCACCAACAGACAGTCCTCCCAGTGCATAGCCGGGAAATCCGATATCCACGAGCCTGTCCAGAGATTCAATTCTCAAATCCTCGTGCATGCCCCCCTGCACAATCCCGAACAGTGCACCCTGCCCACGATAGCTCTCCTTGCAGCGCTTCGCCCATCGCATGGACAACTCCATCGACTCAGCCGCTTGCTGACGCGTTGCAGGGTACCCCGTACACTCATCAAAAGCCATGGCAATATCCGAATCCAGCACGGCCTGTACCTTCATGGACTCTTCGGGTCCAAGAAAGACCTTGCTGCCATTTAGCGGCGAGCGAAACGTCACGCCTCTCTCCTCCAGTTTCCTGGATTCCTTGAGGCTCCATACCTGGAATCCACCGGAATCGGTCAGGATCGGATGTGGCCAGTTCATGAATCGGTGCAATGACCCATGCGCCTGTATGACTTCGGGTCCCGGTGCAATCATCAGGTGAAAGGTGTTGCCAAGCAGAATCTCCGCCCCCGTCAACCTGACTTCATCAGGGCCAAGAGCCTTTACCGTGCCACTGGTTCCTACCGGCATGAAGGCGGGGGTTGAAACAGGTCCCCTGGAAGAAACCAGTTCGCCTCTTCTTGACTTTCCCTCTCGTACCAGTACCGTAAATTTCAACGGTCCACCTCCAGAAACATGGCGTCTCCATAACTGAAAAATCGAAACCGGTTTTTTACAGCGTAATGATAAGCTGAAAGAATCTTGTCTCTCCCCGAGAAGGCGCTCACCAGTATCAGCAGGGTTGATTTCGGCAAATGAAAGTTGGTAACCAGCGCATCAACCGCCCTGAACGTAAAGCCGGGAGTGATAAACAGGTCTGTTTCCCCTTTCATCGGCATGACTGTCCCTGATCTGGCTGCGGTTTCCAACGCCCTGACAACCGTGGTTCCAACTGCAACAACCCGCCCTCCGGACTCACGGGTCTTCGCAACAGCGCTACACACACGGTCTCCAACCTCAATGAACTCACCATGCATCTTGTGATCATGGATAACCGTCTCCCTGACTGGCTGGAAAGTTCCGGCACCAACATGAAGGGTAACAGACTCCCATCGGACTCCCCGGGCCTTGAGACTATCAACCAGTTTCTGGTCAAAGTGCAGTCCTGCTGTAGGGGCTGCGACAGCCCCCGGGCTAATTGCGTAAACAGTTTGATACCGCTCAAGATCCTCGTGGTCTGGAGCACGCTGGATATAGGGGGGAAGCGGAACAGTACCATGCCTCTCGAACAGGGAGAGGATATTCCGATTGCCTGTACAATGCAGAATGAAGAATGGGCCCTGCCTCTCCGCAATCTCCAGTCGGTAATCCTGCAAGAGAAGTTCCTGCCCGGTATAGATCCGTTTGCCGGAACGCAGCATTGCCAGCACCCGGTTGTGGTCGAGCACCCTCTCAAGCAGTATTTCCACCTTCCCGCCGGTGGGTTTGCAGACCATCACACGGGCTGGTAGAACCTGCGTATCATTTACAACCACCAGATCGTTATCCCGAAGCAATGTTCCGAATTGTGAAAATTCCAGTTCCCGATAATCCTCCGGGGCCTTCTCCACGACGAGCAGCCGACTGCTGCTGCGCTGTCGGGCAGGATGCTGGGCTATCAGTTCCTGCGGCAATTCGTAGTCGAACAGATCAATATCCATTAACACATCTGAAGATCAGCCCGCTCAACGCAATGCGGGTCTGTGCACTATACTCATGCCAGGTTCCTGCAGTCTGATCCTGTCCGCAAAATATGTAAATCGCAACAAGATATGAGTACAATTCAAACAATGCCAGAGTGATGAAATTGGTAGACATGATGGACTCAAAATCCATTGCCCTTGCGGGCGTGCCGGTTCGAATCCGGCCTCTGGTACCATTCTTTCCGTCCCGGCAGGATTGATCGCGCAGATCATCCGAGAGCGCCCTCGCCAATTACCACCACCCCGAAAACCGAATTCAGTGCCGTAGAGGCGATTTCCTGAATCAACGGCTCACAGCAAGTCTTACGGTTTCCGCTATCTGCTCAGTCAGCATCTGAACCTGATCGGGTTCATCACCTTCCAGCATTACTCTGAGACAAGGTTCTGTACCTGATGGTCGCAGTACCACTCTTCCCCTGCTACCAAGAGATTGCCTTGCGCGTTCCACAGCACTGGTGACCAGATCGTGTCTGAAGACATCTTCCATGCTGGCCGAATCGGCAGGAACATTTATGGTGTGCTGCGGATAAAGCGTTATGCCGGCGCACAACTGCTCCAGCGTCTTGCCTGTACTTAACATCACTTCAAGAACCTCCAATGCTGCGACGATCCCATCTCCCGTCTTCACCTTGTCCAGTCCAATCAAATGTCCTGACGGCTCTCCACCAAGATTCCATCCGGTCGAGACCAGTTCCTCATGCACGAATCGGTCGCCAACCCGGGCCCGTACAAATGGTATGCCTGACTGCTTCATGGCCAGTTCCAGTCCGATATTCGACAATGTGGTGCCCACCACACCGCCGGCAAGACATCCGGTCCGCTTGCGATATCCGGCAAGAATATACAGAATCTGATCCCCATTGACTTCGTTTCCCGCGCTGTCAATCAATAAAACCCGGTCTGCATCCCCATCCAGGGCAACACCGATATCCGCTCCGGTTTCCCGAACCTTTTCCTTCAGAATTGCCGGGTGTGTCGAACCGCACTCCAGATTGATGTTGAAGCCATCTGGAGTATTGCCAATCACTTCCAGATCAGCACCCAGTTCCGAGAAAACCCTTGGCCCGACCTCGTAGGCCGCTCCATTGGCGCAATCCAGAACAACCTTCGTGTTCTCGAGGGTTGCCTGATCGTCAAAAGTGCTTTTGCAAAATTCAATATAACGGCCTTGTGCATCATCCAGACGGCTGGCTCTGCCGAGTTCTTCAGATGGTACACAATCCATCTTCTGACGCATCAACTGATCGATTCTTTCAGCATAAGCATCTTTCAGCTTGCTTCCGTCCGAAGCAAATATCTTGATGCCGTTATCATGATAGGCATTATGCGAGGCACTGATAACAATCCCAGCGCTCGCACGTGCTGTATGTGTCAGATGGGCAATGCCCGGAGTCGGCATAGGTCCCAGAAGAACGATATCGGTTCCCGATGCAGAAAGGCCGGCCTCAAGAGCAGATTCCAGCATGTACCCGGAAATCCGCGTATCCTTGCCGATCAGTACACTTCCCCTCTCTCCCAGGTCACGAAAGATTTTTCCGATTGCCCAGCCCAGATGCAGTGTTGTTACTGGTGTTATGGGCTCCTCACAGACCCTTCCTCGCACACCATCGGTACCAAAAAGAGAACCACTCACGATCCGTTTCCGGCTCCCGGATTCTAGTGCTGCGGTTCGGTGTCCGGCATATCCAGATCCGACTCGGCAATCCCAGCCTCTTCTTCAGGCAGGCCATCGGAATCAGTCTTGCCTGTAGAGTCCTTGTCGGGGCGACGGGGCGGGGTGGGCATCTTCCCTGCCATGATTTCATCCACCTGGTCAGAATCCAGCGTTTCCCATTCCAGTAACGCTTCGGCCATTACGGTGATCTTGTCCTTGTTATCGCCAATTACCTTTCTGGCGCGATCATACTGTTCCTCAATGATTCTCGTTACTTCCGTCTCCACTTTTTCGGCCGTTTCAGGACTGACGTTCCGTTGCGTGGTCATCTCCCTGCCGAGAAAGACTTCGCTGCTGTTATCACCATAGACTCTCGGCCCGAGGGCATCGCTCATGCCCCATCGTGCAACCATATTCTGTGCAAGCTGTGTAGCCTGCTCGAAATCATTCGAAGCGCCAGTTGTCATCTGGTCCATGAAAACCTCTTCGGCAATCCTCCCACCCATGAGAACCGCGATTCGCGCAAGCAGGTACTCCCGATTGTGACTGTAGCGGTCTTCTTCCGGGAGTTGCATCGTAACACCCAGAGCACGGCCCCTTGGAATAATGGTTACCTTGTGCACAGGGTCGGTGTTTTCCTTGAGCACCTTGGCAACCACGGTATGTCCGGATTCATGATAGGCGGTATTTTTTCTCTCCTGCTCCGGCATGACTATAGAACGCCTTTCAACCCCCATCAGCACCTTGTCCTTGGCCGTTTCAAATTCTTCCATACTGACGAGTTTCCTGTTCATCCTGGCGGCAAACAAGGCGGCCTCGTTGATCAGGTTCGCGAGGTCTGCGCCGGAAAACCCCGGAGTCCCCCTGGCTATAATGGCAGGATCGATATCCTTCGCGAGAGGTACCTTTTTCATATGCACCTTCAATATCGCTTCGCGTCCACGAATATCAGGCAAAGGCACGACAACCTGGCGGTCGAAGCGCCCTGGGCGAAGCAATGCGGGGTCAAGCACATCCGGTCGGTTTGTAGCAGCAATAACAATCACTCCTTCACCGGCATCGAAACCATCCATCTCCACCAGCAACTGGTTCAGAGTCTGTTCGCGCTCGTCATGTCCGCCTCCGAGCCCCGCTCCTCTTTGGCGTCCGACCGCATCAATTTCATCAATAAAGATGATGCACGGAGCGTGTTTCTTGGCCTGATCGAACATATCACGCACTCTGGATGCTCCCACGCCCACAAACATTTCAACGAAATCGGAACCGGATATCGTGAAAAACGGGACCCGTGCCTCCCCGGCAATAGCCTTGGCAAGCAATGTCTTGCCAGTGCCCGGGCTCCCGGTCATCAGGACTCCGCGAGGTATCCGCCCTCCAAGCTTTCGGAAACGGGACGGATCCTTCAGAAATTCCACAAGTTCCTCGACCTCTTCCTTGGCTTCGTCCACACCGGCCACATCCTCGAAGGTTATGTGATTCTTGTCCTCGGTGAGCATTCTGGCCTTGCTTTTTCCGAAGCTCAAGGCCCCTCCACGACCACCGCCCTGCATCTGCCGCATAAAGAATATCCACACGGCAATCAGCAGAAGAATAGGGAATGAACTGATCAACAGATGCATCAACAACGAGGTTTCTTCCTCTTTCTTTGCCTTGATATCAACTCCGTTGGCAAACAAGTCGTCCACCAGCTTTGGATCATTGGGAGCATAGGTCACGAAAGATTCCCCCCTGTGGGTATATCCCCTGATCACCTCCTTGTCGATTTCAACCGACGAGACATTGCCCTGCTTGACCTGTGAGAGGAATGTCGAATAGTCCATTTCATTGGCCGGGCCACCGCCTTTACTGGTAAAGTTGTTGAACACGGATATCAGCACCATGGCAATTGCCAGCCAAAGTAAAATGTTTTTTGTCAGATTCGGCAAGGTTATACCCTCACAAGTTACACTGTTTCATTCGTATCAAGTCAATTATACGCCTAACCGATCGGCTTTATCACTCAACACACCTTTGCAGACCGGGTCGTCCGTCCCGTCCGTCCGTGAAAACCCTTCCCCAGCAGATACAGTTCTCTCGACCTTGAACGGGAAGCCTCCGGCTTGACCGAAATCACCCTGGAAAACATATTGCCATAGTCTGAACGAATCTCGGCCAGGGAGTCTCCCTCGAATACCTTCGTCAAAACTGTTCCGCCCGCTGACAATCCTGCACGGCAGAATGAAAGTATTGAATTCTGGAGTTTTCTTGCATTGGCCTGATCGGTGACGTGTATACCTGTCAAATTGGGGGCCATATCCGATAAAACAAGGTCAATCAGTTCATCCCCGAAGTGGTTCCGGATCATTGCCTGGATTGCCGGGTCGAGAAAATCCCCCTGAATGATCCTGACTCCCTCGAGCGGGCGGGTCTCCAGTTGATCAACACCAACCACCCGCCCCGGGTCCCTTACTACCGATGCGACATGCTCACACCAGCTACCCGGAGCGCACCCGAGGTCAACAACCCGGGAATCAGGTCTGATCAGACCATACCTTCTGTCGACCTCACGCAACTTGAAAACCGACCGTGCACGCAGCCCCAGAGTCCGCGCCTGCCTGACATACAAATCCCGGCTCTGTCTCTTCACCCAGTTCCGACAACGTTTCTTGCGGCTACTCATGCCCTATGCATATTCGAGCATCATGCCGGGCAAGCCAGACCCGCTTCCACTGATTACAGGGAAGAAAAACGAGTGAGCATGCATGGCTTGACGACCGATTGCACCAGATATCATGGCATATCCCGGCAAAAGACATCGGCTCACCCTCCTTCGCAAATTTACGGCCGCCATGCGAATACCTGTCGATACGGAAACATTCCGTCCAGTCCGAGAATTATTCGGCAACCACTGCTCTAACAGGGTAGCGCACTTCGTTTCCTTCCCTTGGATCAGAAGGAATAAGCAGACTCAAGATGAGAGAGCAGGCAGCAAAACCGGCGCCGCAAAGGAACACGGTAGCGGGAGACTGCAACCAGATGAGTCCGAGGGACATGGGAAGCACCACGGCCGCAACATGGTTGATTGTAAACGAGACTCCGGCAGTGGATGCAATATCGGCACTGTCGGCTATTTTCTGGAAATAGGTCTTTATGGCGATAGCCAATGCGAAAAAGACATGATCGACAACATACAGTACCGCTGCAACCGAACCATTCTCAACCAAGGCATAGCTGATAAATACGATGATCAACCCGATGTATTCCAGACACAAGGCGTTGCGCTCCCCCCACCGTGCTATCAACCTGCCAATACGAGGAGCCAGCCAGATATTGATCGCACAATTGATCAGAAACAGCATGGTCAACGCCGAAGCGCTGTATCCGAACTTCTCGACCATGAGAAACGCAGCAAAAACCATGAATATCTGCCTTCTTGCTCCAGACAGGAAAGTCAGCAGGTAATACAGCCAGTAACGCTTTCGAAACACCAGGTGCTTGTGTTGGACCGCCCTGGATGGATAGTAGGGGAAGCACAGGACAGCGATGGTCGCCAGCAAAACCGAAACCATGCCGCCAATTGCAAAGGTAGTAACATATCCCAATCCGAGAGCACTCAGACCAAGATAGATCAGCAAATAGGCTCCCAAGGAAGTAAAGGAACCCACAGCGATGAGTTTGCCCAAGACCATGGGCGTTCGTTCTTTCTCAATCCATTGGAGCGAGAGGGAGTTCTGAATCGTCTCATAGTAATGGTATCCGATCGACATGATTGTTGTCGTACACAATAGGCCAACAAGAGACGGGAACAGTCCTGTCATCGCAGTGCCGATGCCCAGCATGAGCAGGGATAATATGGCAATGGTCTGCTCACGAAGCAGAACAATAAGAAAAACGACAAAAAATGCCAGGAATCCCGGTATTTCCCTGACGCTTTGAAGCAGGCCGAACTCGGAGCCGTCAAGTCTTGAAACTTCTACGGCAAAGTTGCTGATCAGAACCGACCAGGTTGCAAAGGACAGCGGCACGGCCGCCGCCATCAGCATGAGGAGTGTCTCCGGAGTACGGAATCCTGTCAATCTGTTCATTATGATGCCGGTTTTCGCAGAGCGAACAGTCCAACGAATCAACCAGGAAGATCATGACACCTGTCACATCGAACCATGTATCTCCCGAGACAGGCTTTCCTGCATGCAGGTCAAACACGGAAAATGTATCACCAACCCGAAAAATGCACGAGAGAGGTGAGTCGGAATTCCATTATGCGATATGATTCAATGGTTTATATCGGAATTGCAGAAGGCACTGCCTATGGCGCATTGTACCCGCAGGACAATCCGTTTTTCAAGCCGCAAACGGTGCAAGGTCGGAGCGATCACCGGCAACGGCGTGGTGATGCTGGTGAGAGAACAGGACCGCCGATGCGGTCTGACTGCCGGGCTTGCCTGGCTGGTTGGCGATTCCCGCCAACTGGCGAGTTGCCGGCACAGCAACCTGTAGCTGCTGCGTCAACGGCTGCATGCCCCGTGCCCGGGCCATGCAGGACCTGAACAATCACGATGAACTGCATCACGATGCAGCGTACCACTCGCCGGGTGGTGTACATGCTGTCCGGGAGTTGTCCGTACAAGAACCTGTTCCGTCTTGCGATACAGGTTCTGGCACCGGGATGCTGGCTGTCTCTTTCCCCTGAATCCCGATCACGCCATGGCGTCAGGACTTCCCCTGCCCGGACGCCTGAGCAAGGTCCGTAATCAGTGCTTCCGGGATTCGTTGCCGACCTGCCGATTTCGTGAGGGTACGAGACCCACTTCAGGAATCATTGGACGTAGCCAAAGCGATTCGGTTCATGCGCTATCGTCTTCTCCCCGCCCGACTAACTGTACATATGCCATAGGCGCATTGTCTCCCTTGCGATACCCGCATTTGAGAATCCTGAGATATCCTCCAGGTCGTTCCTGGAAATGAGGACCCAGATCATCAAACAGCTTGCTCACCATGTCCCGATTGTGGAGTCTGGAGAATGCGATCCTCCTGTTGGAGACCGAGGGACTCTTGGCCAGTGTGATCAACGGTTCAGCAAAACGTCTCAACTCCTTGGCCTTTGGCAAGGTTGTCCTGATCTGTTCATGCAGAAACAGGGAATTGGTCATGTTGCTGAACATGGATCGGCGATGAGATCCCGTTCTACCCAGGCATCTGCCTGTCTTCCTGTGTCGCATCGTACTAGCCCATACCCAGGGCAGAACCATCTTCTTCCTTGATCAGGTAAGCTGGTGGCCAATTTTCAAGTTTCACACCGAGAGTAAGATTCCTCTGCGCCAGTACATCCTTGATTTCGGTGAGGGATTTCTTTCCGAGATTCGGTGTTCTGAGCAATTCAGTTTCTGTATGCTGAACCAGGTCCCCGATGTAATAGATATTTTCCGCTTTCAGGCAATTTGCGGAACGCACGGTCAATTCCAGATCGTCCACCGGCTTGAGCAGTCCCGGATCAATCTGGGGTTCTTCTTCAACATTGCTGGGAATCATCGATTCCTCGAAATTAACGAATACCGATATCTGGTCGTGAAGTATGGTCGCCGCCCTGCGGACGGCTGTCTCCGGGTCAATTGTTCCATTGGATTCGATTTCAAGCACCAGTCGATCAAGGTCGGTCAATTGCTCTACCCGAGCATCTTCCACTGAATAAGAAATCCTGTTTATAGGACTGAACGAGGCATCCAGATGAATCACCCCTACAGCACGGGTTTCATCCGTCTCCTTGATACGATTTTCAACGGTCTGGTAGCCACGCCCTCGCCTGAGTGTCAGTTCCATGTCCAGTTCAGCATCCTTGGACAAGGTGGCAATGTGATGATCGGGATCAACCAGTTCAACATCGTCGATCAGTTCTATGTCCGAGGCGGTAACCGCGCCAGGGCCTTTCCTGCAAAGATTGAGCTTCGCCTCATTGCGGGTGTGCATGATTATCGGCAGTGACTTCAGATTCATCAATATGTCGATAACATCCTCCTGCACTCCGTCCAAAGCCGAGTATTCATGGAGCACCCCCTCTATCCGCACATCAGTTACTGCACTGCCCGGCATCGAAGAAAGCATGATACGTCGCAAGGCATTACCCAGAGTATGTCCGAATCCTCTTTCCAGGGGCTCAATGGTAATCCTGGAGTTTCGGCTGTCAATGGTCTTGGCCTCAACCAACCGGGGTCTGAGAAAATCGACTGTTGGATCCTGCATAAGTGCTCCTCGCATCAGAATGCAATTAAAGTTTCTTGCCGGGACTACTTTGAATAAAGTGCTACAACCAGGGCTTCGTTTATATCCGGAGACAACTCGGCCCGCTCCGGCAAGGTCCTGAAAGTACCTTTGAAATGCTTGACATCCACGTCAACCCAAGGGACAAAACCGATCTGCTCGGCGATTTCCAGCGCCGAGGAGATACGCAGCTGCTTCCTGCATCTTTCTACAATTTCTATTTCGTCTCCGGGCCGAACCTGATAGGAAGGGATATTCACTTTTCTCCCGTTCACCCTGATGCTCTTGTGACTAACCAGTTGTCGCGCCTCGTTACGTGTCACGCCGAAACCGAGTCGGTACACCACGTTGTCAAGCCGACTTTCAAGCAGTTGCAGCAGATTCAGTCCTGTGGACCCGGGAATGCGTGCGGCACGCTTGTAATAGTTCCTGAACTGGTTCTCCAGCACACCGTACATGCGACGCAGCTTCTGCTTCTCCCTCAACTGGATTCCGTATACAGTGCTTCTGGGACGCCTTCCCGCAAGCTTGATCCCCGGAATCCGGTCAAATTTGCACTTTGAATCGATTGTACGGACAGGGCTCTTCAGGAACAGGTCAGTACCTTCTCTGCGTGCAAGCTTGCATGTAGGACCTCTGTATCTTGCCATTTTCTGTTACTCCAGCTTGGATGACACTGCCGTTTATACACGTCGCCGTTTAGGCGGGCGGCAACCATTGTGCGGAATCGGGGTCACATCCGAAATGGACTGGATCTCCAGTCCCAATGCATTAAGCGCACGAACCGCCGACTCACGTCCGGGACCTGGGCCCTTGATTTTCACCTCGAGATGCCTAACCCCCATTTCCATCGCCTTGCGACCACAGCTTTCTGCCGCGATCTGGGCGGCAAACGGCGTACTCTTGCGCGAACCCTTGAAACCGGAATTTCCAGCAGATGCCCAGCACAGGGAATCCCCGTGCTGATCGGAAATCGTGATAATCGTATTGTTGAAGGTAGCATGTATATGTGCAATCGCCTCCGTGACATTCTTCCTGATTCTTGCCTTTCCCTTGCTTGATGTGCTGTGCTTTGCCATAGGTTCAATTGACCAATCTGAAGTACCTGTTAAAACCCGAAAATCGATGTTGGCCGATCACTTTCTGACCGGACGGCGTGGACCCTTGCGCGTCCGTGCATTGGTTTTCGTCCGTTGCCCGTGAACCGGCAGGCCGCGACGGTGTCGGAGGCCCCGATAACAACCGAGATCCATCAAACGCTTGATGTTCATGGACACCTCCCTCCTGAGATCCCCTTCCACCTCATACCTGGCAATCTCTGCCCGAAGTCGTTCAGCCTGTTGCTCATCAAGATCCTGAACCTTGACGGATCTACCTATACCAGCAGTATCACAGATTCGCCGTGCAGTCGGGCGACCGATGCCGAAGATAGCGGTCAACCCGATCTCGACATGTTTGTGGTTTGGTAGATTAATCCCAGCAATTCGTGCCATCTGCCTATCTCTAGTAATCAGTTTCGAACAACAAAAAAGCGCTAGCGCCATGCCAAGAGGGGGCGCATATTATATCAGGGTGCCGATTACGCATCAATCCTGGATGCAGTTATGCGTTACCCCTGTCTTTGCTTGTGCCGAGGATCCGAACAGATAACGCGGACCACACCGTTCCTGCGAATAATCTTGCAGTTTCTGCAGATTCTTTTAACGGAAGCTCTTACCTTCATTTTGTCACCTTCAAACGTTCATCAACCACTAACGCATACCATGAGCACGGGAAAACGGGGACTTTTTCATAATACTCTCGTACTGTCGAGACATCAGATGCGATTGTACTTGAGAGATCAGATCCATACTGACAACCACAATGATCAATAATGATGTGCCACCAAAATAAAAGGGCACGCTATATTGAACGATCAGGAATTCAGGGATAAGACATACGAATGTGATGTAGATCGCTCCGATCATCGTCAACCGGGATACCACTCCATCAATATACCGCGCGCTCTGGGCTCCGGGCCGGATTCCCGGGATAAACGCTCCGGACCTTTTCAGATTGTCGGCTATATCATTGGGATTGAACACAAGAGCCGTATAGAAGAAGCAGAAGAACACTATCATGCCGCCATACAGCAACGTGTACACAGGCTCGCCAGGCTGTAGCTTGGTGGAGATATCGGTCATCCAGCGCATACCTTCAGCCTGACCAAACCAACTGCCGAGACTGGCTGGAAACAGAATCAGACTAGACGCAAAGATCGGAGGAATCACGCCAGCCATATTGAGCTTGAACGGCAGATGGCTGGACTGCCCGGCCATCATTTTTCTTCCCTGCTGGCGCTTTGCGTAACTGACAGTGATCCTGCGCTGCCCGCGTTCCACAAACACAACAAAATAGGTTACTGCCAGAGCACCGAAAAACAGTGCCAGCACGATCCCCCCCGACAATGCGCCGGTTCTGGCCAGTTCAAGCGTTCCAGCCACGGCAGATGGCAATCCCGCAACGATTGACGCAAAAATGATCAGGGAGATGCCGTTACCCAGCCCTCTTTCACTCACCTGCTCTCCAAGCCATACCAGAAACATGGTGCCCGCACACAGCGTGGCAGCTGTTACGATCTTGAAACCCAGGCCGGGGATCAGTATTACGGGCGCCCCTGCAACCTGTTGACTCTCGATTGCCACGGATATGCCAATCCCCTGAAACAGGGCGAGCACTACCGTGAAATAGCGGGTGTACTGGGTAATCTTGCGGCGGCCTG
>JAJDVC010000200.1 GCA_022826305.1 Gammaproteobacteria bacterium | reverse complement strand
CGAGCAGGACGGACTCCAGACCTTCTGCACCCTGGATTACCCCAACCTGGAAGTGCGCCAGAGCCTGAACCGGGGCCTGCTGGGTTTTCTCGGCCGTCGGAGCAAGGAGGTCTCGGACAATGGCAGGGAACTCGGCAATCTGCTGACCGCCAACGACTTCGACAGATTTGCGGACCGCCTGCGGTCATTCTTCGCGGGGATTCCGTACCAGTGGCAGGGGTCCAGCAGCCCGGCGCGTTACGAGGCCTGGTACGCCGGGATGCTGTACGCCTGCTTCCGCACCATCGGGCTGGATCTGCGGGTGGAGGATTCCTCCAGCCGGGGCCGTGCCGACATGGTGGTGCTGCATGGCGGCCAGGTGTTCGTGTTCGAGTTCAAGGTGGCCGACGGGAAAGACGATCGGGACGCCGCTGCCCGGCAGGCCATCGGACAGATCCGGGACCGGGGCTATGCCGACAAGTACCGGGACCGGAACGAATCGATCCACCTGATCGGCGTGGCCTTCGGCCGGGATCGGAGTCCGGCGACGGTCAAGGTGGTTCCAGACTGATTGTCGACCAGAACCGGTGGGGGTCATTCCGTCTCGGAATCCATGACTCCATGCCTGCATCCATTCGGGAATTGATCATGTCTGACCATGGTTGCCACTCTGGCGACCCCTGATTCCATGATCGGGCCGGAACGCTCACACGACCGCCGCAGGAAGCACTCGCATCCTTTCGCAACATGCCTGCAGCTCCACCTCCGGATTTTCAGCAAGCGAATCGACACAGGTTCGACGCACTGAGCAGAGAGGTATCCCGATCAGGTGTCGTCTGCAGCACCGCATCATGATGCAGTTCATCGTGATCATTCAGATACTCATGACCCGGGCACGGGGCATGTAGCCGCTGACACAGCAACTGCGGCTTGCCGTGACAGCGGGAATCGCCGATCAACCGGACAATCCCAATAGTCAGACCGAACCGGAGATTCTGTTCGCTCACCGACATCACCCCGCCGCTGCCAGTGATCGCTCCGCCCTGGAAACTGGACTCCACCTTGCGTCGTTTGCGATTTGAAAAACGGATCGTTCTGTAGGTACAATGCGTCATGAGTTGGGATTTCTTGCGATTTCTTTTTAACTAATTGAATTACATTACATAATTCAAACCCCACCTGCCTTTCTCGTGAATTTTTCGGGTCAGGAATGCATATTGACTTCATTGAGATACAGAATTTCCGGAAGCTGAAGGCATGTCGCATCGAGATCGCGCAGGAGGAGACGATCTTCGTCGGTGCGAACAACAGCGGAAAGACATCCGCAATGGATGCCTTGATTCTCTTTCTCAAGAAAAGCCGCCGCAAAGACCTTGCTACAACGGATTTTACTCTTTCCAACTGATCATCTCTGAACCAGCTCGGTACACAATGGGTATCTTCCGGCAATGATGATACAGATATCGTTGTTAACACTTGGCTTCCACTGCTGCCCTCCGTCGATATCTGGCTTAAGGCAGACGAACGACCTTCACCGTGTCGTACATCTTCTCCCTACACTGGATTGGAAACCCGAGCAATCACTGGGGGGCAGGCTTGTATTAGCACCAAAGAACATGAAGAAACTGTACAAGGACTTCCGAAATGCATATAAATCGGCGCGTGATGCCGAGTCTGCATCCACCACTACAGCAAAATCATCGCCATCTCTGTGGCTAAAATCTATGAGGGACTTTCTGGACAGACGGCTTCATAGCCAATTTGAAGTCCAATCCTACATTCTCGACCCTACGAAGGTCATAAGTCCTAATCAGGGAATCGCCGGCCCTCAGTCGCTTTCTGGCGACAGTGACCCGCTCAACAAGGATCCATTCGATGGCCTAATCAAAATTGACATAATCACTGCCCAAAGAGGGTTTTCCGATCCCAAGACAGACGACGAGTCATACAGTGGCTTTGCAAGCCTATCAACCCAGTTGCACCGCTACTTTTCCAAACACCTGAATCCGTCAGAAGCCCCGGATGCGAGTGATATCGAGGCGCTGGAGGCGATCGAGGAAGCGAAAACGGTATTTGATGAGAAGTTGATGAAGAGTTTCAAGCCTGCCATCAAAGAACTTGAAGATCTCAACTACCCGGGATTCAGCGACCCGAAAATCTCCATAAAAAGCAAGGTCGATCCGCGTGACAGCCTTGATCACGAGGCCGCAGTTCAGTTCGATCTACCGGGGTCTGATTCACTGTTCTTGCCCGAAAAACACAACGGACTAACCCGAACATTGCACGAGCACCGAGAAGCAGGTGAGATTCACGATATCCTGAATAATTGCAGGGTTTTCTCAAATTTCATCCGCCCGGCAGCAAACCAGCCCAACCTCTGTTGCCGCGCTCTGCAACGCCTCGCAGACAGGATCAAACGCCGCGCCGAACGGCATATCACGGACGCTGATGATCGGTTTACTGTTTCATTCCTAGCGATCGAGAATACCTTCGGATCTCTCCTGAGCGGCTGGGACAAACGCAAGAGTGTACGAAACAAATCGATGTCCTTGAGTGCCCAATGCGTTCTACTGAACTCAAAACTTCGCCGAATATCAAAATCTTCCCTGTTCGCAACAATAACCTTGTTTGGAATCGGATCGATGTTGGGGTCCAGGATATAGTCGATCAAAATCTCGGAGCCGGAAGGCCGTATTTGTGTGATTTCCCCTACATGGGCAAGCTCATCTTCCGTGCCTTCCTGCATGAACAAACACGGAAACCGTCTCATTTCTTCAAACAGGACCGAATCGTTATCCTTGAATTGGTTTTTCAGCCTGTCGTCGGTGTATTCAAACAACCGACCCGTTTCGACAGTTCCAGTTCCGCCCTTCCAGGGCATGTATTGCACGAGCAAATTGTACATACTCTTTCACCACTCTTTTCTCTTGTCGCAAGGTATCTGTATGTGCAGCGCTCAGCCATGCACGATATTTGCCTTCGCCCACAGAGCTGACGTCTCCCGGGATGCTGGCGGCCAGATGCTTGATCCAGATGAGCAATGCCACAACGTTCGCAAAGCGGTCGACAGCCAATTCGACGACAGCACGATCCGGTTGTACCACGACCCGCTAGTACCACGCGAAGGAGCGAGTCATCTTTCGTCAAACTTCCGACTGGCAAAGCCCTCATCCATCAAAGAGCAACCAGACGGCTAGCGAACAATGCCCTGCTCTCTGGCCATTTGTGTCGCCATGTCTTCCGTCTTGTCGAGGAACGCGAAAAACGCGTTCAAGTCATCGAGATAGTGCTGCCACTGCCTGCCGGTGGCCTGTTCCCACGAGTACCTCTTTCTCCACAGCTCTACATCCTCATCCATATACGCGAAGAAATCCGTCAGGGTGACCAACTCCCGGTCACCCGGCCTTGCAGGAACTTCAGGGTCGTCGGTGCTGAGGAATGCAACCAGATCGAACGGGAAGTCTGTCGTTGCTTCCCGAAACAACTCTTCCAGTTTCGCGACGGCGGGTTCTTCAGTATCGCTGAATTGGCTGTACAGCTTGCCAAGACAATGTCCGTCGAAGCCCTTGTACGGAACGACTCCGACCAGATGCAGCAGGCACTTCAATCTGAGTTCAAGGGAGATCGCAAGATTGAAATGACTGGCCGTCTTGAGCGATTCCCACACGCTGTGTGACGGCCACCCGGCTGGACCGCCAACCGGCGAAAGATCTCCCTGCCTGACTTCCAGTCGGCGTATCTCCTGCTCTACAAGCCAGGCTGACTGTCTGAACGCTCGCGCATCCCCGATCAGCCTGAGGAACTGCACGCCGTTCATGGTCAGCGGTATCCCCGACACTCTCTGGCATCCGCTATCGATAGTCAGACGCACGCTGCGCCGAAGATGGAAACCGTTCCCCGCTCAGCACGAAGAGATCGGTGTGGGGCATCGCGAATCCGCTGGACCAACCAGCCTCGCCAACCTTGACCGGTTCAGTCCCTACACGATCCTTCATCAGCGGATAAAGCCGGAGACCCATGGCCGAAAGAACGTTGAGTACCGTTGCAAAACGCGGATTTCCGTCTCGCGAAAGCGCCTTGTACAGGCTTTCCCTGCCGAGTCCAGCCTTGGTCGCGACGGAGGTCATGCCCCGGCGACGAGCGACATCGCCCATCGCAGCGGCAATCACGCGCGGATCACCATCCTCAAAGGCCGCTTCGAGATAGGTGATCACATCATCCGGGGTCTCCAGATACTCCACGGGATCCCACAGCCGCGTGTTGGCCAACGCAGGTGCATCTTCTTTTGCAGACCTGGTCATCAATCCCCTCCTTTCATCAGTTCATGTGCAAGTTCGCGTGCCTTCTCGATGTCTTGCCGCTGGGTGCTCTTGTCACCGCCAAGCAACAGCACAGCCGTTTCCTCATTTGCAAGAATGCAATACACGCGATAGCCCGGCCCATAGTCGATCCGAAGTTCCGAGATGCCCCCACCCACAGGCCGCACGTCTCCCGGGTTCCCAAGCGACAACCGCCTGACGCGTATGAGAATCCGCCCCTTCGCTTCCCTGTCGCGCAGCTTTCGGAACCAGTTCTCATACTCATCGGTCTGGCGAACTTCGATCACTGACCAATTGTATCCCACGAGATACATCTTGGCAATCACTGTACGTGTCCCAGATGACCGCACTGGGAC
>JAJDVC010000064.1 GCA_022826305.1 Gammaproteobacteria bacterium | reverse complement strand
GTCAAAGAGAAGAGCAAGCTGTTGGGAGAATTGGTGTGCTTTCAGGTGGCAGAGGGTAAGAATCAAGTGCTTGTGCTTGGTCAGATTACTGAGATAGAGACCAGGAACAGATGGCATGAAGAACCATCGTTCAAGGGGATCATCAAGCGTCATGGCAAGCTTCCCAATCTCAGTGGCGTGGCAGATAACCGCATTGCCAAAATCAACGTCCAATCCAGTTTTGTTGTGGCCGATGAACATTCGCGGGCGCACAAGCTTGCAAACTCCCCTTCAACGGGTACTCCGGTCAAGGCGGTGAGCAATGCTGTCATGGAGAATCTTATGACACCATATCAGGGGCAACTCGTATGCCTTGGAACTGCGTATGATACGGACGTTAGGGTGCCGTTCTGGTTCAGGCATTTCGGCCGTCCGAGCCAGGGAGGTGGAGGTGATGCCTATCACATCGGCGTCTTCGGCAGAACTGGTTCTGGTAAAACGACCACGGCTGCCAATATGATCTTGGGATATGCCCGACATAGCCAGCACATGAGCATCCTGATACTCGACCCGCAGGAGCAATTCTACGAAGACAACAACGTGTTGCCGGAGATCTCAGCATTCAAGGAAAAAGCAACACAAACCGGGATGAAATACGAGAGGTATAGGGTTCCAGAGGACATTGCCCTGCCCAACGATGCAAGATTGTTCAGTGAACTGCTTCTGAACTACGGGTTTGTGAGAAAGGCGTTCAGGTTGCTCACTCAAGAAAAGCGTGAACTGATGGCAGAGTCGATACAGGAGTACATAACAGGAAGAATGCAAAACCCCAGTTTCGTTATCGGAGATGAGGACAGCAACCAACTACTTGACAAGCTCGTCAGTAGGTTCGTCGGGAAGGACGAAAGGTATCTGAAAAATGTCTATGCGTCCGGGCAGTACTACAACAATCTCAAAAGCCGGATTGAGAATATGGCAAGCGGAGATATCGACCCTGAAGCAAAGGAGGTATGGCAGTATGTCTGTAGATTATTCAGGCAATCAGGGAAAGTGAGGCTGGAACAGGTAATCGAATCTGTGGTGGGCAAATCAGGCAACCTCGTCATACTCAATATCTCGGGAAGGCATGCCGAGATAGGCATGGAGTCCCTCCAGACTCTCTACATCAATATCATTGAAGATGCAGTCAAAAACAGGGGTGCGGAACTATATGCCCAAGGGGAACAGGCCAACTGCCTTATCGTGCTTGACGAGGCGCATCGATTCATCAGCACGTATACCCATGATCAGGATCTCAGGAATCTGACGAACAGCATTATTGATGCGGTTCGGACCACGCGTAAATACGGAATCGGCTATATGTTCATTACACAGACTATCGATTCGCTCCACGAGGAGATCAGAAGGCAAATCCGGATATTCGCCTTCGGGTATGGACTCACGAGTGGTTCGGAGTTCCGTAAGGTCCGGGACATCATCAACGATGACATGGGTGCCAGGTTTTACCGATCTTTCATCGATCCATCAAGCAATGACAAATATCCCTTCATGTTCCATGGCCCAATATCGCCTCTTTCCTTTACCGGAACTCCTCTCTTTCTGGAGATGGATGGGCAAATCAGGGATTTTCCTGGTTCAACTGAGGGAGAGCGAGATTGAATAACTGAAAATTACCTAACAACTTCCGGTTGATAGAAACCAGAACAGTTTCTGGATCATCATATCCGGAACAGTACAGCTCATGTCCTGTCGAGACATGTGTTGCCGACATGAACCCGCACCAGGGCGTTTCGCATCCGCCTGCAGCTTGCTAGAATGCACCGGACGATACTTTCCGGGGGCCCAGCCTCTGCCTGTTCCGTTTTCCCTGACCGATCACATGTCACCAGCCGAACAGGAATTCCCGCCCCTTCAGGATATCTGCTACCTGATGGATAGCGTACACCTGCCGGATGGCTGGGCTGATCGGGTGCTTGTGCAGGTCGACGGCAACGGCATCATTCGATCTGTTGAGCCGGATTCCGGGGTTCGGCCCGACCGTGTCATATCCGGGGCGGTCGTACCCGGAATGCCGAACTGCCATTCCCATGCTCACCAGCGCGCCATGTCCGGGCTGGGCGAGCGGGCAGGTATTGATCCGGTATCGGGAAAGACCCTGCAGGATTCGTTCTGGACCTGGCGTTCCGTCATGTACCGGAACCTGCAGCGGATACAACCTGACGACCTGTACGCGATTGCCGGAATGGCGTACATGGAAATGCTGAAGTCGGGCTATACCCATGTCGCCGAGTTCCAGTACCTGCACCATGACCCGGCCGGCCAGCCGTACGCGGATCCGGCAATCATGACGCTGCAGTGCCTGGAGGCTGCCCGGCATGCGGGTATCGGGTTCACGGCCCTGCCGGTCCTTTACCGGTACGGCGGATTCGAAGAACAGGCGCCGCTGGAAGGGCAGAAGCGGTTCGTGACGGAGATCGACGGATTCAGCGAGATTGTCTCTCGCCTGCAGCGGGAGGCAGGGATGGATGCCCGGCAATGCGTTCCGGTCGGTATTGCGCCGCATTCCCCGCGAGCGATCAGCGAGCCGTTGCTCAAGGCGGTGATGGAAAACCTGTCCGACCGACCGCCTGCCGTTATCCACATGCATGTCGCCGAGCAGGAACGGGAAGTCGAAGAATGCCGGCAGTGGTGCGGTGAACGGCCCGTGGAGTGGTTGCTGAACCGGTTCGAAGTGGATTCCAGGTGGTGTCTGGTCCACGCCACGCACATGAGTCAGGACGAAACCCTTCGTCTCGCGCAAAGCGGAGCCGTGGCGTGCCTGTGCCCGACGACCGAGGCGAATCTCGGGGACGGTTTCTTCAATCTGGAGGAGTACTGCCGGGCAGGCGGATCCTGGTCGATCGGGTCGGACAGTCACATTTCCATCAGTCCGGTGGAAGAGATGCGGTGGCTGGAGTATGGTTGCAGGTTGCTGAACCGACGCAGGAACATCATGGCGACAGACGCTGAACCGAGCACGGGCGCCGCCCTGCACGGACAGGCCCTTGAGGGGGGACGGTCTGCATGCGGTCTCATGATCGGAGCCATCGCGCCGGGATGCCGGGCGGATTTCGTTGTGCTCGAAACCGACCATCCCAGGCTGTACGGATGTGTCGACGATCAGCGCATGGACAACTGGATCTTTTCCGGTAACGAGTGCCTGGTCAGGGATGTCTATGCCGCTGGTCGGCGGGTCGTCCGCGATGGTCGGCACATGGCCGAGGAAGAGATATGCCGGCGTTACCGAAATGTGCTGGACAGGTTGAATCGGGCATGAAAACGGACCGGGTCTTGCAGGTGGTTCCGGGACAGCTGAACCTTCGTCAACTGTATGCGTTTTACCTGCGGCCCGGCAAGGTGGAATTGGACGAATCCTGCCGGGAATCCGTGGAAAAGGCGGCCGAAACGGTACGCATCGTCGCTTCGGGAGAGGCAGCCGTATACGGCATCAATACGGGATTCGGCAAGCTGGCGAATACCCGGGTTCCACCGGATCGGGCATCCGTACTGCAGCGGAACCTGCTGCATTCCCACTGCTGCGGTATCGGACCGGACCTGCCGCCGTCCATCGTCCGGCTGGTCATGCTGCTGAAACTCTGCTCCCTGGGACGCGGCGCGTCGGGCGTGCGCTGGCAGGTTCTGGAACTGTTGCAGGCCATGCTGAACGCCGACATGCTGCCGATTGTTCCATCCCGGGGATCGGTCGGCGCCTCCGGTGATCTGGCGCCGCTTGCGCACATGACCCTGCCCCTGACCGGAGAAGGGGAAGTGACATACCGCGGCGACAGGGTTCCGGCATCGGATGCGCTGGATGCGTCAGGCCTGTGTCCCGTCAAGCTGGGACCCAAGGAAGGCCTGGCAATGCTGAACGGAACCCAGGTATCCGCAGCGATTGCCCTGGCGGCCGTGTTTGATGCCTGGGACCTGTGTCGTGCAGCCGTGGTGACCGGAGCGCTTTCCTGCGATGCCCTGATGGCCTCTACCACGCCGTTTCGGAAGGAAATTCATGCATTGAGAGGGCAGTACGGCCAGATCGACATCGCGAGGTCGTTACGGTGTCTGCTGTCCGGTTCCCGGATTCGGGAGTCTCACCGCGAGGATGATGAAAGGGTGCAGGATCCGTACTGTCTCAGGTGCCAGCCGCAGGTCATGGGATCCTGCCTTGATCAGCTCCGGCATGTGTCGCAAACCCTTGAGATCGAGGCCAATGCGGTGACCGACAATCCGCTTGTAACCGGTTCGGGGGAAGTGGTTTCCGGTGGCAATTTCCATGGCGAACCGGTCGCATTGGTCGCCGACCTGTGCGCACTGGCGATCGCTGAGACCAGGTCGATTGCCGAGCGTCGCATTGCGACGCTGGTGGACCCGGCCCTGAACCATGGCCTGCCGGGATTCCTGTCTCCGGATCCGGGCTGCAGCTCCGGTTTCATGGCGGCCGAGGTGACCGCCGCGGCGCTGATGTCCGAGAACAGGCACAGGTCGACGCCGTGCTCCGTGGATTCGACGCCGACCAGCGCCAATCAGGAGGATCATGTCTCGATGGCCTGCCATGGTGCGCTGCGGCTCCTTGAAATGAACGACAACCTTGCGTGGATCATTGCCATCGAACTGCTGGCGGCGACCCAGGGGGTGGAGTTCAGGCGTCCCCTTTTGTCCAGTCCGCATCTGGAGAAGGTCGTGCGGCTGGTCAGGACGCGGGTAATGCCGCTCGGGGAAGACCGGATCCTTGCTCCGGACATGAAGGCGGCATGCGAACTGATCAGGAACCGGGAGTTGGCCGGTGCGGTCGGTGAGGATATGCTGCCGACGCTGTGGAACGGGTAGGGCTCCGATGAGCGGCTTGCGGCGATCATGACAGCGCGTCTTTCGCAACAGGAGATCGATACATACCGGGAGAAGGGTTATCTGGTACCCGACTACCGCCTGCCGGACGCATTGCTGGAACGGATGCTGGCGGCCTATGAAAGACTGCTGTGCGACAATGCGGCGCTGGGTTCGGACTTTCTGCTTGGTCCGCACCTGGAAAACCCCGGTGCGCAGGGCGTGAAGGGGTCGAATGAATGGTTCGGGTTTGCCACTACCCCGGACCTGCTGGATATGGCTGCACAGCTGATCGGCGACGACATCATTCTCTGGGGAACGACGATCTTCGGCAAGCCGGCCCGCCAGGGAAAGGGGACGCCCTGGCACCAGGACAGCGACTACTACCCGATCCTGCCCCTTGAGACCATGACCATATGGATAGCACTGGACGACGTGACGCACGACAACGGACCCATGCGCTTTATCCCGGGATCCCACAGGCGGCGGATACAGTATTCCCATCACCGGGAGGAAAGGGAGGACCATACGATTTTCGATGTTTGCGATTCGGAGCATTTCGATGAATCGGAAGCCGAGGACCTGATTATCCGGGCCGGACAGGTTTCCTGTCATGACGTGTACATGATCCACGGTTCGGGGCCCAATCTCACGGACCGCCGCCGCGCCGCCTTCGTGGTCAGGCTCATGCCGGCAACCAGTCATTACGACCATGCCCTCGGGCGGCGGACGGCTGCGAAGAATGCCAGCCATGACTACGGCTGCCGTCCCCTGTTCCTGGTGCGTGGCAGGGATGTATGCGGCAAGAACGATTTTACGGTCGGCCGGTAGTTGCCGGTCGACTGCCGGGATCCGGGCAGGTATGGGTCTTCAGTCCGGGTTACCAGAAGGTTTCCCCGGTCTCCTCGGTGCGTCGCCTGTCGAGTTGTTCCAGGACGGCAAGCTTCTGTTCCCGGGTCATGATCATCCAGTCCCGGATTTCGTCCGCATTGCGGTAGCACCCCCGGCAAAAGGGTTCTCCATCGAACGTACAGACCGACAGGCAGGGTGAGGGCACCGATGTATCGAACTGCCGCGATTGCCGGGGTCGGCGGCGTCTGCGTTTCCTTCCGGTTTCGGTCATGGGTACGAGGCCAGGTGCTTCTGCAGGAACCGGTACTGCAGGCCTAGCGCGGATAAAGTACCTGGTTGGCGAAGACGATCAGCAGCAGTACCAGTATCTGGAAGCCGTTGATGATGACGCTACGCTTGTGCAGGGACTTGTACCTGGCCTTGTCCTGGGGGGAGTCGGTGTCCGTCCACCGATCCCTGGCTTCGGCAACTTTCTTCATGAGGGATTGCCGTCCATAGATGAATCCCGCCAGAACGATGACCAGCAACATGGCGATGTATGACTGCGCGATGCTGGCGGTGAGCGTGGCGATGCCGGACAGCACGATGCACCACAGGTAGTACCGGGGGAAGAGGTGGCGCGTATGGTCCATGGCTTCCTGCTGCCCGAGTGAGCGAAAGATCGAAGGTGTCACGATGCCTGCAAAAAACACCATTGAACCCAGCAAAAGGGACGATAGCAGAATCGTCAAACTGATGAGCATCGCAAGATCTCCTGCCCCGACTGATCCAGGGTCATCAAGGTCATTATACGACAGGAGCTGCCGGGCATGCAGAAAATTGTCCCGGTGCCGGGCGCAGAAGCTCCCGACTGCAGGTCTGTTTCAGTCGCCTCCGGGCATTCCCTCGGCGAATGCCTGGGTATCGGCATAGACGTCGTAGCGGTCGATTTTCCCGTCACGGACGGAAAACACGTTGACCATGTCCCCTTCGACCAGCTGGCCGTTCTCCCGGTATCGCCATTTGCCCCTGCAGAGGTTGACGACCTGAGAGGGTGTGCTGACCGAGCGCACAACGCTGACCTCGACGACATCCAGACGGGTTCGGATGATGTCGAGGAAACGGTCGAATCCATCCTTGCCTGAAAAGGTTCCCGACCAGGGGAATGCGTTGGGCTGTGCGTGATACTCGACGGCTATATCGTCGGCCAGCAGACCGTGCAACGAGTCCTGGTCCCGGTGCTTCAGATGCCGGTAGAATGCCGTGATGACTTCAGCGGCGACCGTCATGATCAGGCGACCGCCGCCTGCTCCTGCGCCTGGGAGACAAACAGCCTGTCCAGAAACCTGTGGAACCAGGCTCCCTGAACCGGGTCGGCATCAGGCAGGATCGCATCCTGCTCGGAACGGGTTTGTGCGCCGGGGTATCCGTAATAGGCCCAGTCGGAGTCCTGCCAGCGCCGGAAGATCGGTTCGCTGATTTCCGGATGGAACTGCAGGCCGTAGACATGCCGTCCGTAGCGGAACGCCTGGTTCGGGAAAGCCTTCCCGCGCGCCAGCAGCGTTGCCCCTTCGGGGAGTTCGAATTGCTGAAAGTGCGCCTGGGTGACGTACATGGGGCCGGGAAAGGAGGACAGTCCTGCGGCCGTCGGTTCGATTTCGTAGTAGCCGAATTCGCAGAGTCCGCGTTCGTGTTCCTGCACCCGTGCTCCGAGACAATGGGCGATCAGCTGGGCTCCGAGACAGATTCCCAGCATGGGGACGTCGGTCACGATGGCTTGCCTGATCCATGTGATCTCTTCTTCCAGGAACGGGTAGCGGTCGAGTTCCGTGACGTTGGGCTCTCCACCGTAGATCACGATACCGTGGTAATCGGATACATCCCCGGGCAGACTGTCTCCCTTGAACGGGCAGAAGAGATCGAGTTCGAAACCGAACTGGTCCAGATAGACCGTGGCGAGATCATCCCGGGGGTTGTCGTGATGATCCAGAAGCAGGATTTTCTTGCACATGACGGAAAACTGACTGTAACGGATCGGATTATCAATCAATACCGGGAATCTCTCAACAGGCGAACAGCCGGGCTGTCCTGTTTTTCCGCTTCCGGGCTCGGGATTCCCGTCCAGGGCACGGACGGAACAGATGGCCGGCGCGGCGCAACCGCGCAACTGATGCGTGAAAAGTCATGAAACCGCTTCCTGCGGCAGGTAGAATGCCGCCATGAACCGTTTGGAACCTGACTGGCAGGAGGTCGGTCCATGAATCATCCTGATACCCTGATGACCGGGGTCTGTACCCCGATCTGCACGGTGTTCACGGAGGATGGCGGCAGGATAGACGAGCGTCGGCAAACCCGGCACCTCGATAACCTGCTTGAAGCGGGCGTGGACATCATATGCGTCTGCGGAGGTACCGGCGAGTTCTCGTTCCTGACCCGCGCGGAACGGTTGCGCCTGACCGCACTCGTGGCCAGGCATCTGGCGGGCCAGGCCCGCCTGATTGTCCATGTTTCCGCCGTCATGACCGAGGAGACGATCGAATACGCCAGGCACGCCGAGGATCTCGGGGCGGACTGCCTGCTGGTATTGCCTCCCTACTTCGAGGGGCCGACCCTCGAGGGAACGTTCGAGCACTACGAAAAAGTGGCAGATTCCGTTGCTGTCGATATCATGGCGTACAACATTCCCGTCCACTCGGGGATAGACCTCGATCCGGATTTCGTATGCCGACTCATGCAGATTCCGAATATCCGCTATCTCAAGGACAGTACGGGGGACTTTCTTCGCATCCAGCGGCTGGTCTGCGCCGGGGTCCGGGTGTTCAATGGCGCGGACCCGCTCATGCTGCACAGTCTCATGGCGGGCGCGGCCGGGTGTTTCTGGGGAACCTCGAATGCCATCCCGGTCCAGGCGGCGACGCTGCATGCGTTGTGTGCATCCGGCAGGTGGACGGACGCCATTGCGCTGTGGCGCACCCTGTTCCCGGTCAATGACTTCGTCTGGCGTGGTCCGTTCAACCCGAGCGTCAAGGCGCTCGGCAACATGCTCGGCCATGACCTCGGTGAATGCCGCCGTCCTGTCCAGCCCCTGACGCACGACCAGCACGAAGCACTCGGGAATGCCGCCGCGTCCCTGCAGCCGTAGCGGCACCTGACCGACCATGTCGGCTGCCGGGACAGGGGAATGTGCAGTGATCGGCGCCGGGATCATCGGCATCTGCTGCGGTATCCGGTTGCTGGACCGGGGTTTCCAGGTAACGCTGTATGATCCCGAGCCCCCGGGCAGCATGACCTCTTTCGGCAATGCGGGAGGATTCGGGTTCGCCGATGTGGTGCCAGCCTCGGTGCCCGGGGTCCTGTGCAGGGTGCCCGGGTGGCTGCTGGATTCCTGCGGTCCGCTATCCGTGCGGCCAGGGCATTTCCCGTCCATGATTCCCTGGCTGTGGCGTTTCGTGCGTGCGGGCAGGTGCAGCGAGGTCGAACGGCTGTCACGGGCCCTGTCGTCCCTGCTTCAGCCCGGTCTGGCGGATACTCGTGAACTGGTCGGGCGGGCGGGGCTGAAGTCCCTGTTCACCGAAAGGGGCGCACTGACCGTCTACCGCACGCATGCGGCCTTTTGCAGGGACCGGGCGGAATGGCGGATCAGGTCCGACCAGGGTGTCCGGATGGAGGAGCTCGGCGCGGATGACATCAGGCGGATGGAACCGGCCCTGGAGCAGGTGGAGTGCGGCTGGTATACGCCTGACTGGTGCAATACCACGGATCCGCACGCCTTTGCCCGGGGGCTGGCCGACTGCTTCATCCGCTCCGGAGGGAGGATGGAGAGGGAGCGGGTGGCATCACTGCGCACATCCGGGAAGCAGGTCGGCGCTCTTGAACTGGGTGACGGGCGCAGTGTTCCGGTCGAGCGTGTCGTCATCGCCGCCGGGGCATGGTCGGAACCCTTCTGTCGACAGCTGGGGGAGAGGGTCCTGCTGCAATCCGAACGTGGATACAACACCACCTTGCCGAGTCCCGGGGTCGTACTGGAGCGGCAGGTGATCTTCGGCGAAGAGAAGTTTGTCATCAGTGCGATCCGGAACGGTCTGCGGATCGGCGGTACGGCCGAGTTTGCGGGACTTCGTGCGAAACCGGACTGGAGTCGTTGCGACAGGCTGGTGGATATTGCACGCCGTTATCTGCCGGCGCTTGATGACCGGGATGGAACCCGGTGGATGGGGCATCGCCCCGCGACACCGGACTCCGTACCCGTCATCGGCCCTTCCCGGCGCATGTCCAATGCCTGGCATGCATTCGGTCACGGCCATTACGGTCTGACCATGGCTGCCACGACCGGCAGACTGATCGCCTGCATGGTTTGCGGAGATTCTACAGGGCTGGATCCCGCTCCTTTTTCGATTTCGCGCTTCAATTGATGCTTTTCGCGGCGCCCAGGCCGGCATGGCCGGGAATCGTGCAGGTAGAAGTCATGCCGGTCGAGTACCGGCCGTTTCATGATTTGGTGTAGTATTCACGCATGCTCCAGTGCGCGATGTGTGCGGTACCGGAAAAGTGAAGCGCGGACAGTTCGTGTACCGAGCGGCAACCTGAGCGACTGAACCATGCCTGCAACAACCTTCAAATGCATTGACGCCCATACGTGCGGCAACCCGGTCCGGGTGGTGATCAGCAATCCGCCGCCACTGGACGGGGAATCCCTCAGCGAGATGCGCCAGCACTTTCTCTCCGAATACGACTGGATTCGCACGGGACTGATGTTCGAGCCGCGCGGCCACGACGCCATGTCCGGCTCCATTCTCTATCCGCCCACCGAACCAGAGCATGACCTGGGAGTCCTGTTCATCGAGGTCAGTGGCTGTCTGCCGATGTGCGGACACGGCACCATCGGGACGGTAACCGTTGCACTGGAATCGGAGCTGGTGGTGCCGAAGACCCCGGGCTTGCTGAAGCTGGATACGCCGGCCGGGCCGGTGGAAACGCGTTACGAGCAGTCGGGCCGGTTCATCGAATCCGTGACGCTGACCAATGTGCCCGCCTTTGTTCATACGACCGGGCTTGAGGTGGATGTGCCGGATCTGGGTGTCGTGACACTGGATGTCAGTTACGGCGGCAATTTCTATGCAATCGTCGAGCCCCAGACGCATTACCCCGGTCTCGACGTATTCGATGTGGATACCATCCGCCGCTACAGTCCGGCAATCCGTCGCCTGGTCAATGACCAGGCGGAATTCGTTCATCCCGTGAATGACACGATCCGCAGCGTCAGCCATGTCATGTGGACGGACGAGGCCAGACACCCCGAGGCGGACATGCGCAACGTCGTGCTCTACGGCGACCGGGGAATCGACCGTTCGCCGTGCGGAACCGGCACCTGTGCACGCATGGCGCAACTGGTTGCCAGGGGGGAGCTCTCCATTGGCCAGGAATTCGTCCACGAAAGCATTATCGGAAGCCTCTTTACAGGCTGCCCGACAGCCCGTACCCGGATCGGCGGGCGGGACGCAATCATCCCGACAATAAGGGGATGGGCGAGGATTACCGGTCACAACCGCATCATTATCGACGAGCGCGACCCGTATGCCCACGGGTTCCTGCTGAACTGATTCAGGATCCGAGCAGCATTCTCAGGATCCTTTTCCCGGCATGCGGCGGGGTGCGGCGTTCATGGATATAGGCAACGTGCGTGTCCGGATCCCCTTCCGGGTCCAGTTCGATCATCCACATCGGGTCGATCTCGTTCACGATCACCGAGTAGCGCATGTCGATTATCCGGTTTGACCGGGTCGGGTGCGGTGAAAGGAAACCGTCGGAGAACCGGCGGAAACGCTCGATATCGCGGGACTGCGTGGATTGCGGATCGAGCCAGGGAAATTCCCGGTCCGGATCCAGCCTGCGGATCGAGTCTCCTTCGTAGACCGTGGTCCGGATCCCCGTCCGCACGCCGTCCACATGGTAGTCCTGCGACGTTTCGTAGATCACCTTCCACAGTAGCAGGCTGCCGATTCCCGGTTTGGCCTCAAGCCGAACGGGATCATGTCCCCGCCTGGCAGCCAGATCGTGGCCTGCCTGTTCTGCCCGTTCCTTCTGCATTACTCCCAGCCCCAGATAGACAAGCGCCCAGACAACTGCCAGCCTGGCTGGCCGGACGTTGCGCTTGCGTACCGCCATCACTGCCAGCACAATCAGGGGCAGGGTAAACAGGGGATCGATGATGGAGATGTTGTTCCAGCCGATCAGCGCATCCGAGAAGGGCCATAGCAGCTGGGTGCCGTAGGATGTGCATGCATCCAGCAGGCCATGAGTGGCGTAGCCGGTCGTGCAGTACAGGAAGGTTTGCCGGAAACTGTCCAGCCAGTGTCTGGCAAGCCAGTGCGTGAGCAATGCACAGATCAGTCCACCTGCGGGAATGAAGACCAGCGAGTGGCTGAACTGCCTGTGATACCTGAGAAACAGCAACGGGTCCGATTCGGAGCGGATCAGGACATCGAGATCTGGTGCCATGCCCCCGATGATGCCCAGTACGCTGGCGGTCGCGAGATGCCGGGTACGGCAGGTATTCTGGACGGCCGTGCAGCCCAGTATGCCCTGGGAGATGGGGTCCATCAGCGAACTGTTCTATTGTGATGCATTCGAAGTTGTTCCATCGACCTGCAAATCCGTTCCTGCGGAACCGATCGCGATGCGGTGTCCAGGCACCATTTCCAGTCCTTTCTCCGTGCGGATTCCGAGACCCGGGTCGGGGCCACTATCGAGGAGCGTGCGGCTTCGGCCGCATCCGGATCCTCCATGCCTGATGGGGTCGCTCAGGCAGGCGCAGGCCGTGTTGATGTTCAGCGTTTGCTCGTCGGGCATGTCCACGGCAGTCATCAGCCCGCTGAAGAAATGGATGTTGTCCAGCACATCGACCAGTCGTGCTGCATCATGCAGATCCTTCAGCGTCGATCTCCGACACTGCCGTGTTTCCGTATCGAGGATGCCTGGAGAGGCGCCTCCGGACCTCATGCCAGTCCTGGGGCCGCTCAGGACCATCTCATGACCGGGTTTCTGGCCGTGTAGCGTGAATCCGCACTGGAAGCCGGATAATGACGTCTTCCGCTTTCCGACGGGCCGGGTAACGGTATCGACCACCGTTCCGGGCGCAGTCTGACAGGCCGACCCGGGAAAGGGTGTGCAGGATCGCCCGATGCATCCCCGGAAGATCGCGGTCCCGCAACGGCCAGAGTCTTCTGCCGGTGATTTCCGGCTTGATCGGGTTTGCGACATCGGAACCCCGATCCGGTTCCCCGGCAGTCCGCTGTCAACGCCTCCGGCCTTTCCGGTCATGTGTGCCGGCTGATGGGCTTCAAGAATCATCTGGTAGAGCCGTCCTGCTTTCGGGCACAGTCTGGCCGGTCGTGCAGTTGCCGGAAATTCGCATGCAATCCATTGTACCTGACTGTTTCCCTTGTTTCCCTCAAGATGCGCATTACGCAGTTCATGTCGATCTCGAGGCCGCGATCGCCCACCAGATCGTAGCTGTGAAATCATGGAGAGGAGGCAGGGTGTTTGCGATACCGGTAATCCGGTCTGAAGTTCCTGTCGATTTTCACATGTGATCCACGGGTTGCAATCATTCCGCTGCATGCCGCATCCGCTCCCGGCCACCGGGCTGGTACCTCGCGAAGCTGGCTGCCTCCGCCATGCCGGAGCAGGAAGTCCCTCAAGCTGTTCCGGCACGGGCCTGCGCCAGCCGTCATGGGCCAGGCTGATCGAATAGTCCCGCCCCCGCTCCCTGAATGCCCGGATCAGGGTACCCTTGCAGCAGGCATTGTCTCCCCGGAATCATCCCCTGGGTCCAGTGCAGGAGCTTGCGCCGGTTCAGTGTCACCCGCCCGCCGCCCGGCTGCAACCGGTCTGCCGACCAGAGACCTTCCGGGAACGTCTGGTGCAGCCAGCAGCACTGGTGCCGTTACAGTCCTTGCTCGTCCGCTCGAACAGGTTCCTGCCCACCTTGATTCCCGAGGCATCAATGAACAACAGATCATGTAGCCCGATTTCTGGAAATCATCCCGGATCGCACGGTTGATTTTCGGGTCATGTCGGATATCAATGCCTGGTTTGGCAGGAATGCTGGATATCGAAGGGGAACTGATGGTGTGTCAACCGGCCATGGTTCGGAGACATGGTCATGGGGATCATGCCATGATTCCTGGTGGGTCGACCCGGATTGGTGCGGTTGTTCCGCATCTGTTTCAGGGAGGAACGGGTATTTCCCGACCCTGCCTGAACATCCGGTGTGTTGCCGGAAACCGTTCAGTCAGCAGGAAGGGAGAACCTGAGGGAAAGGCAGGACATTCCCCCGTCGAGCTTTGCTGCTTCGGTATTTTCTACGATCCTGACGTTGAATCCGCGCGACGCGAGATATTCGGTGGTTCTCGGAAATCCGGCCGGGACGATCACCAGGCTGTTGAATCGGACCGTGTTTGCCGAAGCCTCTTCATCCTCCGCAGTATGGATTACACGGTATCCCCTGAAACATCCGGAAGCGGAGAGCCGTGGCGTTGCCAGGATCGTCTCCTCGTCGAGGAGTGAGCAGTCGCTCTTGAAATGCAGGATGTTCTGCGGAGTCGGGACTTCCCTGACCGCGCCTCCCCATCCTGCAACAATGCTCTTCAGGGCATGGATTCCTTCACGGTTGGTACGGGCCGAGCGGCCGACCAGAATCTCTCTTTCGGTTACCAGGATATCTCCGCCCTCAATGAAACCGGGTGATTCGATGACATGGACCTTGTCGTAGTATTTCGCGAGGTGTGGTGTGATCTCCCTGGCTTCTCCGGTCCGGGACGAAGCGCCCGGCCTCAAGACAATTGCGCCTTCAGGCAGGCACAGAGCGGTGTCCTCGACAAAGACCGAATCCGGAAATTCCTCAAGGGGTGGCAGTACCTCGACAATCGCTCCGGTCGAACGAAGCGCATCCACATAGCTTCCATGGTGACGCCTGAAAGATGAAAGATCAGGCGCACCCTTGTCGACCGCACGCAACCCGTTGACGACTGTCGCTCCCGGAAGCCGCATGATTGCATGGGTGAATGTGCAGGAACGGTTTGTCATCAGTCGCCAGTCCGGTGCTGTCCGTGCAGCTAGCCCCTTCTCGGAATCCGCTTTTCGAAGTAGCGGAACACGAGAACGAGGATACCGGTCAGACACAGATAGATCAATCCCACGAACACGAGCGGCTCGTGGATTCCGTACGTTTCCTGCCGGACGATCAGGCAGATCGCCGAAATCCGCCACGGGCTGGTACGCCTGTCGCCGGTTATTCGAGCGGGCCGGAGAAACGGGCCTCGTGATCAAAAGACCTTCCGGATCCGTAAACAATGACAGCCTGAACAGGAGTTCAGATCCCCCCGGAAGTATCCGGCTGCATGGTGCCTGTACGCGCACCACCACCTCTTCGACCTGCCCGGACTGCACCCTGATCAGCGGACCTTCATGCAGCAGGTTCGGCGGAATATCGCTGATCGCTTCCATTCGGTACTGCTGTACAGATTCACTCCTGTTCAGCATCTTGAGTGTATATGCATTTTCGATACGATGGCCTGTCTCCCTGCAAGGGCGTTCCTGTCCGGGATCACCTCCAGGGTCGTCGGAACCCTCTGTCTGATGCCGACAGGCAACGAAGACGGCAGTACAGGGGGCTCTCGGCATACGGCATACCTTCGTCCTGACGATACGGGCCTGACGCGTCTCGTGGGCATCCTGTACTCCTTCCCTGTCTTCGCTGCTCGTCGCGCTACTGGTGGCTGGTGCGGTCTGAGCAGTGCTGAACGGACAGCTCGATCATCTGGACTCTCCGGCTCATCGCATTCTGGACGACGAGGACGAGGCATGATGCAGTTGCCATGCCTGCCTGTGTCCTGATCCGTCAAAATAGCGTTTGACCAGGCAGGTTCCTGGATATACCCTGACGTCCGATCCATGTCACGAGGGCGGATGACATTCCGCGAAACCGGTATGAAGTGCAGAGTCGAAGAAAGCATACACATCAATGCCGATCCGGCTGATGTAAGTTCCAGGATAGTCGATTTCAACCAGTGGCCGGCGTGGTCCCCCTGGAGCGTGCTGGAGCCCGGTCATCATCAGGAAATCCAGGGCGAGCCGGGGGTTCCCGGAAGCCGGATGACCTGGCAGGGAGAGTTGCTGGGATCGGGCGTCAATACCCTGGTTTCAGTTACCGGGCGAGAGGTGGTTCTTGATCTCAGGTTTCTGGAGCCTTACCGGTCCCGAGCGCGGGTCACTTTTTTTCTGACCTCCGCAGGAGAGGGGACCCGGGTAACCTGGGTGATGGAGACGCGCATCCCGTTCTTCCTGTTTTTCAGGGCCGGGAACATGAAGGCCGAGATCGGAATGGCCTATCGCAGGGGGCTGGAAATGCTCAGGGAGCTGGTGGAGCAGGGCGTGGTGGATGCCGAAACCACCGACTGCGGCATCGTGGAATTCCCGGGTTGCGACTACATCGGTCTGAAAAGGACTTCGCCCTTCGAACAGATAGCACAGGGCATGGTCACCGATTACGGGCGCATCCATCCACTACTTGGGGAAACCGGCCCGGGCGGGATCGGCGCAGTGGCCGTCTACCTGGATCACGACATGGCCCGGAACCGGGTGACCTATGTGTCCGCGGTTCCACAGGGCGCGTTGCGGGAGGCCGATCCGGGTCCGGATTTTGTTCGCGGCCGCATACCTGCCCAGAAGGTGCTGGAGATAAGACATCGCGGCGCCTACCGATTTCTGCCGAATGCCTGGGCCATGGGAATGATGACTGTGCACAGCGGCAGGATGAAATCCGGTTCGCCGCCATTCGAGTACTATCACAACGACCCGGGCACGACGGCCGAGCGGGATCTTGTCACCTCTGTGTACATTCCCTTGACGGTTGGTTGACGGGCAGGATGTCGTCGCCATGGCGTCCCGGGAATGGCGGTGCTGACAGGCGTTCTGTCCGGTTTTCCGGGCCGCCTGATGTATTCCGTGCAGGATAAGGGAAATCGGCCGGAATCAGGGTTGGACCATGATCAGGTTTCGTAATGTTGCCCTGCGCCGGGGCAGGTATCTGCTGTTCGAAGGATTCTCGGCAGACATCCACGATGGAGAAAAGGTGGGCTTGATCGGGGACAACGGCACGGGCAAGTCGAGCCTGTTTGAAGCAGTGCTGGGACGGATCGATACCGACAGCGGCAACCTGGAATTCTCCGGCAACCCCCGGATTGCGCATGTTGCCCAGCAGGCTCCCGACGGTTCGGCAACGGCTCTCGACCATGTCCTGGACGGGGACCGGGAATACCGGAAAATCGAGAGGCTGCTCAGCGAGCGAGGTAACGGCCGCGACCAGGCCGGTGCGGATCTCTACGGACGCATGGAGGATATAGACGGCTACAGCGCGCCGGCCCGCGCCACCAGGCTGTTGTCCGGTCTCGGTTTCCCGGTCAGCATCCATGCACAGCCCTGCCGGACATTTTCCGGGGGTTGGAGAGTCCGGCTGAACCTGGCTCAGGCGTTGATGGGACCTTCCGAGATACTGCTGCTGGATGAACCGACGAACCACCTGGATCTGGATGCCATCGTCTGGCTTGAAGAATGGCTGCGGGGCTACGCCGGCTCGCTGATCGTCGTGTCCCATGACCGGGCCTTCATCGATGCCTGCTGCAGGCGGATCCTGCATATAGAAAACTCGCGGATACGCAGCTACACGGGCAATTATTCCGACTTCGAGCGGCAGCGGGCAGCCCGACTTGAAAGCCAGCAGGCCCTGCATTTGTCGCAGCAGCGCAGGATCGCGCACATGGAAGACTATATTCGACGGTTCCGCTACAAGGCGGACAAGGCCAGGCAGGCCCAGAGCCGTATCAAGGCGCTTGAGAAGCTGAAAAGGGTAGCGCCTGCCCATGTGCACACGCCGTTCAGTTTCAGGTTCAGTCCGTGCTCCCGGGTTTCCGACCCGATGCTGACACTGGACCGGGTGGATGCAGGATACGGGAACAGGCGGGTGCTGGAAAGCGTCGATCTTTCGATTTCAGGCGGGGACCGTATTGGCCTGCTCGGTATCAACGGGGCCGGAAAATCCACGCTCATGAAGGTCATGGCCGGTGAACTGGATGTCCTGTCCGGCGCCAGACGGGAGGCCAGGAACCTGCAGATCGGCTACTTCGCCCAGCATCAGGTCGAACAGCTGGACCTGGACCTGACACCCCTGCAGCAGTTCCAGCGCCGCTATCCCTCGGCGGCTACGCGCGAGGCCCGGGACTATCTGGGCGGATTCGATTTCCGCGGGGACAAGGCCCGCGAACCGATCAGCCTGTTTTCAGGCGGGGAAAGGGCCCGGCTTGTTCTGGCCCTGCTGATCCATGCGGATCCCAATCTGCTGATACTTGACGAGCCGACCAATCACCTGGACATGGAGATGCGTCATGCTCTCGGCATGGCAATCCAGTCCTATACGGGCGCCATTATCCTGGTGTCGCATGACCGGAGGCTGCTTGATTCGGTAGCGGACCGGCTGATGATTGTCGATGGCGGCCGGGTCGCGCCTTTCATGGATGATCTGGATGCCTACATCCGCCTGTTGCGACAGTCTTTCCGGCAGCCGGCCAGTGAAGATTCCGCAACGACGACCAGGCCGCAGACCAGCCGCAAGGCATTGCGGCGGATCCAGGCGCAGCGCAGGCAACAACTCAAGCCGAAAAGGGACAGCTTGCAGGAACTGGAGAACCGGATTGATCGGCTTCAGGCGCTGTTGCAGGAGGTCCAGGCCGTGCTGAATGATCCTGCCACCTACGAACAGGAAAGCACCATGCGGATCAGGGAAACCATTGCCAGGCAGGACAGGATCAGGCGGGATCTGCATGAGGCGGAGGCTCGCTGGTTGCAGGCTTCGGAGGAACTGGAGCAGATCGAGCGACAGCTTGAGCCGAGGAACGGGAAAGTCTGAAGCCCCATCGGGCGGGATCGTCAGGCGGCCGATCACTGTCTGCATGGCGATATTGATGTAAAGCCACTGCCCATGCATGCCCCGTGTGCACAGGGATTCGCTCATCGTCGGACTGGTATTGCCGGTTCCGGCAGGCGCTGCCGGGAATGCCGTTGGCATGGTTCCGGTTTTTCCAGGCTGCCCTGTCGCCGTTGCGAAAGGTGTCCAGCATCCGGTTTTCCGATACGACCTGCCTGCCGATTGCCTGACCCGGATCAAGAAACACCTCGTCGATGCGGATCAGGTCACCAAGATGGATGCAGATACCATCCTCCTCTTCCAGCCCCGGCCCGAGGTCCGTATTGGGTAAGCGGCAGATCAATGACCTGCCATGTGCTCCGGGCGGATTTCAGGGAAAACAGGAAAACCTCAAGTCCGGGGCCGGGCTGATCGACGTAGCAGCCTTGATCGGTCCCTGTCTTTCGAGCCCCGGCAAGCATGCCGGCAATGAACCTGCTGATGGAGGGCGGGATATGTGGCTTGCTGTCGCGTAGTACGCAGCCTGCCAGGCTCATCCACTGTCTTTGTGGACGATGTCCAATGCGTCCTGATATGCGTGTCCTCAAGGAACGTGTCGAACCGGCAACTGCCGCTTTCGACACGAACAGGGAAACCGCCGAAGTCTTGGGTTTTCCTCACATCATCCGGATCCGCAAAACAGTGCCTTCATGCTGATAGTATCCAATCCCTTGCATCCCTCATGCATTTTTCAGGTTAGACGTCACGCTTGGCAAGCGCGATCTTGATCCTTGTGATGTGTTTTGCGGTGTTATCGTATCGGGAGAGTGGATGGGTTCAGGGTGTTTTTCTTTCAAGGAAGGGTCGGAACGGGTGGCAGATCTTCGGTGCTGTTTGTCGCCATGTAATCAGCATGCCGGAAGTGTATCATCGAGATGAACGTGGTACAGGCGGAATCTGAATCATGACAACAGGCGGAAAACCCCGGGCGATTGTACTGGGAGTTGGACCAGAGCGTGGACTCGGCGGCGCCTTGTGCAGGCATTTTGCGAACCGGGGACATCACGTCTATATGGCGGGCAGGACACCTGCCAGGCTTGAAACACTGGCCGAGGTCATTGCGGCTGAAGGGGGTAGTGCAACGCCGGTGGTATGCGATGCCACCTCCGAAGAGCAGGTGGCCGGGCTGTTTGAGACGGCTATGCAGGCAGGCTCCGGAGACCTGGATCTCGCTGTCTACAATGTCGGCAACAGCACTCCCGGGATGATCCGGGACATGACTGCACAGGATTTCGAGGCGGCATGGCGTGTCCTGTGCTACGGCGGTTTCCTGTTCGGACGCGAGTGCATCCGTCGCCTGGTTCCCGGAGAGGGGACGCTGATCTTTACCGGAGCCAGTGCTTCCTTGCGTGGTCGGGCGGGTTTCGGGGCGTTCAACTCCGGCAAGGCGGCGTTGCGAACACTGGCGCAGGCCATGGCGAAGGAATACGGTCCGGCGGGATTGCACGTGGCTCATGTGATCATTGACGGCGGCATCGCGGGCGACAAGTGGTTCAGCCGGATGGGCCATGAACCGGATGAGGACGAACTGAAGCGTTTCATCGCTCTCGATGCGCTGGCCGAGACCTACTGGAACCTGTACCGGCAGAAACCCACTGGCTGGTCATTCGAGGTGGATCTGCGTACATCCGTGGAAAGCTGGTAGGCTGGCCGGTACCAGACACCACCTTCCGGCAGGCACGCATGTCGGGAGTTGCCGCCCTGTCGCTGGTTCAGCAGACCTGAATCCGGCTCCCGGCAGACGGGAGCCGCGCACCCTTGCTTTTCAGCAACTTGTCTGAACATATCTGATTGTCGAAATCCTGTCGCAGGCAGATTTGTTCAATTCAGGTGACACGCTTGCATTGGATGGCATGATTTCCTGGAATCCCACCCCCGGGGAACACGGATAATGATGCGCCACCAATTCCCGATCGGCATCCGGTCGTTCCGGACCATCATCCGGATTCTCTGTTTCACGGCACCATTCCGGACCCGGTGTGTCAGGACTGCCAGGCATCGGAAAATCGTGTGCGTGACGGAACCGGGTGAAAGGCAGACGAATTGCGGTTCCGTCCTGCCACTTCAGCATGATCCGGCGTGTACCACGATCCAGGCTGAAGCGCGCGACAGGCGAACGGGGAACGGGTTTCACGACAGGAAATCATCGAGTATCCCGGCTACTGCCGACGGGGCCTCGACAAGCAGGCTGTGCCTGAGGCCAGCCAGGATCTCAAGCCGGGATCCGGCAATCTGCTCATGCATGTAGCGTGCCATGTGCACGCTGGAACCGGGATCGTGTTCTCCGGTCATGACAAGCGTCGGGCAACTGATCCGGTGCAGGAACCTGCCCAGGTCGCCAAGCGAAAACACCCGGTAGGCGTTGAGGTACCCCTGCGGGTCGTTCGAGCGCAGGGTGCGAATGCGTGCCGCCACCTTTTCAGGGCAGGAACGCCTGAATTCCGGCGTGAACCAGCGCTCCATGGCCGGTTCGATATTGGCCTGCAGGTCATCCTGCTCCAGATTGCACAGTCGCCTTGCCACCTTGCGCCGATCGGTCTCGCTGCGACCGGCAACTGTGCTCACGATGGCGAGTCTCTGCACGGTTCGCGGATACTTCAGGGTGAATCCCTGGGCAATCAGGCCGCCAAGGGAAAATCCGGCCAGGGCGAACTGCTTCCATCCGGCCGCTTCGACGACCTGCAGAAGGTCGCAGACCATGTCGTCCAGGGTCCATGGTCCCGGCGGGTTCCCGCTTGATCCATGGCCCCTCAGGTCGTATCGCAGGATACTGAACCGCTTTTCCAGGATGCCGACGATCTCGTCCCAGCTCCGAAGGTTGCCGCCCACGCCGTGCACGAGGACGACGCGGGGGCCTGACCCGGACTGGATCGCATGATGCCTCATGGGAGTGCGTCATCCTGTGCGAAGCCGGGCATGACTTCGGTGATGAACAGCTCCAGGGAGCGTCGTGCGACCTGTTCTTCGAGGCCGAAATCCGCACCGTAGCAGAACAGGTCGACGCCGGCCGACCGGTACGCCCTGAGTTTCTCGATGACTTCCCCTGGTGTCCCGAACATCATGTTCCGCCAGATGCCGGTATCGCTGTAGTGGTCGGCCTGATCCAGACCGGACAGGGAGATTTCCCGGGGGAACCCGTTGACCACATCCTCCCTGGCCGTGAACAGGCTCTGGAACTGTGCGGCGTATCGCCTGGCGGCCTGGACCGGGATCCTCCACTGGTCGGGGTTGTCGTACACGCAGGTGTTGCGCAGGACCAGCCAGCGCGGACGTTTCCTGTCCGGGAAGCGGTCCGTGGCCAGATCCAGTTTCCTGGCCAGGTCCAGCACCTCACCGAACGGTTTCTGCAGCGGCGTCGACATCACGCCGAGCCCGTTTTCCACCGCCCAGTCGAAGGTGTCCTGGCCCCGTGCCGCCACCCACAGGGGGGGATGGGGGGACTGAATCGGCTTGGGTACGGCCGTTGCACGCGGAAACTGCCAGAAACGCCCCTGATGCGTGTAGTCTCCTCGCCACAGGGCCTTGATCGCCGGCAGGATCTCGTACAGGTATTCCCCGCCGTCCAGTTTCTGTGAAACACCGCTGGCCATGCGGTCGAACTCGTACTGGAAGGCTCCGCGTGCGAGGCCGAGTTCAAGCCTGCCGCCGGAATACAGGTCCACCAGCGCGGCTTCCTCGGCAGCCCGGATGGGATGCCAGTAGGGTGCGCAGATCACGGCGGTTCCGAGGCGTATGCGGGAGGTGTGCTGGGACCAGCAGGTGAGCTGGAGGAAGGGATTCGGTGCGATGGTCATCTCGATGCAGTGGTGCTCCGAGGCCCATGCCGTCTCGAAGCCGCCCTGGTCGGCCATCCTGACCAGCTCCAGGGTGCTACGCACCACATCGGTCATTGCCGTCCGGGGGGAGAAGCGATTCATGTTGACGGCGATGGAGAACTTCATCGTCCCGCATCCCGGTCAGCTAGCCGAGCTTCATCACGAAGGGATCGGGGGTCTGTCCCGAATAGTCCACCAGAACATTCTTGAGCCGGGAATACTCGCGGATTCCCTCCATGCCATTGTGCTTTCCGTAGCCGCTTTGCTTGAACCCGCCGAAAGGCGACAGGAACGACGCGTTGCGGTAGGTGTTTATCCATATCGTGCCGGCATCCACATCCCGGGCGAAACGCAATGCCCTGTCGATGTCGCGGGTCCAGATTCCGGCAGCCAGGCCGTACACGGTATCGTTGGCCTTCCTGATCAGTTCCGCTTCATCGCTGAAGGGCATGACCGCCAGCACCGGTCCGAATATCTCCTCCCTCGCCAGCCGCATGTCACGGGTGACTTCGGTAAACACGGTCGGTTCGATGTAGAGGCCTTCTGCACAGCCTTCTCCGACGGGCTGCCGGCCACCGGTCACAAGGGTGGCGCCGTCCTGCCTCGCGGTCCGGATATGGTCCTTCACCTTGTCGAGCTGGCTGTGCAGGGCAAGAGGCCCGAGCTGGGTTTGCGGGTCCATCGGGTCGCCAACAACCACTGCCCGGGCCTTTTGCACCAGCAGGTCGAGCACGGTGTCGTATATGGCTTCCTGCAGGAAGCAGCGGGAGCCTGCTATGCAGGTCTGCCCGCCTGCTGCGAAGATGCCGGAGACTATGCCGCTGGCGGCGCGCTCCGGGTCCGAGTCGTCGAATACCACATGAGGTGACTTGCCGCCCAGTTCCAGCGTGCACGGTACCAGATTCTCTGCCGCGTTTCGTGCGATCTTCCGCCCGGTTTCCGTACCGCCGGTGAAGGCGACCTTGCTGATTCCGGGATGCCGGACCAGGGCCTCTCCCGCCGTCTCTCCGAGCCCGGTAACCACGTTGAAAACGCCGTCCGGGATGCCGGATTCCCGGACCAGTGCGGCGAATTCAAGCGTTGATGCGGTGGTGTTCTCGGCAGGTTTCACCACGACCGTGTTGCCGACGGCGAGGCAGGGGGCCAGAACGCTGGACAGCAGGTAGAGCGGAGAGTTCCAGGGAACGATGATGGCGACCACACCGATCGGTTCGCGCAGGGTGAAGTTGAAGGTGTCCGTCTTGTTGACGGGTATCGTTTCCCCGGTCAGCTTGTCGGCCATTCCGGCATGGTAGTAGTAGGTATCCGGCAGGCTCGCCATCTGCGCGCGCATTTCCCGGATCAGCTTGCCGTTGTCCCGGGTTTCTATTTCCGCAAGCCGTTCGCCGTGAACGGCAAGCAGGTCTCCCAGCCTGCGGATCAGCCCGCCCCGGGCCGTCTGGGTCAGGCTGCGCCATGCCGGGTTCCTGAGTGCCCTGGCAGCGGCGGCGACCGCCTGATCGACATCCGCATGCCCGGCGTCCGTTATCGTGTACCATGTCGTGTTGCGGGCAGGATTGATGCTGTCAACGTACTGTCGTGCGGAACCTGGCACATAATCACCGTCTATGAACAGTCCGTATTGTCCGGCTTCTGCGTGGTGGAGGATCGTTTTCACTGGTTCTGGGCCCGGAATCTGTCTTGCGATCCTGAAGTATCGGTTGCCGTTACCATGAATTCAAGTTCCGCCGGTTATTGCCAGCTCCCTTCAGCCAGACCGCATGACCGATGCGGGTACTGAAAATCACCGCGCTCCTGCGGATCGGGGCTGGCGTGTCGGTTACAGGAAGGTTCTCCAACGTTGGCATACGACCGTTTGAAATCATGAGTCTGGCTGATTGAAACACGCTGGTGGCCTGCTGCAACAGGAATGCGCCACCGAACCCAGAATCATGCTCAACAACCTTGCGAGATGTGAGTGCATGTTCCTGTCGCTCCAGACCTGTATTGCATGCCGAACAACTGCCCGCCAGGAATCAGCTGCTCATCCGGGCTCTCGAATTCTGGAAGGGGATTCATGATGTGGATGCCGTTTGCCCATGGAATGAAGCACGGCCACTGATTGCACGATGGGTGTCAATGCCCCGGATCCGATCCTGGCAAGTCGGCAGCCGTCAGACCAGATGATGGTTGCTGCGCCCGGAAACCGCTCCATGCCTGCGGATGCTGCTTCCCTGGGTGAAGACAATGGATGGTTCCAGACGAGGCGACACCCGGAAGCCCTGGAACCTGTTCAGACCCTATGACAGCGAATACCAGGTACCGCGGCCAGCACCATGGCGGGTCAGGTGACCCGCCCTTGCCAGCACCCTGACATGATCCTTGATCGTATTCCGGCTTGAGCCAGTGGTCCTTGTCGCGTCTGCAATCGTGATGCGGCCACGCTCGCGCGCCAACTCAAGAATACTTGCCGACAGTTCCGGCAGATCACCCAATGCAAGTCGTTCACGCTCAACCTTCTTTTCCAGTTTCTGCTTTTGCGCTTGCAGGGACCTCAGGAAATAAACCACCCAGGGCTGCCAGTCCGGCTCATCATTGCGGATCGTGTCCTGCGTCTGACGCAAGGCCAGGTAATAGCCTTTCTTGTCCTGTTCAATCACGCTTTCCAGAGAACTGTATGGCACGTAGGCGTAACCGGCGCGCAGCAGGAGCAGCGTCGTCAGGATGCGTGACAATCGGCCATTGCCGTCCTGAAACGGATGGATCGCCAGAAACACCACCACAAACACGGCAATAACGAGCAGAGGATGGTATTCTCCCTTGACCAGGGCGTCCTGCGTCCAGCGGATCAGGGCTTGCACAAGGCGCGGTGTATCGAACGGGGTAGCCGTGTCGAGTACAACGCCCGGATTCTCCCCATCCGGTCCGAAAGCCTCGACATTGTTCGGCAGTGTCTTGTAGGCGCCGCGGTGGCGTTCATCCTTGCTGGAGAATTGCAGCAGGTCGCGATGAAGCTGCATGATGTGGTTTTCGGTCAGATCGATGTATTCATGATTGGCAGGGACCGTTTCCATCACTGCCGCATATCCGGCAACTTCCTGCTCATCGCGCGTTTCAAGGGTCTTGATCTCAAGATCGGACAAAAGCCTTTCAACCTCACGATCAGTCAGCCTTGCTCCTTCAATCCGTGTGGAAGAACCGGTACTTTCAATGGTCGCTACACGACGCAGGTCTGAGAGCCGATCAGGCGCAATGCGCCCGATCAACTGCCATGCCCCCTTGAATTGATCAAGATCGGAAATCAGCGCCAGAACCTCAGTGGTGATCTTGAGTGTGCCTATGTTCAAGACCTCATCCGTTTCCATCCAATCAGAAAAAGCCTGTGTTGCGTCAGCCACAAGCACGTAGCTTGGACATGATGGTTTGCACGGCATCTAACGGAGGCAGGTCTGCCATTGCACAGGCAGGCATGATGCCGAAATGCAATGCTGATATGATCGTGTCCTGACGAGAACAGACGAATGATATCTTGCAGTTTTTCCGGACAGGGGCTGAGAATGCGTTCACGAAGGGCATTTGCATTCAGGTCATGCTGTCTGTCAGGTCCTGGCTGGCTGTCCGTTGCGCATGTTCAAACCTCCGGATTGTCGGCATGGAGACAGGTCGTGACAACATTTCCCCGTGTTACGGGGTCTGACCGTGTATAACCCGCCTATCGTGCCCGGGGATTTCCGGGTTCCCGAGCGGCTTGAAACCCCGAGGATGCGCCTGCGTCCGCTCGTCATGGCGGATGTCGACAGGGATTACGAGGCCGTGATGTCGAGCCGGGAAAGGCTGCAGCGGGTTTTCCGTGAAAACGGCGAGTGGCCGGAAGGCCTGACACGCGAACAGAACCTGATCGAGCTTGCCTGGCACCAGTGCGAGTTCCAGATGCGGACATCCTTTGCCTATACGGTCACCAGCCTCGATGAATCCCGGGTACTGGGTTGTCTGTACATCTATCCGACACGTAAAATCGGGTTTGATGTCGAAATCACCATGTGGGTGCGGGAATCCGAGGCAACAACCGGGCTCGACGATCATCTGTACCGGACGGTACGGGACTGGGTCGCATCGTGCTGGCCGTTCGGCAGCCCGTCCTATCCGGGCCGGGCCATGACCTGGGAAGCCTGGAACCGCATCGCGGAGAAATCCTTCCGGAGCCCTGAATAATGACGATCCTGAGACTGCACGAGGAACCCTTGCAGGATGCCTGGCTGGACGCCTACGGTCATCTGAACGAGGCCTATTATCTTGTGCCGTTCAGTAATGCGACATGGAAGGTACAGGAGCATTTCGGCATCGGGATCCCCTATTTCGAGGATACCGGATGCGCCATCTATACGGTGGAGACGCACCTGCGGTACCTGAAAGATGTTCGCGTCCCGGCCACCATGGAGGTCGAGAGTCTGATACTCGGATCCGGTCCCGGGAAGATCTGGTTCGCGCACAGGATGCAGGTGGACGGCACCGTGTGCGCCACTGGGGAATTCATGCTGCTGCATTACGACACCGGGCGCGGACAGGTGACTCCCATGCCGGCTTCGGTGCAGGAGCGGCTGAAGGCCGCGGAAGTGTCCGAACTGCCCGACTGGGCCGGGCGGAGCATCAGTCTGAACCGGGCCTAGACGGCAGGAATCGGCAATGGCGCGATTGCTCTACGAGATACAGGACGGAATCGCATGGATCCGGTTCAACAAGCCGGAAATCCTGAACGCGTTTGACGCCGAGGAAATCCGGCGCCTGGTCGACGTGCTCAGGGAGGCATCGGCCGATGACCGGGTCAGGGTGATCATCATTTCCAGCGTCGGCGATGCGTTTTGCGCCGGGGACGATCTGAAGGTAGCCATGGCCGAATATCCCCTGGTCCGGAGCGGCGAGATTCATCCGGTCCTGGATATCATCGAGGACATCACGGAAAACCTGCAGGAAATTCCGCGTATTATCCGCAGGGCGCCGAAGGTGGTGATTGCCGCCGTGCGTGGGTATGCGGTGGGCGGCGGCTTCGAGGTGGCAATCGACTGTGATCTGATCGTGGCGGCGGAAAACGCGGTGTTCGGATTTCCCGAATCCAATGCCGGCATGACCATCACGGGCGGTGCTACCAAGCTGCTGCCGATGATCGTCGGGCTCAACCGGGCCAGGGAACTGATGCTTACCGGAGAATTCATCGACGCCGGGGAGGGCTACCGGATCGGGCTGGTCAACAGGCTGGTTCCCCTCGGTGAGGAGGAGGCTGAGGCACTCAGGCTGGCGCAGGTAATCCTTTCCCGGGCACCCCTGTCCGTGATGCATCACAAGCGCATGGTCACCCAGTCCGTCGAGGCGGATTTCGAGGGTGCGCTCAATCTGGAGAAGCAGACCATCGCGACGTTGATCTACACGGAAGACTACGGCGAGGCGCTGGCGGCCTTTGCGGAAAAACGCAAACCGGATTTCCGGGGCAGGTAGCCCTGCCATGCTGTCCGACAGCAGGACCGAACAGGATTTTCCGACCGTATTGAAACGGCGGGTCGAGCAGTTTCCGGACAGGAACTGGATCGTCACTCCGCAGCGAAATCATACCTATGCCGCGATGGATCAATGCGCGCGGCGGCTGGCTGGCGGCATGATGTCCGGGGGCGTCAAGGCCGGGGACACGGTTCTGGTCATGCTGCCGGATGTCGTGGATCATGTCGGAGTGTGGTGCGCCCTGTCCCTTTTCGGCGGCATAGAGGTTCCCGTGAACGTGCACTATCGGGGCAATCTGCTGGCTTATCTGGTGAACGATTCGCTGGCCCGTACCCTGATCGTGGACGGAGCGTTCCTGGACCGTTTCGTCGCGCTCGCCGGGCGGCTCGAGCATCTGGAACGGATCGTCGTCTGGCCGGATCCTGCGGACCACGATCAGGATATCGTCCGGCAGATCTCCCGGCATTTCGAGATCATCGGTTTCGATAGCCTGTACGGCAAGCCCTACACGGGCCCCGGCCCGTGCTATCATGACCTGATGGGGGTTTACTACACCTCCGGGACGACCGGGCCCTCGAAAGGGGTCACCCTGACCCATGCACATGTCTGGGAGTATGCATGCGGGATCGTCGAGATGCTCGATCTTCGCGACAGCGACCGCTACTGTGCTCCCTTGCCCCTGTTCCACATAGCGGGGAAGTTCGCCGTCATCTACGCCAGTTGCCTGGTTGGCTGCACGGCGGTGCTTTCCGGGACTTTCAGCGCCGGCAGGTTCTGGCAGGATGTGGTTGACCATGGCGTCACCACGACGTTCCTGCTCGGGGCGATGGCGAACATGTTGTACCGTCAGCCGGTGCTGGAGATGGATCGTGACAATACGCTTGAACGCGTACTGATGGTGCCGCTGATTCCGGAGGTGGAGGATTTCAAGACACGGTTCGGTTGCCGGGTCTCCACGACATGGGGCGGAACGGAAATGAACTGTCCCACCCGGTCGGGATTCGACCTCGTCGACAACCGTTCCTGCGGAAAGGTGGCGGAGGATCGCTACGAAGTACGCATTGTCGACGAACACGACCAGGAGGTCGGGCCGGGCGTGCCCGGGGAGGCCCTGGTACGCGCAAGGGAGCCCTGGATCATGACCAACGGGTACTGGAACCACCCCGAATGGACCACTTCGGCCTGGCGCAACCTGTGGATGCATACCGGAGACATGATGATGCGCGATGCACGGGGAAACCTGTATTTCGTCGACCGCATCAAGGATGCTATCCGGCGTCGGGGCGAGAACATTTCCTCAATGGAGGTCGAATACGAGATCAACAGTCATCCCGGCGTCCTGGAATGCGCCGTGATCCCAGTGGACTCGGAAGACACCGAGCAGGAGGTGATGGCGGTGATCGTCCTGCGCGAGGGACACGATCCGGACATGGAGGAGATTGTTCGCTATCTGGAGCCGAGGATGGCCTACTTCATGATTCCGCGGTACATCGAGATCGTCGATGCCCTGCCGAAAACACCGACCGGAAAGATCCGCAAGTTCGTGCTGCGCGATACGGGGATAAGCAGTGCCACGTGGGATCGGGTTGCGGAACTGGACAATCGGGAATGAGTACGACATGCATGTCGTGCGTTGTCCGGCATCGCCATGCATTTCCTGTCGGCAAGTATCGCGTCGGCTGCCCTGACCGCACCACACGCACACGCAATACAGCGTCCTGAATATCGCAAATCACCCGGCAATCTCTCGCCCGGCAATGCCGGAAGTGACCAGGCGGTCCGGTCAATGCCTTGTCCGTGTTGCGCGGGTTCTCCGTTGCGACGATACCGCATCCCGACATCCTGCTCTCACCATTGAGCACCCGGGAAGCGGTGCTGTCTTCGTGGATCGAAGGTACTCAAGACACGATCTGGACAGGTTCTGGAACATGAGGCGGGCGGGAGGTCCCCGGATTCATCCGATTGGCGCGAGGACATATACGAAATACCCGGCTACCGTAGCGCCAGGCGAAGGGCCAGAGAACTGCTGAAAGAGTTGCCGCTGTTCCAGAGGGTACTGTGCGAACATGTGCCGAACTGCCCAAGGCTGTCCGCAGCACCGGAAAGTCTCCAGGCAGATATCGGCCCATGCCAAACTGGATCGGGTCATCTGGATGCACCATCGAAGGGGCCATACTTGTTCCCATGAAAGCCAACAGGTTGCCGGTGCAATGAGCGTCCGGTAGAAATGCCTTCGTGCGGACACCCCCCGACCGACTGGTCCGGCTTGCAGTTCTGCATGCCGGGCTCGGGACCCTGCATCCATTCCGGGACGAACGGTCGCTTGGGACGCATGCTGATTTCGTTGTTCATGTGGCAACGGGGATCATCAATGCAGCCATGTTCCTGCATCAGCGCCTGTCCGGAGACGCGCCGGGGCGCCTGCCATGACAATCTGCTCGCCGTTTCCCGGGATGGAGACTGCACCGGCTGGACCGAGTGCTTCCTCGGCACCATGAAGCCGCAGGCAGATGACGATCTGCAGAAGATCCGGAGCATGCTCGAACTGTGCGAGATAATGCAGGCGGAAGTCTCCGGAATGACCCGTTCCCACTACGCAATCCGGATTCCCGACCGGATTTTCGAACGGTTGATCTTCAGATCCTCCGGTTTTCGTGATTCTGCAAACCTCCACACGGCGGATCATCGAGGCTCTGCGTGAGGGCGGCATCCTGGAAGTCATCGCTTCCTGGCGGATGACAAAACGCTTCCGATCAGGTTGGCGCTCGATCATGTCGGCATGTTTCCGGCAGTGATGCGCTGCATCTCGCCATGGCGGGGAACCGGGGCGCGAATGTGGTCTGCATCCGGTCTATCCAGTCTGGACAAGCTGATGATTTCGACAGGAAGGACGCTGAGGTTGCCGGTGTGCGCGGTAATCGCCCCTACCCGACCATGGCGATTGGACAGTTCCATCCGCCAGAAAATCGGGAACCTGATCAGATGGAAGCGGCCAACCGATCACTGCATGTGCATATGCCGTACATGCACGAATGTCTTCCGGTTCCAGACCCGGATAGCCGTTCAGTATCCTTTCCTGGGGAACGTCCTGAGCCATCAGCCATCAGGCTGGGAATCAGTTCCACGGATATGTGCATGTCGCACACGACCGACGACAGGATGGTGGCGACCGTTCCGACCATGTCACACCGCTCACGCTACTTGTCGCCTTTCCGACGGTTGCACGGCTTGCAGCGCATCCGGCAGTTCGCGGCGATGGTCCTGCCTCCCCGTGCCCACGGATCGATGTGGTCGGCATGCATTTCCTCAATGTCGAATTGCTCCCTGCAGTCGGGACACACCCCTTGCTGTCGCTCGAACGCCTCCCTTTTCATCGCGTCCGAAAAGGCCCGGATGCTGAGATGGCGTTCGTCACCGTCCAGCAGATAAGGGTAGATACCGGACTTGCTGGTCACATCGTCGTCAAGCATGAGTTGCCGGGTACGATCCTCGAGAACACGCGGATCCTGATCCGTGTTACCGAACCGGTCGTAGAGCGGCCCCCATTCCACTCCCCGCATCTCCTTGCGGTATGTGGTGAACGTCGCGTTCACCCAGTCGACGACCGAGCGGAAGTGGTTCCACAAGGCCACGGCACTCCTGGCGTGCTGATGTCGGGACATGTAGTTCTCGATATCTCCGCCAGCGATCCACCTGATGGCGGTTTCCAGATAGTCCTGACGAATGGCGGACCCCTTGAGGAGCTTGTTGCCGATTCCGTAGGCCGGACATCCCCGTCGGCTGAAATACCCTCTGGCGCTCGAGACCCATGGCCCGTGATAGACCGCGTTGCGGTGCTCCTGTCTGGTGAGCACCTTTCCGGCGATATTGATGATCTCGAACCATTTCAATCTCTCGCTGGCCGTCCCGCTACAGGCGTACACCATGAGCTGGTAGTCCAGGATGCGATCCATCTGGTCCGTCTGCAGGTTGTGGAATGCCCGGGGCTTGCCTTCGACGGGCACGGAGAATTCACCGGTCACATACCGGGCGATTGCGATGGTACGCTGCTGTCCGTCGATGATCTCGAATCGTCCGTCACCGATGTCCGCCCAGTACATGACGTTCAGGGGGAACCCCTGCCGGATGGTGTCGATGACGGCATTTCGCTCCTTCTCCCCGTAGATGAACTCGCGCTGATATGGCGGACGGATGTCCAGCTTGCCACCGTAGCCAGTGACGCCGCCCTCGCCATCGTCGTGATAGTCCTTCACAAGGTCGCGGACGGTAATGTTAAGGAGACCGATATTCATGCTCCAGGGTTCCTGTTTCGTATGAACAGTCTCTTGAAGACGCGTCGACCGCGGATCAGAGCCTGTGGAGTACCGATC
>JAJDVC010000147.1 GCA_022826305.1 Gammaproteobacteria bacterium | reverse complement strand
GTCGGCACGCTGCGCCTGAAGCTGCTGCGCATCGGGGCGGTGATCGTGTGCAATACCCGGCGGGTCGTGTTCATGCTGTCCGGGAGCTGTCCGTACCAGGACCTGTTCCGCCTCGCGGTACAGCGCCTGGCACCCTGATGGCGACTACCCTGGCACCCTGATACCCGATCACGCAACAGCGTGAGGACTGCTCCTGCCCGGACCTCCGGCAACGGCCGCAAGCGACGGCCTGGAGGCCGGTTGCCGGCCCTCCGAAGCGGCTTGCACCGCAGGAAATGCCGGGAAAGACCGCTGCCTGTCGCCGATACCGACCTCACCGTCTCCTGACATCCTGAATCTCGCCAACTTCCCGGTACTCATGCAATGTTCGGGCTATGAACTCCTGCGAGGTATCTTCGCAAGTGCAGGCTAACCGAATCCTGAAATTCTCGCATTTTGATGTGGTGGATCCGTACAATCGGTTGAAAGCGCAGATAGGTTGGTATATGGTATACCAGACAAGAATTACCACAACTCTTCCGCCAACAGGATGAACGTACATGAATATCAGGCCAAGGACCTGCTGAAGCGGTTCGGGGTACGGACTCCGGCAGGGCAGGTGGCCCTTGATCCCGATCAGGCAGTCAGGGTCGCCGAGGAGATCGGTGGGCCGGTATGGGTGGTCAAGGCCCAGATTCATGCCGGTGGACGAGGCAAGGGGGGCGGTGTCAGGGTAGTCGACAGCATTGAAGGGGTCAGGCTGGCGGCCAGCGACATGCTTGGCATGCAACTTGTCACACATCAGACCGGCCCGGAGGGGCAGTGCGTCAAACGGCTGTATGTCGAGCAGGGCTGTAACATCGCAAGGGAGCTTTATCTGGGCCTGCTGGTGGACCGGGGCAGCAGTCGGGTAACACTGATTGCCTCTACTGAAGGAGGTATGGATATCGAGGAGGTGGCGGAGCGGATGCCGGAAAAGATCCTCAGGATCGTTGTGGATCCGGCGGTGGGGCTACAACCCTATCATGCCCGGAAACTGGCTTTTGGGCTTGGACTCGAGAACGCGCAGATCAGGCCGGCTGTGGAATTTCTTTCCGGAATGTACCGGGCGTTTACCGAGCTTGATGCAAGCATGGTGGAAATCAATCCGCTCGTGGTAACCGATGCGGGACAGCTCCTGGCGCTGGATGCCAAGATGAATTTTGACAACAATGCACTCTATCGACATCCGGAAATCGAGTCGCTCAGGGACAGGGATGAGGAGGATCCGGCAGAAATCGAGGCCAGCGACCAGGGTCTGAATTATATCAAGCTGGACGGAACCATCGGCTGCATGGTCAACGGTGCGGGTCTGGCAATGGCGACCATGGACATCATCCAGTCGTGCGGCGGATCGCCTGCGAATTTTCTGGATGTGGGTGGTGGGGCAAGCGCCGAACGTGTCACGGCGGCTTTCAAGATCATTCTTTCCGATCCCGGGGTGCGGGGAATCCTGGTCAATATTTTTGGCGGCATCATGCGGTGCGACGTGATTGCTGAAGGAATCGTCGCTGCTGCCAGGGAGGTCCGGATTGAGGTTCCCCTGGTTGTGAGACTGGAAGGAACCAATGTGGAAAGCGGAAAAACCATACTTGCCGAATCGGGCCTGCCGATCATTTCGGCCGATGATCTTGCCGATGCTGCGGGCAAGGTGCTGGCGGCAACAGGAGACCCGGGCTGATGTCCATACTGGTTAATCGTTCAACACGGGTGCTCTGTCAGGGGTTTACCGGCGCCCAGGCCACCTTTCACAGCGAACAGGCGATAGCTTACGGCACCCGCATGGTCGGCGGGGTCACACCGGGCAAGGGCGGCATGACGCATCTTGACCTGCCCGTATTCAACACGGTCAGCGAAGCGGTGGACCGGACTGGCGCCAACGCGACTGTAATCTATGTGCCACCACCCTTTGCGGCGGATGCGATTCTGGAGGCGGTGGATGCGGAGATTCCGCTGATTGTCTGTATCACCGAAGGCGTGCCGGTCATGGACATGGTTCGGGTAAAGCGTGTACTGGAGCATTCTTCAAGCAGGCTGATCGGACCGAATTGTCCGGGCATCATCACCCCGGAATCCTGCAAGATCGGCATCATGCCCGGAAGTATCCACAGAAGGGGGTCGGTGGGGATCGTATCCCGATCAGGGACCCTGACCTATGAAGCGGTTGCCCAGACTACTGCGGAAGGCATGGGACAGAGCACCTGTATCGGTATCGGCGGAGATCCGGTCAACGGCACCAGTTTCGTCGACTGCCTTGAGGGGTTTCTGGCTGATCCTGAAACGGAATCCATCATCATGATCGGCGAGATAGGCGGAACCGCCGAAGAGGAGGCGGCAGATTTCATCAAGCGCAGCAACATCAAGAAACCGATGTGCGGCTTTATAGCCGGGCTCACGGCGCCTCCCGGCCGCAGAATGGGGCATGCAGGCGCCATCATTGCGGGGGGCAAGGGCAGCGCAGGCGACAAGATCGAGGCCCTGAAAAGCGCCGGAATCGCTGTTGCCGATTCGCCGGCAACGCTTGCCAGGACCCTGCAGGCTATCTTGTGAGACGTTTTCGGGATCAGCACTGATACAGGTATTGCACCCGTCGAACCGATCCTTACTCCCGCGAGCGAGATAATGGGGCACTCCCTGGACGGCGCACCGCACGAACTGGACACCGGGAGTCATGTTGCGCACTACCTGTTCGTGCGATTCGGTGAGTTCTATGATGAATTCCGTGAGATTCCGGCCCGTGCAAGCATTGCCTTTGAACGACGTCATCACCCGGAGTCGTTGCGACTGAGCAACCGTCGGCTGCGGCTGTACAGCAGAAGTATCAGAAAGGAAAGCGAGTTCATTGCTCGCTGCTATCCGGGTATCAGACGCAATGAAGACAGGTGGAAGCGGGTTGAGCATTGCTACAAAAAGCTGGCGCGAGGGGTCTATCACGAGGATCTTGCGCTCGCCTATCTGCATTCTGTCCGTCGAAAGATCTACATCAGCGAATGGCGCGTAGAGGATTATTCCTCCTACCGGATCAGTCCCCTGGACCCGCAACAACTCCGGGAATGCTATCTGCTGGTCCGGGTCGACGGGCAGATCACCGTGTCTGCGATCCGCACCGTCCTGCAACTCGGAAACTTTTCCGTCCCATTCATGGACTTCGAGCAGGATGCCGAGCTTGTCGTCCAGCGGATCAGGCGCAACCTGAGACTGGGTGATCGCAATGCAGCCTGTCCCGTGTCGATAGAAATGTTCCGTGCCGGTTTCTTTCGTAACCGTGGTGCCTATCTGGTTGGCCGGTTCAATTATGATGACGGGAGGAGCAGGCCCCTGATACTGGCGTTGCTCAATGGCAGGAAGGGCATCTATGTTGATGCCGTGATAACGAGTGCAACCTATGCGCATAACATGTTCAGTTCGACTCTGGCGAATTTCCATGTCACCAATGATTATTACCACGAACTGTGCCGGTTCCTGAAGCACATCATGCCGATGCGTCCGATCGGGTTGCATTATTCCACCATCGGATACAATCATCTTGGCAAGGTTGCGGTGATGAACGAACTGGAAAGGGAGATTGCATCAGGACGATGCAGGTTGTCGATTTCACCTGGTGCCCGGGGTACCGTGGCGATCGGATTTGCTGCGCCGGGTTCTGCCTATCACCTGAAGGTGATTCGCAACAAACCGACGGACAATTACAAATGGGACCGGTTTCTGGGCGTGAATTCCGTACTTGAAAAGTATACGCAGGTCCACGAGATCAATCGCAGCGACAGCATGCTGGACAGCATTATCTTCTACAAGCTGCGCCTGCCAAAGGACTGGTTCACCGACAGTCTGCTTGATGAACTGCTGACAAGTGCAGGCCACAGTGTCGAAGACCAAGGGGGGTTTCTGATGTTTCGCTACCTGATTGTGCAGAGGAGACTGACGCCGCTTCCGGTATATCTTGAATCAGCTTCCCCAAGACAGGCAGAGACCATCATGATCAATCTGGGTTACTGCATCAAGAATAATGCCGCGGCCAACATCTTCAACAAGGATCTGGACGCACGCAACTACGGTGTAACGACCTATGCCAAGGTATATCTTTACGATTATGACGCCATTGAGACGCTTGGAACCGTGA
>JAJDVC010000032.1 GCA_022826305.1 Gammaproteobacteria bacterium | reverse complement strand
GGGAGCGGCAGATCGGGCACACATACCTGCTGGACGTCGATTCGATGGAGAAGCTGTCAGAGGCGATGCGCACCAGGATCCTTCCGTTGCTGCAGGAGTATTTCTTCGACGACTGGGCGAAGATACGGGCAGTACTCGGCCAAAACGGATTCGTTACGGAAAGCCCGGCTGAAAACCTCATGACAGACCAGTACATGAACGAGGAAGAGCGGGTTGTCCATGAGCGTCTGCCGGCTGACGATACCGCATGGAATGAGCCCGGAGAATATCGAAAGATCTATAAAAAGGATATGCCAGGAGAAATGGAAGAATCCTGATGCGGCGCGCCGTAACCATCCGTGAGCACGAGGAGCTCGGGACTGGACCACAATTGACCGACCGGGATCTGCTTTATCTCGAGAAACTGGCCGGGAAGGTGCTCAAGCACAAGAACGGCAAGCTTGCTGCGGATAATCATGTGGGCGTCGTGACGACTCCGCACGGCCTTGTCCTGGAAATCCTCCCCAAGATCGATTTCGGTGGCGAAGCCGACCCGGACCACGAGAAATGCAGGCTGATCTTCCTCTGGATGCTGCGGTGCTGGCGCGGAATCTCGGAAGCGTTGCCCGAAAGCGGCATCCGTGCAATGCCGAAGTTCCCCATGCTCGAAATCTTCGTCCGCCAGTTCCTGGGCAATGTGGACAGACTGGTCCGGGCAGGACTCGCACGCCGGTATGTTTCTGTCGAGGAAAATCTTCCCTGTCTCAGGGGGCGGCTACTCTTCCGGGAACAGCTGCGCGAAAACCTCGCCAACGAGTCCCGGTTTTTCGTCTCTCACGACGTGCTGAGCGTCAACCGGCCCGCCAACCGGCTGATCAGGAGCACACTCTCGAGGCTCGCTCCCGTGGTCCGGAATGAGGAAAGCCGCCTGCTCCTTCGCCAGCTGAGATCGGAGTTCGCGGACATGCCGGAGTCGTCCGACCCCCATTCGGACTGGGAAAGGCACCATGTCGACCGTTCCATGCATCTCTACAAGTCGGTGATGCAATGGGTGGGCTTGTTCCTTTTCAACAAGGGACTGACCACGTTCGCGGGAAACCACACCAACATTTCCCTGCTGTTCCCCATGGAGAAGGTGTTCGAGAATTTCGTGGCCCACAGTTTCAGCCGCCACCAGAAACAGTACGACGTGTCAACCCAACGTCCGCGGGAGTATCTGGCAATGATCGAAGGCAGAAAGGCATTCATGACGATGCCGGATATCGCCCTCAGGGAGGGGGAGGGTAAGCGCGTCAAATTCATCCTTGATGCAAAGTGGAAGAACATTGACGAAACCGATGACGATCCGAAACACGGAATCAATCAGGCCGACATGTACCAGCTTCATGCCTATGGCAGGCTCCATGATTGCAGGGCAGTGGCCCTGGTTTATCCGCGGACAGCGCGGTTCAAGCATGCATTGAGCTACCGATTTTTTGATGGACTGCCACTGATCTGCCTTCCATTCGATGTCGCCAACCCCGGAGAAAGCATTCGACTGGGCATGAAGGCGCTGGAAGAAAAAACAGCCGCCTGAATCAATATCAGGAACGCGGGCAATAATGACGCCAAGCGCCAATTGCCGCTCGTGATTGCGGGCGTGGTTCGAACCCGAGCCGGCGGGCGATCATGAATACCCCAGTGACATTGCCAGGAACAAGCAAGTGCCTGACATCCAGGAGGTTACAGGGATCGTTGACGTCGGCAACCCCTCTGGGGATGATCGGAACCCCCCGATGCTCTCGTAGGATGGCCTTGGGAGATTTGCGATGGCCTTCCCGGGGGATCCGGGGCCTTCTCGACAGGCCTGCTGCAGAAGTATGGTGGGCGTTCCTTGCCGGCTCTACATGTATTCGATCCGATCCTTGACCATCTCTTGCAGGGACAACTTCCAGCAAGACCGGAATCCTGTGGTGTGCTGCATGGATCAACGAGACCTGTCCTGGCGGTTCTCCCGGGTTCGGGGCTCGGTTGGTACCGATGAACAATCCCGTACGCCAGCATCCGGAAGCGCGCAAAGTGCGTTCACCAGACGCATCTGCTCAATGGTAGCGCAATTCGTATGCAGGAGTCGCGGCGACGCGAAAACCAGACTCAGCCCCTTTCCCCTGCTTACAGCCACATTGAGCCGTTCCCGGGATAACAGGAAATCCAGTCCTCGTGACGTCTCTTCGGAAGACGAGGCGGTCATCGAGACAAGCGCTATTGGTGCTTCCTGCCCCTGGAACCTGTCGACGGTGCCTACACGGATACCGGGCAGGGCGTCGGACAATGCATTGACCTGCGCATTGTAAGGAGCAACCACCATGATATCATCCCTGCGAATCGGGCGGCTCCTTCCCCTCCGGTCTGTCCATGTACCGTTGAGCAGACTTCTGATCGTGTTGCACACTGCATCCACTTCTTCCGGGCAGATCTGTGCACAGCCTTCATGTGCAACCGATACACGCCAGGCACCGCAACTGGGCAGATTCCCTGCTCCCACGGACTGCAGGGCAGTTGAGGGATGGTTCTTCAGCCGATCTTCGTAGAACTGGGATGAAACATAGGCGCATAGATCGGGATGCATTCTCCAGGTTTCCGACAGGAAGATGCCACGCGCTGGATCGACATTCTGACCTTCGCCCAGGATCCAGTCGAGACAGGAACGGTTGGCCGGGTAGGGATGTGCACCCTGGAGGACTTGTGGAAGCTGTCGGGGGTCGCCGACAAGCACAAGGTTGTCCGCTGCGTTGGACATCGCGACAAGGTTCGCCAATGAAACCTGGCCTGCCTCATCAACGAAGAGATAATCAAATGCATCCTCCAGCTCGTTCCTCGAAAACAGCCACGCCGTGCCTCCGACAACATGGGCAGTCCGGATGGTGGAGGCATTGTTGTCAGTCACACAGCTGATTGCCGAACGGACTTCGACCGGAAGATCCGTATCGCGTGAGATCTTGTGGACCAGGCGCACATTGCCAACGGAAAGGCCGGTATCGTCCGCCTGAAGCGCATGGACACATCCCATCAGCACGTTGCGTATGGCCGCGTGGCTGTTCGAAGACACCGCAATTCGCTTGCCTTCCCGAACCAGAGCCAGGATAGTGCGCACCACGACATGGGTCTTGCCGGTGCCGGGTGGCCCCTGAACAGGCAAGACCGACCTGTTCATCGCCCGCACGGCCCGGATCATGCCGTCAAGCGTCTCGTCACCTTCCTTCAGCGGCAGTGGAGACGGACCGTGGAACCGGGGAGAGTTCTGCGAGAGAAGATCTTCGGCAGCCCTGTTGGATCTGGACCGGCATTGATCCACGATCACTTTCCTGATGGCTCCGGGGATCGAACCCGGATGCAGGGCGAAACCGGGAAGGAGATTCAACTCGTCGGGGAGACTGGTGCCCCGACCAGATCCCATCTTCAACGAGACCCGTCTGCTGCTTCGGTCCAGATCGGTGATTTCTACCGTCGTGAATCCGTCCTCCCTCGCAAAAATGGCATCAACCCCCTTTCGCAGTTTTGTCTCCTGGGGTGGATAGAGATAGTCACGCCCCATCGACCGCTTCACCGAATACACATCTCCATCCGCGACAAGTCCGGCAAGGCAGTCCATGTCGTCGACCAGATCCTCGAAATCTTTCGCGGCAGAGTCGAACACGGACCAGGCCTGGGGTTTGCTTTCGCGCCAATGAAACACTCCCAGATCGTAGAGCACCTGCTGGCGATCCTGGGGCAGGCCGGAGGCTGAGAGGAAACTGGCGAGTTCGTCATTCTGGGCCTCCTGCTCCACCGATTTCCCGGTTTCTCCCTGGCCGATCTCGAGCCAGGATCCATCGGGACGGATCTTGAGCAGCCAGTTGCGCAACTGTTCGAGAGAAACGCAATCAAGACGATTGTACTCCTCGATTTCCGAGAGGATCCTGTCATCCCCGTACTCTCTCCACTTCTCGTATGCGACGATCGAACCACCCGCAGTCACGACCCCTCCCTCACGATCCATATCATAAAATACCTCCATGTCCTTCAGGGAACAGGAGGGTTCAGATGTGAATATTCCCCCGCGAACCACCGCATACAGATCCACGAACCGTCGTTCCCGTAACCAACGGTCCAGCTGTGCCTCCCCCACCCCATGCCGTGTAGCGAGCTTTCGCAGCGTGGTGATCTCGTAAGGTGCATAATGGTATATGTGCGCACCCGGATATTGCCGGAGGCATTCTTCAATCAGGTCGAAAAGGGAAGCCAAGGCCTTTTTTTCCTCCGCCAGATCATGCGCCCACAAGGCGGCAAATTCCTTTCCGTCCCAGACACCCTGGAGGTATTCGAGACCATCAATACCGGTCTCGGCATAGAAAGGGTCTCCCTCGATATCGTAGAAAAGATCCCCGGAATCCGGGCACGGCAGCAGGTCGAAGCCCCTGCCAGGAACATGGGTACGCAGTTCATGGGTGGGTCTGCCTGTCTTTCGGGCATTCTGCAGCCGCGCCTGGATACGCAGCTTCTCGGCTGTTGAATCTGCCAGTCCGGGTACCCGCCCACTGTGCTCGGCCAGGGAACCCATGGTCTTGATGTCGACCATTTCCAGCCTGGCAACCTGACTTCTGGTGATGCCGGCAGTGAGATAGAGGCTGTCTGTCTCCTGCCATTCGGTGGAACACTGCTCTCGCCATCGGCAGAGTTCACAAAGCGAACAAGGGACAGGGCGGGTGCTGGACGGTTTCCGGACAAACCTTTCGAAGCGATCACGCAGGAGGCGCGCATAGTCAGCATACTCCGAAAGCCGGAAACTGACCCGCTCTCCTGTGCCGAGTTGCACATGGGCATACTCGGGCATTCGACCCTGAATACCTGCAAGCAGGTCCGAGTAGAGCCACAGTTGCAGTATGTGGCTTGGCGCGGGTTTTCGCTTGAGCTTTGTGTCCACGACCTCGTAGGAGAATGCACCAAGCCCGGAGGGAGCCGGTACACGCACGAGGAAGTCCGCATACCCGCCCCACATCCCACCAGCGAGCGCGCCCTGAAACACAATGTCCGGGCCAGCACCAAGCGCATCCCTTGTGGCGCCTGCCGACTCTTCAAGGGACACGCCATCTGTTTCAATCCGAACGACTTGCTGACCTTCGGACTCAAGTTGCAGAAGATACTCGGCTTCATGCCGATTACCGTGTCCTTGCAACAGGACAGCTTCCTCCCTGTCCTCGACAGGAAGAATATCTTCCCCGTGAAGATAGCCAAGATCAAGCCGGGACGAATGTGGACAGGCCGCAAATCGCGTGAGATCCGTGGCCGACAGCCGAACCCCCTTTTCATCTTGTCTCATTGGACTATTTCCGAATGGAGTTCCCTCTACCAGCAGGTAGAGAATTCAAGCCAAACATTGATGCATCTTTGTGACGCCAACGAATATCGCTCATGGCATGTGTCGATGTGCCGATAATGCCTGGGCCTCTGAAACATCTGTTCCCGGTACAGGTGCTTGTCGTAGTGCCTGGGGTCTTGCGGCTGCTCCCTGGCGGAATCACCGGCATGGATCCGCTGTGTTCAATGGACTGGATGAACGAATCGGCATCATGCTCCTTGCCGGTCATCACATAGTCCGGCCGGACCCCCTCGACCAGGGCCCGGGCCTGTCGTATTTGACTGCCTTGGCCCGGGCTCGGCATGAGGCGAAGCGGATTGCCCGGAGCATCCGACGCATGAATCTTCGTGCTCAGGCAACCTCGCGATTTACCCCTTCCCTCCTCTTGGGGGTGTCTTTTCTGCAGCCCGTGCCGATGGATGCGCATGATGCTCTTCCCGCCCGCCATCAGTTACATGGCGCATACACCCGGTACCAATGGCCTGACTCTTGCTGCAGGTTCCGCCACGGTGAACCCGTGCGGGCGATCCATGGCACCGCCCCAAGAAACTTCTTGACGCCCTCCGATTGATCGTCCCTGAGCAGTTTTCGTACCATGACACACCCCACTGAACGTACTCTCTCTGAAAATCGGGAAGTTGGAGGCGACCCTCATGGGCCCTCATGGGCATGACGCAGCAAATCCTTGAGATCCTCCTTCGTAGTATCGAACATCAGGCAATCCACGCTCCCGCTAATACGGATCATCCATGGTTTCACATCTCCAAATATGTTTGGGCAGACTCCAAAGTGTCATCCGATGGCCTCGATTAATTACTTCACCACTCCTGTGAAGTCAGACCATTGCTCAATTCGGAAAGCCCGGATGTCGCGCACTGATTGACGGAACCACTCCTGATTGCGCAGTTCCATGATCGCCTGGAACAGATTCGCCATATCCTCTTTTTCGGTTACATACAGACTACCCTGAAGTGCTCAAAACCATACTGCCCGAGAATGCCTCCAATTTCGGAATATGCCTGCGACACCCCTTTCGGGTGGTGTTTGGCTGTTTCCGCAACAACCAGATCAAAGGCTACCGCATGCACTACTCGGCCTCTGGATCATCCTGTATGTGGGTGAAGCGATATTCTGCCTTCTCACCGCTTTCGACCAACGTCACTTCAAACAACCAGTCGCCATCGTCCAGCTTGCGTAGCGGTTCTCCCACCTCGTATTTTGGTCCAACCGGTCCAAAGGATTTGATCTTGCCTGCGGGTACTGCTGGTGGCGTTTCATGCCCAGGCATTTCGTTTTTCCAGGGTCAGATTCCAATAGCTTGATCATACATAATCTATTGCCTTTTTTCGACTCGGATACTCCCTGATTCATATGCAACTGATGCTGGCAAGCCTTGCCGTTATCGGTTTGAAATGATCATGACAGCAGGCTTCCCGCAATGCCCCACACCCAGCAGTATCCGGCACATTGCCTCTAGGCCGAACATTGCACGAGCGCCGAGCAGTTGGTGAAGTTGGCGAGATTGACGATATCAGGAGACGGTGAGGTCGGTATCGGCGACAGGCAGCGGTCTTTCCCGGCATTTCCTGCGGTGAAAGCCGCTTCGGA
>JAJDVC010000062.1 GCA_022826305.1 Gammaproteobacteria bacterium | reverse complement strand
GGCAGCCCGGGATTGATTGACAGTATGGTGATTCTGCTCCATGCCGTTTTCAAATGGAACTCCGCGAATGACCTTGGCGAGGTAATCGAAACCGCGCAGTCGCTACCATCTGCTTTCGGCACACTGTGCGAGCCTGAACAGCATGCCGAGCATGCTATCGCGGCTCAGGTAGCGTCGGGTTCGATGACGAATGGTGGCGAAGGTCGACCCGATGGAACTGGTGGTGCGGCTGCTCGCCCAATGCCGGGCCGGGAATGCATGGAACGCCATCAGTTCCTGCCGATCCCTTGCCAGGCTCCGGGTCGATTTCGGGTACTTGTCCCGGCAACTCCAGACAAGGTCGTCGAAGGTCTTGCAGGCCGCTGTCCGAGTGTCTTCCTGCTGGATGTCGTGCAGGTTCCGCCCGGCTTTCGGCTGTACGGACTTCGGCAACTGGTTGAGGATGTTCGCCATCCTGTGCACCCGGCAGTGCTGATGGCGCGTCTGCGGACAGATCCCTGCCAGCGCATTCCGGGGCCCCGTCACTGGTCGCCAGTTCGGCCGTGTTCAGCACGCGGGCCTTCAGGTGCCGCAGCACTTCCCGCCAGTTCTGCTCGTTTATCGATGATTGGCAATGTGGAGTTCTCTGGAATTTTCGAGAAATATTGTTTTCCACCCTGATCTTTGAATATATATAGATCGTAACGGTCCAAATAATCTGGGCCCCACAGGATTTCCAACCTGTCGCCAAGGGATTCCCACCCTTCAGTGTTCATTCTGACAGTCAGCCATTCTTGATATTTCCTCTTTCTCTGCCACCTCATTCGCCACGAGCGGGTATAGCAATCAGGTTTGAATCTTCTGTTTATCGCAAATTCCAGAATTCGACAGGACCCATATACAACTTCATGCAGATAATCGACACTAACGATGGGCATCCTGATACTGTGACTTTCTTCCATGAGGTAATACCTCCAATCGAGGGGTCCGAAGGATTTCCCGGGCGCATCCTTGTTACCATCCAGGTTGAGAAGAAAGTCATCCAGGGACACGAACGGAAAAACGCCGATCTTACCGCCTATAGTTGCCTTGAAATCATCATAGTACTCTCTAAGCGTGTCCTTATCGGAATGATCCAACAAATCAAACAGTTCCGAAAGTGAGTGTATTTTAGGAACCTCCTTATTCCCACGTACGAAAATTAGAGCCTTGAACGATTGTTCGACGAGGAAATATCCGGCAACCACATACCCCCACCCTTCAGCTTCATGGTGACCAGGGACGCAATCAGGAGTTACTGGACATTTGCTGTATTTTTCCTTCTCCTTATTCAGGGCCGTATCGAGCCATTTGAGGATCCATAACGGATCTTTGAAGTCGATAGTCTGGTTGACTGCCATATTCACATTTTCCCCATACTTTAGGCACAAACCAAAAGCCTGGTTTTCCAAAAAGAAATCCGGGCGGAAGATCTACTGCGCCCACCTTGTTTGTTTCCAGACACCTGACCTGATTCAGGGAATCGGATTCCTTCAATAGCTTCCTCTTGGCCCCGTGTCATTCACGATGTTATACGCCCTTGTTTGAGAGCTACTGAGAACGGTATCGATATCCTCAGACCGTCTCATATTGATTCGAAATTTATGTAATAGGTATTTTCTGAGCGCATCGGTGTATTCCTTGGTTACCTCTTGGGAGACTACCTTCGACAGTTCAGTTCCGGCAACCGTCATTGCAACTCCATGCAACTCAATTATCTTTCTCGTAACGTTTTCCTGTTCAATAGTCCAATCCCAACAAACATCCTGATGATGTAATTCGGCCATACTGATTTTCTCGTTGTCTTCGATAATCTGATATTGGAAGTACGAATTATAGTCGGAGATGATCAGTCCATATTCATTCAGTCGATTCAACTTACCAAAGCCAAGTCCAAAATCCCGCAGAGAATTTTCTGCCGCATTTCCGTAAAGTGATGGCACCCTGCAATCAAGAATACTTCCATCGTGGTCCTTATAGATATATCGCTAACAGATATATCGCTAACCCGAAAAATGCATGAACAAGGAGGATGGAACCTCTGTTACATGATATAATTCAATGAGTTGAAACAGAATTATCGGAGATTCCACCCATGACACATGGTACCCGCCAGCCGCTCCGTTTTTCAAGACGCAGAGGCCGCAAGGTCGAAGCCAGTTTCCAGGGCGGCGCCATCACCGGCAACGGCGGGGTGATGCTGGTCAGCGAACAGGACCGCCGACTCGGTCTGACCACCCGGATTGCCCGGTTGCTCGGCGATTCCCGCCGGCAGGCGAGTTGCCGGCACAGCAAGCTGACTCTGCTGCGTCAGCGGCTGCATGCCCTGTGCCCGGGCCATGAGGACCTGAACGATCACGACGAGCTGCGGCACGATGCGGCGTTGCAGACGGCGGTTGGCCGCGACACGGCGCTGGCCAGCGCCTCGACGCTGTGCCGGTTCGAGTCGCAGGCAAAGTGTTCATGGATGGTTTCGATACACCAGGTGCTACTGGAGTTGTTCATCAAGTCGTTCAGCGCAGCACCGTAGGAGTTGATCCCGGATTTCGATGCGCCGGACGACATGAGCGAAGCGGGGAGAAGCAGCGGCTGTTCGGGGAGATTGCGTATCAGGCGCAGACCTGGCGCCGGCCGCGCCGGGTCCTGGTGAAGGCGGAGCATCTGGTCGGGGGAGCCAATCCGCGGTATGTGGTGACCAGTCTCGAAGGCGATCCGCAGGAGTTGTACGACAGGATGTATTGCGCCCGGGGCGAGATGGAGAACCGGATCAGGGAGCAGCAGCTCGACCTGTTTGCCGACCGCACCAGCTGTTCGCTGTGGTGGCCGAACCAGTACCGCATGCTGCTCAGCGGACTGGCCCATGTGTTGCTGGAGCAGATCCGCCGCTGCGGGCTGTACGGCACCCGGCTGGCCCGGGCGCATGTCGGCACGATCCGTCTGAAGCTGCTGCGCATCGGTGCGGTGATCGTGCGCAATACCCG
>JAJDVC010000101.1 GCA_022826305.1 Gammaproteobacteria bacterium | reverse complement strand
CGTCAACTCGATGAGCGATCTCTTCCATGAGCAGGTCAGTGACGAATTCATTCTCGGCGTCTGGAAGGTAATGCGTGACACGCCGCACCATAACTACCAGATTCTCACGAAGCGCCCCGAACGAATGCTCGAGATGGCCTCGACCATGGTTGGCCGAGTGCTCCCCAATGTCTGGCTGGGTACCAGTGTCGAGAATGCCGATGTTGCCCACCGCATCGCATGTCTGCGCAAGACGCCCGCGGCTATCCGGTTCGTTTCATTCGAACCTCTCATCGGATCAGCAGGTGCAATCGATCTTTCCGGTATCGATTGGGCAATTGTCGGGGGAGAAAGCGGCAAGTCCGCACGCCCGGTCAGGGAAAGGTGGATTGATGAGATACATGCACAGTGCTCGGCATCGAATACTGCCTTCTTCTTCAAGCAATGGGGTACCTGGGGCAAGGACAATAAAAAACGTTCAAAAAAAGCCAATGGACGAGAGTATCGGGGGAGGACATGGGATGAAATGCCCAGCCTGCTGCAGGGCCGGGTTTCGCAACTCCAGATGAATGACGCAGGGGAAACCGAGTGGTAAGGAAAGCATACAACTGGACAGCCGGGGCCAGGCTTCAGGAACACTCCAGAAGCAAGCATCGAATCCTGCGCAAGTATGTCCACGACTATCTGACAGTCCGCTGCAAGCTGCCTCATCAAGGCCTTTTTCGGCTCGCCATTGTCGACGGCTTTGCCGGTGCCGGACGATACAGTTGCGGCTCGGCCGGGTCACCGTTGATTTTCATGGAGGAGCTGAAACAGGCCTCAGAGGTAATGAATACTTTCAGGGCAGACCAGGGCCTCAAGGCGATAGAAATCGAATGTCTTCTTGTTTTCAATGACACCGACCGGAATGCAATCAGCCTCCTGAAGGAGCATGCTGCTCCACTGCTGGCCGGAATCAGCGATACCTGTCCGCGACTACATCTCCACACAGAATATCTGAATGATGAATTTGAATCGGCCTATCCGATAATCAAGGCACTCCTTGCAAAAGGGCGGTATCGAAACGTCTTGTTCAGCCTGGATCAATACGGTCACAGTCACGTCAGGCGAGAAACCATTCTGGACATCATGCAATCATATCCCTCCGCCGAAGTTTTCCACACTTTCGCGATCACCTCGTTACTGGCTTTTCTTCAAAGGAATCAACCTGAAAAACTCCGGGAGCAACTTGGCCATCTTGGACTGAATAACTCAAGCCTGGACCAGCTGGACGGGATCATGACCAGACAGGCTTGGCTGGGCACAGCCGAAAGGATCGTCTTTGACACATTTCGTTCCTGTGCGACTTATGTCAGTCCGTTTTCAATAAACAATCCGGGTGGCTGGCGATATTGGCTGATTCACTTCGCCAACTCTTATCGGGCCAGGCAGGTATACAACGATGTCCTTCATGACAATGCCAGTCTCCAGGCTCATTTCGGACGCTCCGGCCTCGACATGCTGCATTACGATCCGGGAAATCCTGGCCAGCTTTATCTCTTCGATGCCAATGGGCGAGAGTCTGCAAGGGATGCGCTCTCCACAGACATACCGCAACTGGTATCGGACCTGGGTGATACCATGTCGGTTGAGGAGTTCTACAAGAGCAGTTATAACAATACGGTGGCACATTTTGATGATATCCATGATGCAATCATCGAAAATCCGGACCTTGAGGTATTGACGCCTGGTGGAGGAGAGCGGAGGAAGGCAGGCAGGATCAGACCCGACGACACGATCAGGTTGACTAATCAACGCAGCCTCTTCTTTCCGAAGTTTCTGCGTGCCCGGAAGTGATCCGATCGGATCAACCAGCCCTCATGCATGAGTCGGAGAATCCTGTACCCGGTCAGGTCATTCACAACGGGTGGTGACCATCGCCAGGAAATCCCTGAAACAAGGAGATAAAATCTCGCAAACCTTGAAGGGAAGGAACCCATCCCTGTATACTGGGGTACAGTCAACCAGATCCTCCACTTGTCAGGAGTCAGCCAGATGATCGTCAGTTTCTCTCTCGAAAACTGGATGTCATTCCGGGACCGGGCCACGTTCTCGATGGTTGCCAGCCGGGAGCGGCAACACGGTGAAAGGGTTCCCAGGCTCGGAAGGTATCAGACAAGGATTCTTCCGATTGCGGCGCTTTACGGCGGCAATGCATCGGGGAAGACCAGTCTTTTCCAGGCGCTGAGGTTTGTCAGGGATCTGGTCACCAGAGGCAGTCGGCCCGACAGTCTCATTCCCGTTCAGCCATTCCTGCTGGATGCGGAAATCGCGCGCCGTCCGTCCCGTTTTGCATTCGAACTGCTTGTTGGAGAAACCATCCATGAGTTCAGTTTTGCAGTGACCCGCAAGGCGGTTCTGGAAGAAAGGCTGGTGGTCATCAACAGTGCCAGCGAGAAGGTGCTCTATGACCGCCGTGACGGAGCACCCCACTTCAGCGGAGCCCTGGCCGGGAACCAGGCGCTGAAGTTCGCCTTTCAGGGAACCCGGGACAATCAGCTGTTCCTGACCAATTCGGTTTTCCAGAAGATCGATGAGTTTCGTGCGGTCCATGACTGGTTCGACAGGAATCTGGCGCTGATTGCCCCCGACTCTCGCTTCGGAGCCCTTGACCTGCTGTTTGCCGGCAGACATCCCCTGGGCATCGCCGCAAGCAAGGCTCTGCTGCAGTTCGACACCGGCATCGTGCGCCTGGGACAGGAAGAGATTCCGTTCGACGACATCCCCATGCCGGAGTCGACCCGGGTCGAGCTCCAGGAGGAGGTCAGGGAAGGCAGGAGTGCCCGGCTGCTGGACGATTCGAACAGGGATCTCGTGTTCGTGTTCCGCGAGAACGGTGAACTGACCGCAAGGAAGCTCGTGACCCACCACCTGAAGGCCGACGGCACGGAAGCCAGGTTCGACATCCGGCAGGAGTCGGACGGCACCAGACGCCTGATAGACCTGCTGCCGGCGTTCCTTTCCCTGACCAGGCAGGAAACGGAACGTGTCTTCGTGATCGACGAGATCGATCGCAGCCTGCACACCCTGCTGGTCCGCAATCTCATCGGGAATTACCTGTCCGGCTGCTCGACAGGCAGCAGGTCGCAGATGCTGTTCACGACACATGACGTCCAGATCATGGACCAGCAGCTGCTGCGCCGTGACGAAATGTGGGCCACGGAAAGAGACGATTCCGGAGCCTCCACCCTGATTCCCTTCAGCGCCTACAAGGATATCCGGTACGACAAGGATATTCGCAAGAGCTACCTGCAGGGCCGTCTCGGGGGAATTCCTCATGTTTCTCCGGCAAGCCTCCTGACCGGTCGCGGCATGGCCGAAGACAATACGGGAACAGGCTGATGTCCAGGGTCAGGCGCCGGTTCAGGAGGATCTCCGGTGACCGCCCCTACCGGAGATTGTTCGTGCTTGCAACCGAGGGCGCCAGGACGGAACCGGAGTATTTCCGCATTTTCAATCAGCTGGGACCGGTAAGCGTGAAGTGCCTCAGCAAGCCTGGGGGTACCGATCCGCTTCGCGTGCTCAGGCGAATGGAGCGTCATCTCAAGGAGGAGCGCCTGAGATCTTCCGATCAGGCGTGGCTTGTGGTGGACAGGGACCAGTGGACCGAGGAACAACTGGTCCGGCTTGATGACTGGGCGCAGAAGCAGCAGAACCACGGATTCGCCTTGAGCAACCCCGCCTTCGAGTCATGGTTGCTGCTTCACTTCGAGGATACTGTCGACATTGCATCTTCACAGGGCTGCATCAGGCGCTTGAGACAGCATCTTCCCGATTACGACAAGTCGATTCCTCCAGGCACATTCAGTCGCGAGCAGATCGAGGAGGCGATCCGGCGCGCCAGGGCGCGTGATACACCACCCTGCAAGGACTGGCCTCGCGACCCTGGAGGCACCACGGCATACAGGCTGGTCGAAGAGATTCTTGAATCGTGCAACGACCCTTGATGTAGCCGCTACCATGCCATGGTCGCGGTCCCGGGAGACACGGCGCTGCCGGGCCTTGCTGCATCGTTTCCGGCTTGACATGCCGATACGCCTTTCCAGTATCATCAGCCGTGGAGAC
>JAJDVC010000098.1 GCA_022826305.1 Gammaproteobacteria bacterium | reverse complement strand
TCTTGTTCAGCACGAGCCATCTTTCATGCTGATGCAGAATGGGGCTGAAACACTCCAGCTCCACTTCGACTTCCCGGATTGCCTCAACAATGCCCCTGCCATCAGGCGGCATGACATCAACAAGGTGCAACAGGATTCTTGTGCGTTCGAGATGTCTGAGAAACCGAATGCCGAGCCCCGCCCCGCGAGCCGCTCCCTCGATCAGCCCCGGGATGTCGGCAACCACGAAACTGCTGGAAGGCCCCATGTCGACAACGCCCAGCTGAGGTATGAGGGTGGTGAAGGGATAGTCGGCGATTTTCGGGCGAGCATGAGAAATCCTGCTCAGAAACGTCGATTTTCCGGCATTTGGCAGACCAAGCAACCCCACATCCGCCAGCACCTTGAGTTCCAGCACGAGCGACCGTTCGTCCCCGGCACGACCTGATGTAGTATGCCGGGGAGTCCGGTTGATGCTGGACTTGAAATGTGCGTTGCCAAGACCGCACCGTCCTCCTCTTGCCACCAGGAGCGAATCACCTTCCTGGGTAATATCCCCTATGAATTCTCCCGTATCGGCATCGGAAACCAGGGTTCCCAGCGGCACGCCAAGACGCAGGTCTTCCCCGTTTCTGCCCGACCGACAGCGCCCTGCACCCCCTGATCCGGATTTCGCCTTGTATACCCTGACATACCGGAAATCGGCCAGAGTGTTCAATCCCCGGTTACCGACCATGTACACGCTTCCGCCGTCACCACCATTGCCGCCGTCCGGTCCTCCCTTGGGCCGGTGCTTCTCCCTGAGAAAGCTCAGACAACCATTACCGCCCCTGCCGGCAATTACCCTGATGGTCGTTTCATCCACAAACTTCATATCGGAACCCATCAAAACCGCCTGAATCTTATCCTGGGAAATACATGACCGAGGAGATTGGAATTCCTGTTACTCGATATGATTCAACAGGTTAGACTGAATTTCCAGAGGCCCGCCCACGATGCATTGTACCCGTAGCCCGATCCGTTTTTCAAACCGCAAGGGATCGGTCCGGATTCAACGGCGGCACCATCACCGGCAATGGCGGAGCGGTGCTGGTGAACGAACAGGATTGCAGACCCGGTCGCCCGGATTGTCCGGCGATGCCTGCAGGCAGACGGGTTGTCAGCAGGGTGAACCTGCTGCGTCAGCAGTTGCATGCCCTGTATCTGGATCATGCAGACATGCTACGGCACCCTCCCTGTACGATTCATGGCTGTCCCAGGCACATGTCCAGATGACGGATGATTCGCCTGAAGCTGTTGCGGGTCGGTGCGGTGATCATGTGCACCACCTGCCGGATGGGATTCATGCTGTCCGGGAGCTGTCCGTATAAGGTCTGTTCCGTCTTGCGATACGGCGGCTGGCGCCCGGATGACGGCTGTCCCTTTCCCCTGAAACCCGATCGCGTCATGGCGCCAGGGCCTGCCCTGCCCGGGCAAGGACCCTGATCAGGTACCCGGAGACCCGTTGCCGACCTGCCGGAACCACCTTCCCACGAAAAGATGCCCCTGCAATCTCCTGCACATCACCCGGATCCGAAAAACCGTGACTTCATATGCCGACAATCCCCAATCCTTCACGGTACTCATGCAGTGTTCAGGTTGGCAGTGTCCCGACCGTATTGCCGCAAGCAGCCCAGATGCGTTACGCAAGACAAGACCCCGTGATGTTTGCAGGGCGAGGCTACCTTGCCGCAACCGACCTGTAATCAATCAGTCAGAACGCTGACAGTCCTGCGGCGATTCGGCCCTTTCCTCTCGAACCTCACAATGCCTGGGGCAGTGGCAAAAAGCGTGTAATCCCGACCCAGCCGCGTGTTGCTGCCGGGATGAAAGGTGCTGCCTCGCTGTCTGACAATGATGTTGCCCGACAACACGCGCTCTCCGCCGAACTTCTTGACGCCGAGTCGTTTCGATACCGAATCCCGGCCATTTCTCGAACTGCCGCCAGCTTTCTTGTGAGCCATCTTAACCCCCTGATATCGCCTGTATCAATGCGAGACTACCTGCCGCCGTCCTGATCCGTTTCTGCCTGTTCAGCCCCTTCGTCCGGTTCCGTATCGGAACCGGTAGCCTGAGATTCCATATCCTCCCGGGCAAGCTCCGCATCCGCTTCCGACACCATTGCCGATTCAACCGTTCCGGAAGATTCGCCAATGGTCGTGATCTCGATTTCCGTGTAATCCTGCCGATGCCCTCGGGTGCGCCGGTAATTCTTGCGGCGCTTCATCTTGAACACCTTGATCTTCCTGTGCTTTCCGTGTCCCGTTACCGTGGCAGTCACCGGGGTCTTCACAAGTGGAGAACCGACAGTGACACTTGCCCCGTCAGAAACCAGAAGAACTCGGTTCAGGCACACCTTTTCTCCTGTCTGTACGGACAGCTTCTCTACCTTCAACCTGTCCCCGACGACAACCTTGTACTGCTTGCCTCCGGATTCAATGACTGCGTACATGATAAAAGTGTCTTCGTAGTGGATGAACCTGCTGCAACCTCATCGTCTGTCCTTCACCAGCTCATCGATCATGAGAAATACAGCCTTCAATTCAGACCGGAACCCATGATCCTGACATTCTGATTTCCCCACTATTACGTGGGAGCGCGGATTGTACAGTTCAAATCCCTGACGAGTCAATCGCATTTTTGGCATGAGACGCCGAAGAAAGTCCCGAACACCCGAGTCCTCGATGGGGCATGATCGACATGGGGAGAGTTCAGCACGCTGCAATGGCGGAGCTTGCCGGAATCAGCAACCGGATCCGGGGCAGGAGTTCAATCTTTCCCCAGCAGGCCGTGACCGCTACCCCCTTGATGGAAAACTCGCGCTTCAGGATGGGTTCGGTGTTGCAGTCAGATTCGTGAAGAGGAGCATTTTTCGGGGATTGTGTAAATTCGTTGCCTCCCCACAGGGGTGGCTGTTTTCCGGATTTTGCGTTTCGAAGCATCGCTGGAATCCCGCAGCACAAGATTGTTCGTCATGAGGTTTGACCAGTAACCATACCCGGTTTTGCATTAATTTGTTCCTTTCTCGGCTACAATCCACGGCAGGCAGGCTATTCCAGACATGGCAAATCCGAGTCAACAACAGATTCGCAGTACCCGGCAACCCCACAGGCCAAAAGAATTGCTTCAGGATGCCATGGACCTGGCTAGCCAGGACATGCAGGCCGTCGACCGCATCATCAACCGGAGCCTGACCTCGGAAATCGATCTGATCAATACCGTAGCCAGCTACATTGTTCACAGCGGGGGCAAGCGACTCAGACCCCTGATCCTGCTGTTGTGTGCCAACGCTCATGGATACCGCGGCAATCATCACATCCTTCTGGCAGCGGCAATCGAGTTCATCCACACCGCAACCCTGCTTCACGATGATGTGGTTGATGCGTCGGCAACCCGAAGAGGCCAGCCCACTGCAAACGAAGTCTGGGGCAACGAGGCGAGCGTGCTCGTTGGAGACTTTCTCTACTCGAGGTCATTTGAACTCATTGTGGAAATCGGGGACAGGGACGTGATGCAGGTGCTGGCCAGGACCACCAATGCCATAGCAGAAGGAGAGATGCTGCAACTGATGTATGCACACTCTCCGCAAACGACTGAACAGCAGTACATGGATACGATCCAGAGAAAAACCGCCAAGCTGATTGAATCGGCAGCCCGGCTTGGTGGAATGATCGCAGGGCAGGACGAACCGATCAACACCGCACTGGCCAGCTATGGCATGCATCTGGGCACGGCGTTTCAGTTGGTGGATGATGTGCTGGATTACGATGCCAGCAGCCATGATATCGGCAAGGATATCGGGGATGATCTTGCAGAGGGCACGCCCACCCTGCCATTGATTCATGTGCTTGATAACGGAAATCCGTCCGAGAAATGCGCAGTCAGCCAGGTTATCGAAACGGGGGACAGGAACCGGATATCCGAAATACTCCGGATAGTCAGGGGAACCGGCGCCCTTGACTACACAATGCAGAAAGCCCATGGTCAGGCAGAGCTTGCCATCCGCTCCCTCGCACCCCTGCCACATACCCCCTATCGCAGGGCGCTTGAAGACCTGGCAAGATTTTCCGTGCTCAGGGATTACTGAATCATCGTGGCGCGTGCCGCTTCCTTCTCCGGCAAACCGCTGTGCCGGGCTGTCCGGCGCTGAACAGGCGAATCAGCTTCCTGGTGTACAATCAAGAAGGATATTGAAGTCCGAGCGGATTCTCCTGTCTGCAACCGGATCCAGATAATTCGGATAATGGTTGCCGAGAATCTCCCTGGCCCTGGCCCGGGCACGCTCCCAGATATCCCGCGCCCCCTGTTCCTGCCATGTACGCGGATCGTTTCTGTCCGCAAGACTGGGATAGAAATGCTCCGTCTGCATGGCATCCATGGTATGACCCATGCCGAGAAAATGCCCCTCTCCGGCAACCACCTCGCGAATCGCCTCGAATCCCAGGGTTTCCTCGTTCACCTCCACACCCCGGATGATCCGGTAGACATGGGAAAGCATCTCATCATCGATCACAAAGGATTCGAACGAGACGCCAAGCAGACTGGCCATCATCCCCGACGATTCATAAACCATGTTGGAACCGGCCAGCCCGGTCGCCAGCGACGAGAGGGCTTTTTCGACGCCCATCTGCGCATCAACCGCCTTGGCGTCCGCCATGCTTGCCGCCACGCCTGAAGGAAGACCGAGCCAGTTGGACAGTTGCGCGGAAGCGGCATTCAGCAGTGCAATCTCCCCGCCGCCGCCGGAGAATGCTCCTGTTCTCAGGTCAATGACGAAAGGCCAGTTCGAGAAAATCATGGGATAGCCGGCCCTGAAGATATTGACCATTACCAGTGCGGCCAATGTCTCTGCAAGCGTGCAGGCCAGCATGCCGGCAATGGTCGCCGGAGACGTTGCGCCCGACTGGGCTGCAATGATCAGGTTCAGCGGCATCCCGTGCTCCATGGCTTGCAGGACCACCTGGAATGCATCCTCTCCATAGCGCAATGGTGAAATCACGGGACTGATGTGCGCCTTGCAGAACGGTCGTCGGCTGAACCGGCCAGAACCGCCCAGGGCCCGGTCGAACATCCTGACAACCGGCTCCACATGCTCCGCCAGGAAAAAGCTGGTCCCCACCGGCTTCGTGGTGCCGCGCAACAGGGCATATGCGGTATTGATATCCAGATCAAGATTGTTCGTCACGTCGGTCGCCACGCAACAGCGGGTAAACCACGCCACGTTTTTCAATACATCGACCAGCCTGCTGAAGTCGTAAAGGTCCCTCAAGGTAGATGGGCGATAGGCGCCCGAGTCAATATCCAGCGTCTGTACCGCAGCACCGCCCGTGCCGAAATAGACCCGATCGCCCCCGATCTCCAGATCATGCCCCGGATCCCGCCCGTAAAACACGAAATGCTTGCAGGCCCTGTCAATCACGTCTTCGACCATGCCTCTCGGATAGCATAATCGTCCCTGCCCATTGAGAAAGGCGCCCGATTGCAGCGCCTGGTCCGACAGTGCCTGCGGGCTGTCATCCATTCCCAGCTCCGACAGGATGCGCAAGGCGGTGTCGTAGATGGCCTTCAGATCCGTTTCCTTCAGTGGCCTGTAGTGTCCCCCTGGCTGCCCGGGGGGACAGGGATCATGCTCCGGAGGTCTGGCGCGCAAGGCATGCATGGCATCCCTGCTTCGGATGCTGCCTCGCCGTGTCCGCCTGGCCCGGTCCATCATCAGCTCCTGACCCGCAGATTGTCGGGATCATACTGGAGCGACTCGATGACCCTGGCAGGATACCGCTTGCCGATAATGCCGATTTCCAGTTCCTGCCCGCAACTGCCGAACTCCGGCTCAACGAAAGCATAGGCATAATTGATCCGGGTGCGGTAGCCGTATCCGGCGGAAGTGACCGACCCAACCTGCCTCGACCCGGAATAGACTGGCGAGCCGCCATGCGCACAGGCCAGATCGCAGTCCACCGAAAGGGAAACGCGCTTTCGGAGCGGATCTCGCTCAAGTTGCCTGAGAAGCCCCTGTTTGCCGACAAAGTGCGGCTTGTCCAGTCGGACAAACCTCTCCAGACCGGTTTCCATCGGATTGCGCTCATGGATCAGATCGGATTTCCACCCCAGATACCCCTTCTCCATCCGCATCGATTCGGATGCATACAGCCCGAAAGGTTTCAGGTCAAACGCCTCTCCGGCACGGGAAAGGGTCATCCATGTCAGGTACAACTGTGCATTCGGCACATGCAGTTCGTACGCGAGTTCTCCGGAAAAGCTGACACGCATGGCGATTATCCCGGCATGGCCGATATGCACCTTGCGCATGCGCATACAGGGGAAAGCTTCCTGCGACCAGTCGCTGCGAGGCGAAACCGACTTCAGCAACTCACGTGACCGCGGACCCGCCACTACCAGCAGGGTATGGCTGTCCGCCATCTCCCTGACAACCACCGTGTCCGGCCTGTAGCTGTTCAGCCAGTCCCTGTCATGCCACTCTGCAGCCGCTGCGGAACAGAACCAGTATCTGTCCTGTTCAAATCTCACGATTGTCGCCTCGCTCAGAACATTCCCTTTCTCTGTCAGCAGGTAGCAAAGGGACACCTTGCCGTCAACTGCGGGCATTGCGCCGCATATCATGGTATCCAGAAAATCCCCTGCCCCGTATCCGCTGACCTCGTACCGGTTGAAGCCCGAAACCTCCATGATTCCAACCCCACCGATCAGGTTCGCAACCTCCTTTTCAACAACGTCCCTGGTCGCGGTGAAGCGGTAGCCGGGCACATCGACAAAATCCGGGTACGGCTTGAAGAACAGGGATCGCTCCCAGCCTGCCACTACCCCCCAATGGCAATTCATCCGGTCAAGTACCGGGTACAGCGGAGTGGTGCGGGCAAGGCGTCCTGCGGGACGGTATTCATGCGGCAAATGGTAATGAAACTCCCGCTGATAGTCCTCAATCGCCTTCAGGCTCGTCAGTTCGGGATTGGCATAGCCGGTAAAGCGCCGGGGGTCGAGATACCACGAATCCCACTCCGACTCTCCATGTACCATGATCTCGGCCAGGATTTTTCCGAGTCCCCCTCCCTCTCCGATTCCGGCACGCAGCCCAAGACATGCAAAAGCATTCGGAACGCCGGGCACCGGCCCGACCAGCGGAGATCCATCCATGCTGTAGGTGATTGGTCCGTTCACGACCGTGTGGATACCCGCCTCCGCGACACATGGCAATCGCACGAATATGCGTTCCATGTTGTCCAGACACCGCTCGATGTCCGAGGGACACAGGGAGCGGGTAAAGTGGGGATCGATTCCATCCATGCCGAACGTCTTGCAACCCTGTTCGTAGACCCCGACCAGCAGTCCGGTCTTCTCCTGCCTGCAATAAAAGTCATCCCCCGGATCCCGGATGATGGGCACCCTGAAATCCAGTTCCGCAACTCGCGCAATGGGCTCGGTGAGCACATACATGTGCTCCATCGAAACCACGGGATGAGTTATCCCGAGCATGCCGCCTATCTCATTGACCCGGTAGCCGCCGGCATTGACCAGCATCTCGCAGTCGATATCTCCGTTGCGGGCATGCACGACAAATGTCCGGTCCGGCTTGCGCGTTATCGCTTCCACGGGATTGAATCGCTGTATCTCGGCGCCAGCCTGGCGCGCCTTGCGGGCCAGCGCGAAACACAGTTGTGCCGGATCTATATCCCCGTCCAGTGGATCCCACCAGGCACCCAGCAAACCTTCCGTGGACAGCAACGGATGACGTCTGCCAACCTCCGCAGGCGGGATGAACTCCATTTCCACTCCCATCCCGCCGGCCATCTCCACAAAATGCCGATAGCAGTCAACCTGTTCGGGAGTGTGCGCAAGCCGCATCCCCCCGGTAATGTGGTAGTTGATCGGAAATTCCGGGTCTTCGGCCAGACTCCGGTACAACCGGATACTGTGCCGCTTGAGCGCCACCATGGTCTGGTTCGAAGCGAACTGGGTGACCTGTGCGGCGGCATGCCAGGTGGAACCGGAAGTCAGTTCGTCCCTTTCCAGCAGGATGACATCCGTCATCCCCTCCTCGGTCAGGTGATACAACGTGGAGCATCCGGCGATGCCTCCCCCGATCACGACGACCCTTGCACTGGTTTTCATCCCGCCCCCGGTTCCTTATTGTCACTGGTTCCCAGAATGTTCCACATCCGGCACCGATCAGGCAATACCCCTGAGCTGAATCCCTCCCCTTGAGACCAGCAATGCGTCGATGGCATATGCGTCCTCCCGGGTAACGGCAAGCGGATTTATTTCGAGTTCCAGCAGCGCCGGGGACAGTTTCCCGGCAAGCCGGGCCACAGCCAGGATCGTCCCTGCCAGACGATCAAGATCACAGGCATCCTTTCCCCTGTATCCGGTCAGCAATGGAAAGCATCTCAATCGGGAAAGGGCATCCTTGATGTCGTTTCCGCAAACAGGCAGGAGCATTGTAATACTGTCCCGGAATATCTCGACATGCACTCCTCCGCTTGCAATCATCATCAGGTGCCCGAACTGGACATCCGCCCTGATGCTGACCATCAGTTCATGAACCACGGGCCGGATCATCTGCTCCACCAGCAGACCATGGCTATCGGCCGGGATTCCGGCCAACCTGATTGCGCGGTCAAGTGCAGCCACAGCCTCCTCGACCTCCCGGTCGCAGCCAAGACCGACCTCCACCAGATTCTGCTCGGTCTTGTGTGCGATGCGCCGCCCCACCACCTTGATCACAACCGGGTAACCAATCTCCCTGGCAGCCGCCACGGCCTGTCCGACCTGTTCCGGATCAAGATACCGCCCATGGGGGATGCGGATTCCGGAACCCGCGCACATGCGCTTGGCTTCCCATTCACTGTAGCGGGTAACCACCTTGTCCCGAACCTGTATCCGGACCAGTCTCTCAGGCTGATTCCGTTGCAGTACGCGACTACGGTTCGCATGATACCTCGAGGCAAGATAAATGGCCTCGATTCCCCGGTCCAGTCCCTGCAGGGGAGTCACATCACTCTCGATACACATCTTCCGGGATACCGGATCAAAGTTTTCGGAAAGCTCGCTGCATATCGCCGCGGGAATCTCCGCTCGCTGCACGGCGGCTATGAACGAGCGGCCATCCGCCCGGTACAGGCTCGCATCGGCGGGAAATCCGTCCGGAGGATAGTCCTGTATGAAAACTGCAGCATCGTATTCATCCTCGAGCAGGGTTGAGAACACCGTGGGCATGATCTGCGTATTGCCCCACAGGGGGGTAGTGTAGTCCAGTGGATTCGAGACCGTTGCAATCTCCGGCAACAGATCCTGCAGTTTTTTCCCAACCGGTTCGCTCGGCTGGGGGAATTCGACCCCTGTACGCTCTCCGTAGTCGGCGACCAGCAGGGATTCTCCGCCCGAGCAGGTGAACGCTGCGAGCCGATTCCCTCGCGGAATTCCGGAAACCGTGATGAATTTCAACAGTTCGAGCATGAGTTCAGGAGCATGAACGCGGATGATGCCCAGGCGCTCGAAAAACGCTTCGTGGGCCTCGTCCGAGCCCGCCATTGAACCCGTATGACTGATTGCCAGGCGAGCGCCAATATCCGAACTTCCTGCCTTCAACACCACGATCGGCTTGTTCGCGCGCAACGCCTTGACCGCAGCACGGGCGAATCTGTCCGCATCCCTGATTCCCTCGACATAGAGTCCGAACGCCGAAACCGCCGGATCATCGACCAGCACATCGAGATAATCCTCGATGGCAAGCGCTGCCTGGTTTCCTGCCGATACGATGAAAGACAGGGGAACGGAGCGCTGATTCATGGACATGTCGGCGGTGATCATGCCGCTTTGCATGATCAGGGCAGCACCGCGAGCACAGTGCCCGGAACCGGCGCCGAACGGCCACAGCGTGGCCTGCCTGACATGATTGATGACGCCATAGCAGTTCGGCCCGACCAGCGCCATGTCTCCGGCCGCCTCAACCAGGTCTGCCTCGGCAAGCGCACCGGCTTCTCCGGTTTCCGAGTAGCCTGCAGTGAAGCACACCACCGCTCCGGCGCCCATCATGCCCAGGGCGCGCACAATCCCGACTGATTCGGATTTCGGTGTTGCCAGGAACACGGCATCAGGCGCTTCCGGCAAATCTCCGACTACTCGAAAACAGGGCTGTCCGCCCATTTCACGCCTGCCGGGATTAACCCCCCAGACTGCTCCATCAAAATGCGCGGCACACTGACGGGCAGCATAATCCGCATCATCTCCGCCAATAAAGGCGACATGCCTCGGGGCAAACAGTCGCTTCAGGTTGCGCTTGCGTCGTGGGCTGTCCTGCATCGATGCGTCGTCCCTTGCAGACCGTTTCCAGCGTTTGACCGGATTTCCACGCAGATGCTGACTCATCCGCCGTACCGGCGCAGCACTGAGCGGGAGATGATGTGCCGCTGTATTTCAGAGGTTCCGTCCCATATCCTGTCCAGCCGCGCATCACGCCACAGCCGCTCTATCGGCAGATCCTCCATCAGGCCCATGCCGCCGTGGATCTGGATCGCATGGTCGGCAACCCGACCGACCGCCTCGGACGCAAACAGCTTGGCGATGGCAGCATCCTCATTCTTCATGGTCGCGCGGTCAGCCTTGTCGGCCGCATCCATTACCAGCAGATCCGCGGCCCTGAGGTCGACCGTCATGTCTGCCAGCTTGAACGCAGTTCCCTGGAATCGGCCTATCGCCTGTCCGAACTGCCTGCGTTCTGCTGCCCAACTTGCCGCAAGGTCGATCAGCCGCTCCATCCTGCCGCATGCGGCGGCTGCCACCCACACACGCCCCATCCTGAGCCATTCATTCGCCAGTTCAAATCCGCAATGCTCCTCACCGAGTATCCGGGATTCGTGCACCCGGCAATTCTCGAACACAAGCTGCCATGTGGGATATGCCCTTTGCGCCGCGCAACGCGGTCCCCGGGTAATGGAGAATCCCGCCGTTCCGGCATCTACCAGGAAACAGGTCACGAGCTTGCGCTCGCCTTTCGGCGTCTGCCTTGCTCCGGTCAGGGCAAACAGTATCGCAAAATCCGGTGGAACGGGGCTGCTGGCAAAGTGCTTGGTACCACTGATCAGGAAATATTCCCCATCCCGCTCCGCGCGGGTCCGCATGGACAGGATATCGGAACCCGCGTCCGGTTCGGTCAGTGCGAACACTTCCTTCCTTTCCCCTGAGACGCAGGGTTTGAGATATCTTTCCACCTGGTCTCCCTGGCAGGCCATGAGAATCTCCGAGGGCCGGTGCAGATAGCCGTGCAGGCCATAGCTGGTCTTGCCCAGTTCACGCTCAAGCAGTGCAAGACACTTGTAATCGAGTCCCCCGCCCCCGACGGACTCGGGCAGATTCGGCGCATAGAGTCCCTTTTCGATGGCACGACTGCGAATCTGCCTGCCCAGCGATTCGGGAACTTCTCCGCTGCGGTCCACTTCTGCCTCGTGGGGTGTCAGTTCCTGTTCGCGAAAAGCGCGTACGGAATCGACAAGCATCTGCTGTTCTTCTGTAAGCGGATAATCCATGAATCGTGTCCCCCGGACCGGAATTGATACGCGTCCGTATGTTATACCAATTCAGGTCATGCTCGAATACACTAAGGATTAATCTGCCCTGCTGATACCTCCTGGATAACCAATGAACGATACGCGAACCGACATCATCTGCCGAGAAAACGGTGCAATCTACGAAATCACGATTGATCGACCGAAAGTCAATGCGATCGATACTCCGACAAGCCGGAAAATGGGAGAAGCCTTCAGCCACTTCCGGGACAACCCGGATCTCGGGGTCTGTATCATAACCGGCGCAGGAGACAGGATCTTCTCGGCGGGATGGGATCTCAAGTCCCTGGACGACGGGACAACCCGGCTGGACAACTGGTGGGAACAGGAAGATGCAAGCCTGGGAGGATTCGCGGGCATCACGGAGATGTGGAATCTCAACAAGCCGGTCATCGCCGCAGTCAACGGGCTCGCCATCGGAGGAGGATTTGAAATCGTTCTGGCCTGTGACCTGATTATCGCCGCGGACCATGCCGAGTTCGCACTGCCCGAACTGCCGCTGGGCATTATCCCGGATGCCGGGGCCATGCAAAGGCTGCCGCGGCGCCTGCCATACAATATTGCCCTGGAAATGCTCTATCTGGGCCGCAGGATGACCGCAAGGGAGGGAGCGGAATACGGATTGATCAACAAGCTGGTTCCCGCCTCGGAGCTGATGCCGAAAGCCCGGCAATGGGCAGAGCAGTTATGCGCCGTGGCTCCTCTGGCCCTGCAATCGATCAAGGAGGTGTTGCGCGCCATTGACGGCAGCAGCATACAGTCCGCCTTTCATGCAATGCGTACCGCCAACCTGCCCATCTACCGTGAAATGCTGGGATCGGAAGATGCGGGAGAAGGGGTCAGGGCCTTCATGGAGAAACGCAAACCCGAATTCAGGGGAGAATAGCCCGTGCTCGATCAGAACCCTCGCAAGGTCACCCGTGTCACATGCATCGGCGCCGGCCCGATAGGCGGCGGCTGGACCGCCTATTTCCTTGCAAGAGGCTATCGGGTCACCACCTACCTGCATGACAGGAGCGAACATGCGGCGCTCGGCAGATTGCTCGACACGGCCTGGGAAAGCCTGACACGCATCGGCCTCGAGCCGTCTGCCTCGCTCGAGAACCTCAGGTGGACCACATCGCTGGAAGATGCGGTGGAGAGCGCCGAGTTCATCCAGGAGAACGCGCCGGAATCCCTGGACACCAAGCAGGCGCTTTATGCCACGCTCGGAGAGATCGTGGACCCCAGGGTAGTGATCTCCTCCAGCACTTCGGGCCTGTCAATGACGGACATCCAGGCACGCTGCGCCACGCCCGAAAGGACAGTCGTCGGCCATCCGTTCAACCCGCCCTACCTGCTGCCGCTGGTGGAAATGGTCGGTGGCCGCAGGACGCATCCGGATACGGTACGGTGGGCCGAGGCGTTCTACCGTCACATCGGGAAATCCCCCCTTGTCATGAAAAGGGAGATTCCGGGGTTCATTGCTACCCGCCTGCAGGAGGCGATCTGGAGGGAGGCGCTGCACATGATTGCCAGCGGCGAAGCCACGGTCGAGCAGATCGACCAGGCTGTGGTCAACGGGCCCGGGCCACGATGGGCATTGATGGGACCATGCGAAATCTTTCATGTCGGCGGCGGAGAAGGCGGAATGGCCTACTGCCTGAAGCAATTCGGACCAGCCCTTGAACTGCCCTGGACCCGGCTCGAGGCGCCTGAACTGACCGACTCGTTGCGCGATACCCTGATCGAGGGTTGCCGGGACATGTGCCAGGGAGCGGATTTCCCCACCCTCAGCCAGAAGATGAACGAAGGACTGGTGAAGATCGCGCGAATCCGGAACTCGGATGCCGATTGATCGCGACGGAAATACCGCACCGGCAAGCGGTGAACCCTTGCAATACGTCCCGTCCGGACGCCAGCTCCCTGCGGACCTGCGGGCGCTTCCCGATACTCCGCCTGATCCGTGATCAGTCAGGCAGACAGAGGGCGGTTCTGGCCTCGCTGGCGCTCAATACCCTGCCGCCAAGCCTTTCGACGATTTCCACCGCACGCTCCACCAGTTGTCCATTGGTCGCCAGTACGCCGCGATCAAGGTACAGGTTGTCTTCAAGCCCGACCCGGACATTTCCGCCCAGCACCATCGCCTGCGCAACCATGGGCATCTGCATTCTGGAAATACCGAATCCGGCCCATATCGCGTTTTCGGGAAGCGCCTGCTTCATCGCAACCATGGTCTCGGTGTCGGCGCCGGCTCCCCAGGGAATACCCAGGCATATCTGAAACAGCGGCGGCGCGTCAATCAGCCCCTCATCAATCAGTGATCGGGCCAGTCTGACCTGCCCGAGATCGAATACTTCGAGTTCCGGCTTGACACCCAGTTCCCGGGTGATGCCGGCCATCTTTCTCAGATAGGTCGGTGTATTCAGATACAGGTCATTGCCATTGCCGAAAACCATGGTTCCGCAATCCAGGCTGCAGATATCCGGCCTGCACTCAATGACGTGCGCCAGGCGCTCTTCCGGCCCGACCATGTCGGTTCCCGGCCCCGGCATCGAGGGGTCGTCGTCGCTCGGAATCCAGTCGCCGCCCATGCCGGCAGTCAGGTTGATGACAACATCCACCCCGCTGTCCCGGACACGGTCTACCGCCTCCCTGAACAGAGCCACATCACGGGAACCCTTTCCTGTTTCAGGGTCCCGGACATGAATATGGGCAAC
>JAJDVC010000036.1 GCA_022826305.1 Gammaproteobacteria bacterium | reverse complement strand
CGCGCAAGCTGCTCGACAGCGGACACGTCAAGGGCAGGCAGATCACCCTGGAAGGCGCGCTTGACGGCGTTGCCGGACTGGGCGTTCCGCTGCACCCCGGCGCGGAAAGATTCTACCGGGAAGCCGGGCTGCTGTAACGCCCACCCGAAACCGGATGCGGTTTTCCAGCCAGCATCACGGGACCCCGGCGGCGGCCAGACCGCCGTCTTCTTTCCGTGCCCGACCGGACCCGCCGACCCGAACCCATGAGCAATGGCGACCGGCTATCCGGTAGACGGCGCGCTCGGGTCGAGAAGCGGTTCGAGGAAGCCCGAACCGGACGGTTCTGTCTGGTGTGGATCGCACTGCTCGCCGGCTACCACCTTCTCATTGCCGGCTTCGGCCTTCCGGTTATCCTGACCCGGGCTACGTCCGGGAAACGTGTCGTTGCACGATTGGGTGTTCCTGATCCCGGGGCACACGAGCGCGCTGTATCCCGGCATCAATGAACAGGCCTTCCACCAGGGCAGACCCAGCTGGCAGGACACCTGCTTCGGAACGATACTGATAGGTCGCGCAACCTTTTTTCGGATAATCTGCGACCGTTGGCGTATAATGACATCCGTCCTGTCGCGGATTTCCGGCCGGCGGCTCCCTTGTCCCCGTGAACCGGGGGCTGTCCGGGTCCGGACAAGGCAGCGAAAACAAGCATGATCGACCATACGAAAAGCTGTCTCATCATTATCGACGTACAGAACGACTTCTGCGCCGGCGGCGCGCTGGCGGTCCCTGCGGGGGACGAGGTGGTTCCCGTCATCAACCGGATCATCCCCCTCTTCGACCACTGCCTGCTGACCCAGGACTGGCACCCGGGTGGTCACGGCTCGTTCGCCTCGAGCCACGCCGGACGGAATCCATTCGAATCGATCGACATGGACTACGGTCCCCAGACGCTGTGGCCGGACCATTGCGTGCAGGACACCCCGGGGGCCGGGTTTCACCCGGACCTCGATGTCTCCCGTGCCGAGATGGTTCTGCGCAAGGGATTCAGGCAGGACATCGATTCCTACTCTGCCTTTTACGAGAATGACCGGAAAACCTCCACCGGGCTGGCTGGCTACCTGAGGCACCGGAGCCTCGAATCGGTGTACCTGGCGGGTCTGGCCACCGATTACTGCGTCGCCTGGTCGGCCCTTGATGCGCGCAGGGAGGACTTCGAGGTGTTCCTGGTCGAAGACGCCTGCCGGGCAATCGATCTGGAAGGGTCTCTGGACAGGGCGCTCGGCGAGATGGACCGCTACGGCGTCACCCGCATACGGGCCGATGACCTCAAGGCCCCGGACGCATCCTGCGGAGGCTGACCGGGTGACGAAGGGGACGGCAGGCCTTTTCCGGGAACTCAAGCCGGGATCGTTCGTCTACGCGCTTGAACAGGCCCTGGATCCCGAGATCTGCCGGGACATCATCCATCGTTTCGAAGCGAACCCCGAACAGCAGTACCCGGGTCGCATCGGTCAGGTCGGAGAACTGGAGCAAGGCATCAAGCAATCGACCGACCTGCGCGTAAGCGGCCGGGATGAGTGGAAGGACATTGATGAAGCCCTCAGGCAATCCCTGTCGCTGGGCCTCAGCCTGGTTGCGGGGCTGCACCCCTTCTTCATGCACAACCGGCTGCAGGATACCGGCTACAACCTGCAGAAGACCGGGCCGGGGGAGTTCTACCACTGGCACGTGGACGGCGGCCCCGGCAGGTTCAGCAAGCGCCAGATGGTCGCGATCTGGTACCTGAACGAATTCCCGCAGCCGGGCGGCGAGACCGAATTCCACTTCCAGTCGCTGAGCATCGCTCCCAGGACGGGAATGCTGATACTGTTTCCGCCGTTCTGGACGCACCTGCATCGTGGCAGCACCGTGGTTTCGGGAACCAAGTACATCGCCACGACCTGGGTCTGCACCGACTGACCCGCGAGACCGCCTCCGGCCGGACACGGGTCATTCCACCGGCGTGTCGTCACGGTTCCCCCATTCGGACCATGAACCCTCGTAGGCCCGCACCCGGGGATATCCCAACCACTTCAGGACGACGAACATGAAGGCGGAACGGCGATTCGACTGGCAATAGGGAATGATTTCCCGCTCCGGCACCGCACCGAGCCGGGCGAGTCGGTCCCGCAGCGCCGTCGGCTGTCCCAGACGCGCCGATTCATCGAGCACTCCGCTCCACTCGAAATGCACCGCGCCGGGAATGTGCCCGCCGCGCGCCGCACGCACATCCTGTCCGGCGTACTCGCCGGGACTGCGCACATCAAGCAGGCACCGGTTACCGTGCCCAATGCTGTCATGCACATACGCAAGGTCCGCCGTGACGGATGCGTCCCAGTGCACGGAACTGGCGGTTTTCGTGGCCCGGACAGGCGCGACGGCACACGGCAGACCCGCCGACCGCCAGGCGGCAATTCCTCCTTCCATCAGGGCGTATTGCGGGTGACCGCAGACCGCCAGGGTCCAGAGCAGCCGGGCAGCCCTCAACCCCGATCCCCCGTCATGGGCGATCACCCGGGTTCCGGGAGTGATGCCGAGGTCCATCAATAGCCGGGCCAGCGCTGCCCGGTCCGGCAACATGCCCTCCGCCTGCCCTGCCCTGCGTACCAGGCGGGCGTAATCCAGCCAGAGCGCCCCGGGAACGAATCCGTCCGTGCATTCATCTTTCGCGCGCAGGTCGACGATGCGAACAGACGGATCCTCAAGCAGGGCGTGTACGTCCCGAACATCGACAATCAGCCCGGCGGCGGCTGGTGAACCATCTCCCCTGTCCTCATGCATGGCGAATATCCGGGTTTCAGGAGCGTTATTCTAACCCGACAGCCGATCGGGGATCATCGGGACGCCGGAACCCGTACAACGCTCTCTTCGCATGGCTTCGGGCTGTCTCCACCGAAAGACGGAGTACACCGCCCCTGCGTGCCCGGAGCACCCGTCGGAATCGAGACCGCATGCGCAGTCCCATGCCGTCGTGTCGGTATCCGTCGTGTGTGGGAACAGTGCGCGCCACCATCACCGCGAAACTGGCGCAACGTCGATGCGTTTGTTAAGCTTCACGGGTTTTCAGGCAGCAATGAAAACCGCCTCCCGGGGCGTGCATCGTGGTGCCGGAACAGGGGCCCGATCCGTAATGCTGCACATGGGTCCGGATACCGGGCGACGCCGGAATTCCGGACACGAGGCCGCCTGCCCCGTTCGCGAAAGACCGTCCCTGCAACCGACTGCGAGTGAAAGACCATGCATGACACGAATTCCGGATCCTGCCTGTGCGGGGCCGTCGCCTGGGAGACATCGGGGAAACCGGCTTCGACCTATCACTGCCATTGCTCGATGTGCCGCAAGGCGCACGGCGCGGCATTCGGCACCTACGCCTCCCTCCCTGCCGGATTGTTCCGCTGGCGCGGCGGAACCGATACCATCGAGGACTACCGCTCCTCGGCGAACCTGACCCGCTCGTTCTGCAGCCGCTGCGGTTCTGTCGTGCCCAATTTCGAGGACGACGGTTCCTGCGCTTTCGTGCCGACGGGTTGCCAGGATGATGGACCGCCAGCCGACTACCATATCTTCTTCGCATCCAGGGCATCCTGGGCCGGAAACAGCGACAACCACCTGCCGAGTCACGCGGACTGGCCGCCGGGGATCGACGAGACGCCATGCCCGGATCGGGATTCCGGGCCCGCGGAAGAAGGAAAGGTCCGGGGGAGCTGCCTGTGCGGCACCGTGGAATTCAGGATCAACGAACCCTTCAGGGCCGTCTACAACTGTCACTGCCGACGCTGCCGACGCGCCCGCTCGGCGGTCTTCGCCACCAACGGCTTCACCTCGCTCGACGGCGTCGAGATCACCCGGGGCGAATCGGACATGGTCCAGTACAAGCCGCCCGAGGCGACCTACTTCACTCAGGTGTTCTGCAGGACCTGCGGATCCAAGATACCGAGAAAGGATCCCGGCAGAAGCGTTTCGGTGGTCCCGCTGGGGGCGCTGGACGAGGATCCCGGCCGCGGGCCGGACTGCCACATCTTCACGGCCTACCGGGCGAAATGGCACCGCATCGGCGACACGCTGTCCCGGTTCGACGAGGGGCCGGAATAGCCCCGTGGCCGCAGACTGGAACCCGGGCACATGGCGTAGCCGTCCGGCCCGCCAGATGCCCCGTTACCCGGACCTGCACGCACTCGGGCAGGTGGAGCGGGACATTGCAACCTGGCCGCCGCTGGTTTTCGCGGGGGAGGCGCGCGCCCTGAAACGGGCGCTCGGGGAGGTCTGCAACGGCCAGGGTTTCCTGCTGCAGGGCGGCGACTGCGCGGAAAGTTTCGCTGAACACAGTGGCAACAACATACGGGACTACTTCCGGGTCATCCTGCAGATGGCGGTGGTACTGACCTTCGGTGCCTCGGCAAGCGTGGTCAAGGTCGGGCGGATTGCCGGACAGTTCGCCAAGCCAAGGTCGTCCGACACGGAAACCCGGGGAGACGTCACCCTGCCTGCCTACCGGGGCGACATCGTCAACGGCATCGACTTCAGCGCTGCGGCCCGTCGGCCCGACCCGGAACGCATCAAGATGGCCTACCGCCAGTCAGCCGCCACGCTCAACCTGCTGCGGGCCTATGCCCAGGGCGGCTACGCCAACCTGGAAAACGTGCACAAGTGGATGCTCGAATTCGTGGCAGACTCCCCGCAGGCCGCACAGTACCAGGAAGTCGCTGACCGCATCACCGAGGCCATCATCTTCATGCGTGCCATCGGCATAACCGCACGCACGCATAACCAGCTGCGCCAGACCCGCTTCTATACCAGCCACGAGTCACTGCTTCTCGGCTACGAGGAGGCGTTGACGCGGGTCGACCCCGAGACCGGAGACTGGTACGCGACCTCCGGCCACATGCTCTGGATCGGTGACCGCACCCGGGACCCGGACCACGCGCATGTCGAATACTGTCGCGGAATCGGCAACCCGCTCGGTCTGAAATGCGGGCCGGGCATGGATCCCGGCACCCTGGTCCGCCTGACGGGGATTCTCAATCCGGACAACGAGCCCGGCCGTCTGACACTGGTCACCCGGTTCGGACACGAGCGGATCGGCGAGCATCTTCCCGGTCTCATCAGGGCGGTCCGGGCCGCCGGGCGGCACGTGGTCTGGTCCTGCGACCCCATGCACGGCAATACCCTCAACGACCGGGGATACAAGACCCGACCGTTCGAGCATATCCTGAAGGAGGTTGAGCAGTTTTTCGCCATCCACGAGGCCGAGGGCACCTACCCCGGCGGCATCCACATCGAGATGACGGGGCAGAACGTCACGGAGTGCACCGGCGGCGCCCGGGCACTTTCCTCGGACGGTCTGTCCGACCGCTATCATACCCACTGCGATCCGAGGCTGAATGCGGAGCAGGCCGTGGAACTGGCCTTTCTGATGGTCAGGCTGATGAAACCCGGCGCGGCCCGGAACGCCCGCATGGATCAGGACCGGCCGCAGGCGTTCTCGTAGATGATCAGCAAGGCGGGAACCAGCAGCAGCACCAGCAGGGTTCCGAACGCCAGACCGAACGCCAGGCTGATTGCCATCGGGACCAGGAACTGGGCCTGTAACGAGGTCTCGAAAAGCAGGGGAACCAGCCCCGCAATCGTTGTCAGCGAGGTCAGAAGGACCGCCCGGAACCGGTTGCAGGTCGCCTCGGTCACCGCTTCGTGGACGGACATCCCCCGTTCCCGGCAGTCCTGGTAGAAGATCACCAGAATGATCGAACCGTTGATGATGATCCCGGCCAGTCCGAAGAACCCCATCAGGGACAGAATCGTGATGTCCTGCCCCATGACGACATGTCCCCAGAATGCGCCGATCAGCCCGAACGGGATGATCGCCATGACGATCAGCGGCAGACCGTAGGAGCCGAACACCCAGGCCAGCACCAGGTAGATCAGGACAAGCGCCGCAACCGCCCCCAGGCGCATTTCCGCAAGCGTCTCCTGCTGATCCGCCTGCCGACCCTGAAACGAGATCCGGACATCGTGCGTGCTTTCCAGGGAGGGCAGGACTTCCCTTTCCAGCATGGTCCGGATGACGTTGGTGTTGTTCAGCGCCGGATCGACATCAGCACTGACCGCCACAGCGAGCTTCGCGTCGTGGTGCTGGATGGCGCTGAAACCCCTTTCGCTGGAGACCGCCGCGAGATTCGCGATCGATTCCATGCGTCCGTCCGGCAGGAGGATCTGGAGACCCGGCAGGCTGGACAGGACGTTGCGTTCACCGGCGGACAGCATCAGCTCCACCTTCACGTTTCCATGGATGCCCGGGAACTCCTGAACCAGATAGCCGTCGTAGGCGGCCCGCAGTTGCCGGGAAACCGTTTCCGCATTCAGCCCCAGCGACTGTGCCGCGGGATTCAGTTCCAGGAACAGCTGCTCCTTCCCGTAGGCCGAATCATCGGAAACCCCGCTGACCCCCGGAATATCCCTGAGCATGTCCTTGATGGTGTTAGCGACGACCTTGACCTGCGTGATGCTGCTGCCGCTTATCCTGAGGTCGATATCACTGCCCGGCGGGCCGGCCCGGGGCTCCTGGATGGACATCGACTCGACCCCGGGAAACTGCGGCATCGACGCCTCCCATGCGGCGATGATGTCCCGGTTGCGGACCGTGCGGGCATCCGGATCCACCAGTTCCACCTGTATCGTCCCGTGGTGATCGCCGTACGGCACCGCTCTCTCACCGGGTTTCTCCACGGTCCCGTGCATGGCGAGAACGAGGTTGAACAGCTTCTCCCCAGCCTGCTCCTCCACCCGGTACAGGGCTTGTTCGGCGGCGGCCAGGAACTGGTCCGTCCGGTCCGCCGGGGTCCCCGAAACAAAGCTGACATTCGCGTAAATCCGGTCTCCCTCTGCCACGGGGAAGAACTCGAAGTTGGCTCTTCCGCTTTGTACCCATCCGACGGTCAGCATCATGAACCCGAGAAAGACAGCCAGGGTACTCCACCGGTTCGATACCGCAAGGCGGGCCAGCGATCTGAAAATACGGTCCCGCAGGAAATCGAAACCCCGATTCAGGGCGTTGCGGAACCGGTTGGGCCGATAGGATCCCATTTTCCTGAAGGAGTGTGTCAGGTGACCCGGAAGGATCAGGAAGCATTCGATCAGGGAAACCAGGATAACGCAGATCACCACAGTCGGTATCGCCTGCAGGATGGCGCCCATCTCGCCGCCCAGAATCAGTAGCGGCACGAAGGCGGCAATGGTGGTCAGCGAAGAGGTGAATACCGGGCCCAGCATCCTGTGCGCCGACTCCTGCGGCGCGAGCAGCGGCCCGGTGCCCCGCTGGTACCGGGTCATCGCATTCTCGCCCACCACGATGGCATCATCGACGATGATGCCGAGCGACATGATCAGGCCGAACAGGCTGACCATGTTGATGGAACCACCAGCCAGGTACAGGACCATCAGAGCCGCCATGAGCGATACCGGGATCCCGGCAGCCGTCCACCAAGCGACTCTTGCGTTCATGAACAGGAACAGCATGAACAGCACGAGCAACAGTCCCCCGCCGCCGTTGTTGATCAGCAGGCTGATCCGGGACCAGAGCAGTTCCCAGCTTTGCGAAAAGGGGATGACGCGGACCCCTCGAGGCAGCGTGGCGCGGGTTTCCTGTAGCCATTGCCGGTAGATTCTTGCCGCCGCCAGGCTGTCCTTGCCCTCGGTACGACTGAGGATCATCTCTACCGCCGGTCGGCCCTGGTAGCTCACCGTCACATGAGCGTCGTCGGGCCGTCTGGATATGTCGGCGATGTCCCCGAGCGTGACCAGCCTGCCTTGTGGCTCCACCAGTACCGGAATGGCCGCAAAGCCGCTGACCGATTCCTGCCTTTCCCGGAAACGGAGCTGCCTCGAGAACTCTTCCCTGGCGACCGTTCCGGCCGACATGTCCCGTGACCAGGACGAGACACGGCGGCCGAGCTCCTCCAGGGACAGGCCCAGCCGCCTCAACGCCTGGGACGGCACTTCTATGGCGATGACTTCCTCCGGAAGGCCGTTGATCCGGACATTCGCGATCCCCCGATCCAGCAGTTCCGATTCGAAGCGGTTCACCAGGGGATACAGTTCCCGCAGGTCATCGGGCCCGACAATCAGCAACCGGGCGATCTGCTCGTACTGCACGAGATGGGATACCTCGGGAGATTCCGCGCCGACAGGCAGGTTGTTCACCGCATTCACCTGTTCCTTGGCCCGGTCGACCGCCAGCCCTATATCCGTTCCCTCTTCGAACTTGAGCGTGATGCTGGACACTCCGGCAGCAGAGGTCGAGGTCATTTCCCTGAGCAGTTCCATCCCGTGCAGTTCCTGCTCCAGCGGCACCGTGACCAGGGCCTCGACATCCTCGGCGCTGGCGCCGCGCCACTCGGTCTTGACGCTGACATCATGCACCTTGAACGTCGGAAAGAACTGGGTGTTGAGGAGTTTCATCGCCGCGAAGCCCGCAAGCAGCATCATGATCATCAGCAGATTGGCGGCAACCGGGTGGTTGCAGAAAATGGTGATCAGGTTATGGCGGGGCGGGGCGTTATCCGGTTGCGCGCGTTCCATGACTTCCCCCGACCCGGGCTAGCGGGTTTCAACCTGCACTTTCATCCCGCTCACGACCCGGGACAGACGCGTACGCAGGATCTGCTCTCCCGCGGAGAAATCCCGGCCGTCCAGAATCACCCGATGCGCGCCGGTCTCGGGGGAATGCGTTCCGAGGAACCTGACCTTGCGGGCGACCAGTGTACCGCCGTCGATGACGTAGACCCGGTCCCGGTCGTAAAGCGCATCAAGCGGGAGCATCACCGCATCCTCCATGGCGGGCAGGTCGACCACGACATCCAGAATCGTCCCGAGAGTCGGCAGGGCGCCCTCCGTAGCGTGGAAAAACGTGTCTATCCCGCCCTTGCCCGGCTCCACGAGCGCCGCCAGACGATCCAGCCGAAGCGCAATCGTACGGCCGTTGTGCGTGGCCCGACCGGTAATCCGGTCACCGGCATCCATCGACTGCTGGAGTACCGCAATAACGGAATCGGGAACCTGTACACGCAGTTCCAGGGCCGATTCATCGTAGAGGCGCAGAATCCGGCTGCCGCGTGAGACACGGTCCCCGACCGCTACCGTCACGTTCGTGATCCGTCCATCGAACGGCGCGAGAATCTCGCTGTGCTCGAGATCACGCTCGGCCTGTCGGAATATCGACACGATCTTCGCCCGGCGCGCCCTGAGCTGCTGCTGGCGTGATGGAAACTCCCTGATCGATTTCTGCCGCTGGATGATCGCCAGTTGCTGGCGCTGTTCATCCCTGAGGGCGACATCCAGGGTGGACTGCGCCCCGGCCTGCGACCTGACCAGCTTCTGCGCGCGCTCGACGGACCGGCGGATCAGTGCGAGCAGATTCTCCTCTGTCTCCAGGGCGGTCCGGTCCATCTCGTGGCGGATCCTGTCACTTTCGATCTGTGCGTCGATCTCCTGCAACTCCGCCTCGTGCTGCAACTGCCGCAGCCGGATATCGGTGTCGTCAAGCCTGACCAGAAGCGCGCCTTTTTCGACATGATCTCCCTTGAGCGCATGCACCGACACCACGTCGGCCTCGAGCGCGGAGGTCAGCGATCCCAGGACCGGCGTCTCGACGGTGCCGTACAGGCGCATGTTCGGCACTGCCCGCACGAACCGGACCGAATCCGCAGAAACCAGCGGCACCGTCTCGGTCGTCGTCACCTGTGCAGACTCCGTATCGCTCGACCTGACCTGCTGGTAGCCCCATGCCGCAGCAGCAAGTATCAGGAAAGGGAACAGGAACCTGAGCATGTTCATAGGTCCCGGCCGGTCCGTTGGCGTTTCGTGGTGGTTTCAGGCGGGCAGGCAGGGCCCTGCCTTCCGCCTGGGGGGTCGTTCGGCAACACGGGGCTGATGCTGGACATGAAGGCAAACGGCCATGCCCTGATTCAGGCGCACGCGATGCGCCGTGATGTCCGGGGACCGGACAGGGTCCGGCTGCGGACAACGGGCTGGATAACCCGGCCGTTCGATATCACAATACCACTTCCGACCAGATTGACCGGCGCCTGTGCCATCTGTCTGATGGCCGGAAACGATGAAATTCAAGAGGGATGAAACGTTCAACGGGCTGAGGCGGGTTGCCACAACCCTGTCGGCAAGCTGGTACCACGACCCCGTGCAGTACGCGACAGAACCGGAAAACATCTTCTAACGCAGTTGGCTGTACCCGTGTCATGCCAGCATCTTCAGGAAAATCGGCCTTTACGACAGTTTATCATAGGCAACCGGCGGGGTCTGCCGATCCGCATGCGTGTATGGCGGGGCAGGGTCTTCGTATCCCTGGCAGAGAATCCGCCGGATATTTCGGAAAGCTTCGGCCAGGGGAGGCGACAGGATCGCGAACCGGCGTACAGGTTTTCCCCCAGGTCTGGTTTGAATTCCGACGGTGAAAGGTGTGACGGAAAGGTTTTCATCCCTTTGGCGCCTATTCGCTGTTTTCAGCAAGACGGAATACGGACGAGTATTCGTGTTGATATGGTGCTGTCATTGTAGAAGCAAGTCGGAGAAGTAAATTTATCTTATTCAATAAATTGAGCAGTATACTGTTTTCAGGAAACCTGCTTGTCCACGATCAGGTCGAGATGCCACAAATGGATTGCCAGCGTGGGCCCGCCCTGGTTCGATCTGGCCGGCTCGTCACCGATTCCACATCATGCGGCATCTTGTACCGCAAGCCACGGTTCACTGTTGCTCAGCGACGGTCTCCCGACGGGCCTGTCCGGGATGGGGTTGTCCTGCCTGCGGCATTTCTCCCGATGTACCGCCTCTGGATTCCGGGAGAACCCAGGGCTTGTCTGTTACAGGCGCGGTTCCGACGGCTCATGCAGATTCCCGGCCTGACATGATCGGGTCCGTGGCGGGATTGCTGCCACTGTCAGGGAAGGCTGGGACTTGCGGGGCATTGAGCGCAATGCGGCGATTGGCCCATGCTTCGGCTATTGCGTTGTCGTGCGTGACGAGGACCATGGCGATCCTTTCCTCATTTGCAATGTTCGCGAGGAGGTTCATCGTGTCCCGTTGCGTGATCGGATCGAGGCGTGAGGTGGGTTCGTCCGCGAGCAGAATTCCCGGACGAACTGTCAGTGCGCGCGCGATTGAAATGCGCTGCAGCTCTCCACCCGAAACCTCGCCGGGGCGTCGGTCAAGAAGCGACGGATGTACCCCGAGGCGACTGAGAATGTCGGTGACAAGCGCCCAGGCCACGCCGTGAATTCGGGCAACATCGCGCAGGGAGCAGGACAGTCTGACTCGGGCAGGGAACGCCGCAGGCGGGTCCTGATAGAGTTTCTGCATGCCTGTGGGTGCGAGGCGAGCCGCACGCCGGATTGTCCCTCTTGCGGGCATCAGGAGCCCCGCGAGTGTGTCCAGAAGCGTGGTTTTCCCCACGCCGCTGGGTCCCGTGATCGCAACCCGTTCACCTGCGTGCAACCTGAGGGAGAAGTCATCAATCAGTACACGCCCTCCACGCGCTATGCCAAGTGAATCCGCCATGAGGACCGATTCGTCGAAACGGTGCGGCCTGGTGCGTTGCCAACACGCCGGATCAGCTTCGAGGAGTGCTTTCGTGTAAGGGGTGGTCGGGGAGACGAGAACCGTACGGGTCGGTCCCCGTTCAACCATGCGACCTTCCTTGAGAATGAGCGCCTCGCCACCGAGACGGCGTGCAACGGCGATATCATGAGTGATCACGACAAGCGCGCCGCCTGCCTGGGGAACCTGTGCCAGCAGCGAGACAACCGCGGCATGGCGCACAGTGTCCAGGCCCTTCGTCGGCTCGTCCGCGAGCAGGATCGGGGCGCCGGCGGCGGTCGCAGCGGCGAATGCGACGCGTTGCGCCATTCCGCCGGAAAGCGCGCCGGGCAGATACCGCTCGGCGCCATGCAGGCCGAGAGAACCGAATGTCCTGTCCGTCGCGATTCCTGCTGACCGTCTGGGCAGGCAGGAAACGAATCGGTGCGCTTCATGCACTTGTGGGCGGGATCGCATGAGCGGATCGAGCGAGCGCCAGGGCTCTTGCGGAAGCGTCGCCAGTTTCCTTCCCCAGAGGGCGGCACGGGCACCGGGTGCGAGCGTATCGAGCCGCTGTCCGTTTACCGTGATCCGTCCCTCTGCCCGCAGGCTTCCGTGCAAGGTTCCCAGGATCGCCTGCACGGCCAGGCTCTTGCCTGCGCCGGTTTCGCCGATGATGACGAGCATCCCGCCTTCACGGACATGGAAGTCGATCGGCCCGAGCAGAACATTCTGCCCCGTGAAGACTCGGAGCGCTTCAACCGAGATCGCCTCCTGGCCCGGGACCGTCATGGCCGCACCCCTCCTCCAACCGAAAGGTGCAGGGCCAGCACCGTCATGAACAGGCAGGCGACAGGCTGGAGAATCAGGAACGGTGACTCACGCCAGTAGGGCAGCAGCTCTGTCATCATCACCCCCCATTCCGCGGTTGGCGGCCGGATTCCCACACTCACAAAACCCAGGGCGGCGACAGCCGTCACAGCGGTTGCGGCGCCGAAAGCGGCTATGGTCAGGATCCCGGGGCCGATCTCCGGCATGAGGTGGCGGCGGACGATCATCCACGGCCCAATGCCCAGAAGTTGCGACGCCTCCACGGCCGGCTCAGCCAGAACAACGCGGGCACGCTGCCGGGTATAACGAAAATATTCAACCCAGAGCGTGAGCGAGATCCCTGTGTAGAGAGCCCACCAGGACCCCGGCGAGATCGCGGCGAGCATCAGGACCAGAAGAAGCCCCGGCAACGCGAGCACGGCATCGGCAAACGCGGTGAGGAGGCGGTCCGGCCAGCCGCCGAACCAGGCCGCCACGATACCGAGAAGGGTTCCGGGCAAGGCCGCAGTAACGGTCGAGAGTCCGGCCAGGAACAGCGAGAGCTGTGCGCCGGACAGAAGCCGCGCGGCCATGTCGCGGCCCAGGTGATCGGTTCCGAGCAGGTGCCGACCGCTCGGACCCTGCAAGGCCTCAAGGAGTGATTGCCGGGCCGGATCCTGGCCGACAAGATCAGGGCCGACCACTGCCGCCAGGGTCAGCAGGCCGAGCAGGGTCAACCCCAGGATCCTGCCTCCATCGAGTGACGGCCGCTTCGCTTGCGGACGCGCACGGTGTGCGCTCACGAACGCGGTCCGGTTCGTCCTGCCGCTCTCGTTCTGGGATCGATGCCCCGGCAGGCCAGATCAATACAGAGGTTGAGTGCCACGTAAAGGAGTCCAAGGGTCAGTGCCGTACCCTGCACCATGGTGATGTCGCGGGAAAAAATTGCATGGACCAGCGCATGGCCGATTCCCGGCCAGGCAAAGACCGTCTCGACGATCACTACGCCTTCGATCAGGTAAGCCAGCTGGACGCCGACATAGGCCACCACGGGCAGGGCGGCGTTACGGAGGACATGGCGAAACATCGTAAGCCGGGTCGAGAGTCCCTTGGTACGCGAAAAGAGTTGCCATTCCGCCGCCATGGCGTCCGTGACCGCATCGCGCACGACCCGGCTGGACACCGCAGCGAGGCCGAGTCCGAGGGTTATTGACGGCAGCACCAGATGCTCCGGACCGCGAAAGCCCGCCACGGGCAACAGGTCCAGCCGGATTGCAAACACAAGGATAAGCAGTATTCCAAGCGCAAAGAACGGAATTGCGCGCAGGAGGACCGAAAGGCCGAGGCTTGCCCTGTCCACCAGACCCCCGGGACGCAGGCCAGCGGCGACACCCACGGGCAGGGCGAAGAGAAGTGATGCCAGTACGGCGCCCGCCGCCAGGAGCAGGGAATGGCCGAGCTGGACCGCAATCTCATCCATGACCGGCGTACCGTACACCAGCGACCTGCCCAAGTCGAATTTCGCAAGCGCCGAAATCCAGTCTGCAAGCTGCGCCGTCCAGTGCTGGTCCAGCCCGAGTTCCGCCCGTACGGTCTCTGCCGACGCCGCATCCATCATGTCATAGCCGTAACGCCCTGCGGCGATACGGTAGGCCGCATCGCCGGGGAGCGCCTGCATCATCACGAAACTGAAGATGCCGACGATGAGGGCGACCAGAACGGCCTGCAGCCCACGCGCTGCGAGGGCTGCAATCACCGTACGGGAATGTTCGTCAGTTCTTCCATGAAATGGCACCGAGACCGTAGGACCTCTCCAGAGGATCGATGACGACATCCTTCAATCCGTCCGCGACCGCGACCGTGTGCTGGTACCAGACGATCGGGATCACCGGCAGTTCGGAGTGCAGGGCCCGGACCACCTTCAGGATATTCTCATGCCGGATCGCCATGTCGCTCGTCGCCGCGATCGTCTCAAGCGCCTTCGCAACGGCGGAATTCTTCCATCCCATTGCACCCCAGTCACCTCCGCCGGCGCCGAAGTCCGACAGGACCGTTCCGATGGGATCGGGCGTCAGGCCATAGTTCCGGGCATAGAGCGCAACATGCAACGTGCCGTCCTGGTGTCCCGCCGGGATCTCCGAGTAGCTTGCAACGCTTACCTCCAGCTCGACCCCGATATCGCGCCACTGATCCTGCAGTGCCGCAGCGATCAGCGGCAGTTCGGGCCGATCCGGGAAAGTCCTGAGCAGGATGGAAAACCGCTCTCCCTCCCGTATCAGGATGCCGTCGTCCCCGACCGTCCAGCCGAGTTCGGCCAGAAGACCCTTCGCCGCATCCGGGTCATGACTGAGCGATTCAAGGCCCTTGCCGTGCCAGGCATTCAGTGCCGGTGGGAAGAGCTGGGTTGCGGCCGCTTCCGGGAAACGCGTGATCGCCGTGGCAATCCCGTCGCGGTTGACAGCCAGGCTCAGCGCCCGGCGCGCGCGCGCATCCGAGAGAAACGGATGACCCGCATTCACCTTCAACGTCACGACCCGGGGGATAGGCAGTGCGATCGTATTGATCGATTCAACGTCTTGCAGACGGGCATAGCCGGACGGGTCGAGCGTGAAAACCATATCTGCATCACCGCTTTCCGCAAGCAATGCACGGGTTTCTGCCCTGCCAGCCGCCAGATATGTGACCTCTGCCAGTTTCGGCACCGGGCCCCAATAGGCGTCGTTGCGCGCAAGCGTAATACTCTGGGGCGGCGTAAAGGCCTCGACCCTGAACGGACCGGTGCCGACCAGCGCAACCGGATTTCCATCGTCGTCGAAGGCCGTTGGAGAGGGAATGATCGTCGTGGCATGGGCAAGCAGTGCCGGTAACGCAGTGAATGGCCGCTCCAGCGTAATGACGACCGCACCGTCTGCCTCGGATATGCTGCCGATCGGGGCTTTCCTGAGTACGCCGGGTTGCTGCCATGCCCTGTTCAGGGCCCTGGTGGCTGCTGACGCGTCGAAAGTCGATCCATCATGGAATGTCACGCCGGGGCGCAATTCGAAGGTCCACGTCAACCCGTCGTCGGAGACGGACCAGTCGGTCGCAAGTCCCGGCCGGAGCGCACCGTCTGTATCCGCATCCACCAGGTTTTCCATGAGTTGAAGCCTCTGGAATGCAAAGCCGGATACGGCAGGATCGTAACTCGCGACCTCCCATGGGGCGGCGAGGGTCAGGTCTGTCTTGTTCTGGGCCATCGCGTACCCCTGACCAAGGGTGATTGCAACGCACAACGCCGCGTACAGGGTTCTCAACATGTGATCTTGCCTCCTGGGTTCATGACAATGGAATGTTATAATATAACAGTTATACTATAACATGATCAATCGAAAATCCTGCCCGAAGCCCACAAGTCCACTGCCGTATCAAGGTCAGTTCAGGCTGCTTCTGGATTCCGTCTCTTGTCGTTTCTCGTCAGGATCCGAGAACACCCTGATCGGCCGGGTGGTACTCGATGACGGTAGCGATCATCACATCGTGGCAACCAGGGTTTCCTGACGCAGTTGCGTCGCGGTATGATGCCGCGGCTGGACACGGCGCACCGGGTGAGGACATGGATGCGTGGGGACTGCACGGCGGGGGAGTGATGAAATCCGTTCCAGGTTGGAGGCGTGATGGATGGGATGGGGAGTGTGATCGAACCGGTTTCCGGCCCGGAGCAACAGTTGCCGGTTTGATCCATTGTCCGGTGTCGAGGATGCGCTTGTACCAGGTCTGCTCCCGATCCTGACGCGCCCATCCCTGCTGTTCGACGTTGCGTTGCGTGCTTCTGTCGCAAAACCGGGAATGCTCCGCGCCTTGTCTCCTCACGCCACGACACCTGCCACAGCATGACCCTCCTGATTGAACCTCAAACTACCAGTCTCTGTCGCCACAGATCAGGTAATTTGTGACAGGGTATGAAGGGGTAAATTTTGGGAGAGACCGGGATGACCGACTCCTGCCACAGACATGATCCTTCAGACCGACCTGATGCCTGCCGGAACCTCCATCTGCCGCTGGCGCAGGGGGCGTTGGGGTGACCCGGGACAACCGGCGCGTCCTCGATGCAGTCCGATCCTGTACACGGGAGCACCTGACGGAACCTGCCGCCGGACTACGGAGACTGAAAGAACACCCACCGGCACTTCTGCCACTGGCGCGACAAGGGGATCTGGGAGAACCTGCCGGAACAACTCATGGACAAGCCGGCCCATGCATGGCCGATGATCGACGCGCGTCACGTCAGGGTTCATCAGTCCGGTCAGTCGGAACTACCTCCCGGATCATGTCTGACCAATGTCTCGTGACGCCTAGCAGGCGAAACCTGTTGTGTCCGTTCGGTAGCGGTCAGTGGCTGTGCTCCGCACGGAAATCGTCATGACAGCCCTTGCACGAAGCACCGAGATCACCGATGACCGAACGCAGGGCATCGCGCCCGTTTCCGGCCTGCTCCGCAACGGACATGACCGCTTCACGGTAGGCATTTTCGGCCTCGGCTGCCTCCGATTCATCGAACCAGATTTCCGGTAGCGCTTCCGTCTCCTCATAGACCGAACTATCGGAACCGGCAGGCCACATCCTGGCATTGTTCATGGCGAGCTCGGCCTTGAGATTGTCCGCCAGCAGGGTGGCGAACTCGGCATCGTACTCGAAATCCCCCTTGGCCATGCCGAATAGCGGACCGGCGTTCCAGGCGCGCAGTTTCATGATCGCGGCCCTCGCCTCAATTGCTTTCTTTACCGGATCCTTGTCGTCGGCATTGACCACATGTCCAGTGCCAATCACCGCCAGCAACACCGGGACCAGCAGGAGTATCTTCTTCATATCAATTCCCTCACATGCAAAACCAGTTTGCTTTTTTACAGTATCGACAGTGTACCAAAAAACGGATGCTCACGAATCCAGGGTGCCGACAATGTCCGGGTGCAGATAAATCAGGACCAGGCAGACCGGAACCCCGGTGGTCGGCGGCGTCATCGGCCTGAAACCCCGCACACGGACCAGCTGGCGGGTCGCGTCGTCTGCGTACGCCCGATCCATGAGCAGGGCCGGAGGAGCGCGTCAAGGCAACGGCTGTTCAGGCATCCGCGGCAACCACATGAAGTCTGGTGTTCCAGTTGCCCCGGGACTTGCCGATGGCCTGTGGACCGTTTCCTTCAGCGCTCCCGTGCTGTCGGGACGCACCTTGCTGCCGGTGCTGTCCAGGCCGTATGCCGCGACCCGGATGCGCACCATCCGCTCCCGTTGCAACTGCTCGAACACCTGGTCGAGCACACCTTTCCTCGACCACCGGTTCATGCGTGTACAGAGCGTGTACCGGTTGCCGAAATGCGCCGGCGAGCCGCGCCACTTGCAGCCATGTTCGGCCACGTACAGGATCGCGTTGAGCACTTGCAGATTCGACCGTATTGATCAGACGTCCCCAATGTCTTGAGTGCCCGATAGGTTGAAGTTGCACGACGGAGCAGGACGTATCCCTTCCAGAGGACGGTGGTTCCCGGCACTTTGACGAACAACGGAGGGGGGAGGTGCGCCGTAATCCCTGAAACCGACCCCAAGAACCCGATCACGGAGGAAATCTGGATGTCGGAAGCCTTGTCATCGAGCTTATACCGCCTTGTAATCTGGTTCGACATCACTCCGCTTGATTGAAAACAACGGCCCGGTGCACAGCATTCCTGCCTGGTCCCGAAGACCAGGCCGGTGTGCCGTTCACGGGCTTGGATAAATGTCACGCGCAGGCGAACCCGCACGTGCCGACAGGCTAAATACCTTGCATTGAAGATGGACAAGCACGAAGCCTGCCCGAAGTCCTGTCAGGACGTTGAAGATGGAGACCGGCCCGAAGACCTGAATCCTGATGCCTGGATACCACTGTACACAGGCTGGTGTTGAAGATGGATCGGCGGCTTTGCCGCTATGCCCCTGTTGCACGATCCGAAGGGGCCTCTTTGCCACTGATATACCGCAGTGGCTCCGGTACAAAACTGTTACGGGTCAGTATACCATCCTGTACCCCTCAGTCACGGAAAATCTTCTTACCCCGGAGCTAAAAATTTCGACACCGTAATTTGCGGGGCATTCGGTTCCCAAAAACGCACAGTGCGGGGTTACCGGCATTGAGGCCCTGCTGCCACCCTCGTCACTACCCGCATTACAGGTAGTGACGAGGGTGGCAACCCACGAAAAGATAAAGCATCGCGCCGGAATTGATGTGTATGGACGAGTTCAGTCTAGGTGTACTGACGCAAGGGATCAAAAACGGTTTCAAGCGCGACCACGGCGAGGACTCGCTCTTGCCGTCGGAACAGGAAAAACATGATAGTTTCATCCCCTGGCCCACGATCAGCTAAGAGCAAAGGCATAAACGGAGCAGGTGATTGTAGCTTGAGTCGATGATAAAACAAGCGTGATGCATCTTTGATGGATCACGAGCACTAATTTTGCCTTAGACACCACAATTTGATAGTATCTCATTTGATTTTCTGACAAATTATCTGGAGGTATCAGCCCATGTGGGGTCTTCCCAAGCACATCATGGAGCATGCGGAAGCCTGCCCGGAGGCCACGCCACTTTGCCCGGGTGCGCTGCTTCATCTTGGCAAACGGGCTGCAGTCGATCAGGCATTATCCCGGCTTGCACGATCCGGCAAGCTGCTGCGTATCTGTCAGGGGGTCTACATGCGCCCGATCAAGACTCGTTTCGGCATTCGCGCGCCTGGCCTTGGCAAGGCAATCACTGCACTTTCGGCACTATGGGGTGAGACGATCGTGCCCTGCGGCGGTTCAGCGGCCAACCGTCTTGGCTTGACCACCCAGAATCCGGTACGCATGGTGTATCTCACGTCCGGCCCCGGTCGCTGGCTGCACTTCGGCGGGCATCCCGTCGAATTACGCCATGCCCCGCGCTGGCAACTCGCTGCACCCCATCGAAAGGCGGGTGATGTCATCCGGGCACTGGCATGGCTGGGTCCCAGGGAGGTCGAGGATGGTCTGGAAGCCATTCTGCCTGAGCTTTCTTCGGATGACCTGGATGAACTCGCTGTTGCGCGGGCGGTAATGCCGAACTGGATGGCTGAGCCGGTAAGTGCCCGGCTTTCGTATGGCTGAGACGCGATATCAGGACTTGTCTGTCGACGATCGCCAGGATGCCCTGGAGGTGGCGGGTCGCAACAGCGACCACAAGGCCCACTTGCTTGAAAAGGACATCTGGGTTGTTGCGGTTCTCGACGTACTGTTCGATGCACCCTTCGCCGGGCACCTGACCCTCAAGGGAGGCACATCACTGTCGAAGGCATGGCATGCAATCCGTCGTTTTTCTGAAGATGTCGACATCACCCATGACATTCGTGCCTTCGTGCCGGATCTTGTAGCTGATGCAGGTGACGAGGCGTTGCCGCACACGCACAGCCAGCAGAAGCGCTGGACGCGAGCCATCCGTACCCGCCTGAGCGAATGGGTGCAGTATGAGGCAGGGCCAATCGTCGAACAGGGACTTGCACGCGCTGGTTTTGTTGCAGCAGTTCGCGTGGGACGAAGCGGAGTTTACCGCCGTCGTGGTTCTGGTGGATTCGATCTTGGTCGAAGACAGCGAGTGGTCCGACTATGTGCATGCCATCGCGAACACCGCATGCCGGAAGGGTTTGCCGGCAGCGTTCTTCCCGGTGACAATGGATCGTCGAGGTCTTGACCTAGGGGCCGATGAAGAACGACTGTTTCGCCAAATCGCACCGGGAGTATGCTTGCAGACCTTGACGGACTGGTTGGAGAAACGCAGATGAATCCACTCACAACCGGGATGACGCCTTCGGTCGGGATTTCGATTTCCGAGAGCCCCGACCTGCATGCCCTCGGGCTGAGCGATGGACACTTGCGCGATGCCATGGCCGAAACCGCACTGCACATGCTCGCATCCGGAACGAGCCTAGCCTACGGCGGCGACCTGCGGCAACATGGGTTCACCCAGCTTCTGGCCGAACTGGTCGGCCGTTATCGGAACCATCCACGACACACCGGGACCATATCCGTGACGGACTATCTGGCCTGGCCGGTACACATCGGGATGGCATCGAACGAACTTGAAAAGTTCTCTGCGGATCACCAATCTGCCGCCCACCTAGTTTTCCTCACACTGGACGGCGCACGCCTTGATCGGGAACAACGACTGGAACTTTCTGCACGGAAACCGCAGGAGGATGAATGGACCAAAGGCCTGACGGCAATGCGGACCGTCATGCTTGCGGACACCCGTGCACGGATCGTTCTCGGCGGCAGGGTCGAGGGATACAAGGGAGCAATGCCGGGAATCGCCGA
>JAJDVC010000080.1 GCA_022826305.1 Gammaproteobacteria bacterium | reverse complement strand
GCCCTGGTCGAGGCTGCCAATGCGGAAGGCGGACGACTGCGGGAAATGGCTTCCGGAACATCCGTGGCCAGGGTGCTGGACGATCTGCTTGAGCGCGGCAGAGCACTGTACCGGGAACTGTCGGCGCGTGGCGGCGGGGCGTTCGGCCTGGCCGTGGGCGGGCGCCGGGACGAGGGCGTGCGGGCCGGGCGGGCCTTCCGGAAGGCTGCGCAGCTGCTGGGGAAATATCACCTCGTGGTGTGCGTGGACGAGGCGCAGAACACGCCGGTGTCGGGTGCCACGAAGGACGTGATGGACTGCCTGCACCGGGACCCGCAGGGAATTCCCCTGGTGGCGGCGTTCTTCGGTCTGAGCGACACCCAGCAGGTGCTGCGCGAGTGTGGTCTGTCGAGATTCGCCAGAGGGCGGGTGGTGACCCTGGATCGTTTGCCGTCTGATGACTCGGCCTGTGCCATCCGGAGTGTCTTCGATGCCTACGGCTTCACGGGCGCGCCGCAAGACCGGGAAGTGTGGGCAAGCAGGCTGGCCGAGCTGTCCCAGGGGTGGCCGCAGCACGTCAACAGCGTTGCGGTGGCGGCCTGCGAGGTCATCCGGGCCAACGGCGGGCGGATCGACTCGGGGCATCTGGATGCGGCCATCGCTGCTGCGAAGGAATACAAGCGGGAATACTACGCTGGGCGGATCGCCGCAGGCTCCAGTCGGGCCTGGGTCTACCGGGAACTGGCTCTGGTCGCGGAAGAGCACGGCGGCAAACTGTCCTACGACAGCATCGAATCACTCACCGAAGCGATGCGGGGGAAGGCAGGACAGTCCATGGATGATTTCCTGACCAATGCCCTGCATGCCGGCCTGCTGGTGCCGACCCGGAATCTTCCCGATCATTACGGGATTCCCATTCCGTCCTTCGGGGATTACCTGCGGGCATTGCCAGTGGATTCTCCATCACGGATCTGAGGCTTGTCCGGTGTCGGAGAATGGTCCCTGCAGACAGTCGCACGACTGGATTGTCAGGGCATTGGGTGAATCCGGCTATCCCATGATTATGGCGGTGCCGGATTCATGTTCTTGCAGGATATGCCACCAAAAACATTCACATGCGGAGGGCTGTCCGGTTGACAGGCCGTGTTGCTGAAATAACTGTCACGTGCACGTAATCGGCATTGTTCTTGTTCAGGTGACGATCATGTGCATGACTTGTAATTTCCGATCAGGCTTCGCTATCAGGTAATGGCGAGCAGGGTGGGTGGATCAGAATCTTCCAGGTTACAGATGAACGAATACACGCAACAGCTACTGGATTTTCTTGCAGTCTCTCCGACACCGTTTCATGCCGTTTCCAATCTTTCCGACAGGCTTGTCAGGGCAGGATTCACGCAGTTGCACGAATCCGATGCCTGGCCGACGGAGTCAGCCGGAGACTACTTCGTAATCCGCAATGACTCGTCTCTGATCGCCATCAGGTACCGCGAGAACCCTGCGAACAGAGGATTCAGGATGGTGGGAGGGCATACGGACAGCCCCTGCCTGAAAGTCAAGCCGAATGCGGTAACCTGCAACAACGGCTATGCCAAGCTCGGCCTTGAGGTGTATGGCGGCGCATTGCTGAACCCCTGGTTCGACCGGGACCTGGGTATGGCGGGCCGCGTAACCGTGCACCTGGAGTCGGGGGACATGACCAACCTGCTGATCCACTTCGACGAGCCGATAGCCTTCATACCCAGTCTTGCAATCCATCTGGACCGCAAGGTCAACGAACAGCGCTCGATCAACCGGCAGACTCATCTGCCGGCCGTGTTATGCCGGGTCGGTCCGGGAGAACCGGATTTCCACGAGATAATACTGAACCGGTTGCGGGACGATCATCCCGATACCGGAATTGCCCGGATGCTTTCCTTTGAACTGTCGCTTTACGACTGCCAGCCGCCTGCCATAGTCGGGCTTGAAAAATCGTTCATCGCGTCGGCGCGGCTGGATAACCTGCTCAGCTGTTATGCGGCGATAGAGGCGCTGTTGCACAGCGACGGCAGCCATAATCCTGTTGTCGTGCTGAACGATCATGAAGAAGTGGGAAGTGTCTCTTCAAGCGGCGCGGCCGGTCCGTTCCTGCAATCCGTGCTTGGCAGGTTCTGCAAGGGCGGAGACGACATGCTGCGGGCCATGAACCGATCCATGCTGGTGTCGGCGGACAACGCGCACGGCGTTCATCCGAATTATCCTGACGTGCATGATGCGGCACACATGCCCTTGCTGAACGAAGGTCCGGTCATCAAGATCAATCACGGGCAACGGTATGCGACGAACAGTGAAACCGAGGCCCTGTTCAGGGCCGTGTGCGAGCGCAGCAAGGTAAAGTGCCAGACCATCGTTGTCCGCAGCGATATGGCCTGCGGCACGACGATCGGCCCCGTTACGGCAGCCCGTCTGGGCGTGCGGGCCGTGGATATCGGAGTTCCGCAACTTGGCATGCACTCGATCCGGGAACTTGCCGGGGTCCATGACCAGCCAGCTCTGGCAACCGCCCTGACGGGGTTCCTTGATTATCCCGACTGGCCGTTCTGATCGGGCGTGACCGTCTGTGCCGGTTCGCAGGCGACGAGCACGTTGCAGAAGTGCTGTACGGTGGTCTGTGCCAGCAGTTCCTGACAGCTTACCGGCCAGTTACGGTCGATAATCCCTGCGCTGTGGGCAAGCATGCCGACTACGAAGTCCGGCGAATATCCGCCCCTGCGCCATTTCTGCAGGGATTCGGACCCGTCACGCTTGGACATCCGGCCGCCGTGCTGGTCCTGCATCAGGGGGACATGCCAGAAGTCCGGCCGCGCAAAGCCGAGTGAATCAAACAGGGCGGCCTGCCGGGGCATCGAATCAACCAGATCCGCTCCGCGCACGATGTCGGTGACCCCCATCAAGCCATCATCGGCAACCGTGGCGAACTGGTAGGCGAACATGCCGTTCCGCCGCTGCACCACGAAATCACCCACTTCCGACTCCAGGGACTGTGTCCGGCCGCCAAGCAGCCGGTCCACGCAATCTATCCTGAGACCGGCCGTCAGGAACCGCCATGCGCGGGACTGGGTGTCGGGATGTTGCGAGACCGGAAAACCGGCTGCGCCTGCAGGACGGCAGGTTCCGGGATAGACGGTGGTTCCGGAATCGGGATGCGGAGCGCTTTGTGCCAGCCGGATATCCTTTCTGGAACAGGAGCAGGGATAAACCAGCCGCCGCTCCAGAAGCTTACCGAATTGCTGCCTGTACAGATCGGTCCGGAACTGCTGGAAATAGGGGCCGCGAGGTCCGCCTACGTCAGGCCCCTCATCCCAGTCGAGTCCCAGCCACCTGAGATCCGAGATGATCTGCTCGGTCGCACCTTCACGGTTTCTCGGCAGATCCAGATCGTCGATCCTGAGAATGAATCGCCCTCCGACCAGCCGGGTCTGGAGCCATGCGAGCAGTGCGGTGCGGAGGTTGCCGAGGTGGAGCGATCCGGTAGGGCTCGGAGCGTAGCGGCCACAACGCATGATTCAGCATCCTGCAGCAGTCACCTGGCAGAATCGGCATGTGACCGGGACTGTCGGTTGATCCGGACAGATGTATCGTTTCTGCAAGACAGGGCTTTCTTGTACACCAGGCGGTTCCTGGATTGTCGAGTGTACGGTTGAGTGCGTGCACGACGCCAGATACGGGTCGGGTGGATATATTCCGGGGCGGCTTGTATTACCCATCTTGTCATGCCTCCAGAGCTGTTGCCTGCTGGTGCTGAAATGCACCTGCGCCAGATCTTACTGCGGACGCCTGTCGATCAGCAGGAGCACCAGCTGATCCTTCCCTCCCGAGCCGGGAACCCGTTCCATATACCGTTCCGGTATGCCAAGGGCGACCAGCCACATGGCGAGCCTTTCCGCCCACAACCGTCCGCGGTCCCCGCCGGGATATCGAATCTCCAGGGAGATATTCTCGTCTTCGTCGAACCGGTCAAGCATGGTTCGTATCTGGGGCAGGGCAAGAAGCCGCTCACCCTGCTCAAGTGCCGGCCAGTCGTCCTGCATGATGACTTCCCGGTGTTCGCTGTATGCGTCGACCGGGCCGCTTGACAGCGTCGCGTACCCGGCGATCATGAAAATGATCCAAAGACAGCTGCGGAACAATGTTCTGATGTTCAATGGCATGTTCTTCCCGACATTCCCGGGCTATTTTCCGCAATTGCTTTCAACAGGGCAATCCTGCATTCAGGATCATGTCGTATTTTTCCTGATGGAACCGGGGATCTGCCCGGAAAGTGATCTCATCGCCGATGAGGTTCTGCAGGTCGGTGACCGCAGTCGACTCGTCCTCATGCAAACTGGTCGATGATGCAGGGGCTGGCGATGATCAGGTGCCGTGGAGGGGGAGGACTGCCTTGCGATGCACGGCAATTCCCTGAAAATCTCGTAGCAGGCGGCTTGCAGTGTTTTCAGGTATCCGCTTCCCCCACAGGTCCGGCACGTTTCCTTCGGCAGCTGATCCAGGCTGTCGCGAACACGCTTGCCGGTGATTTCCACCAGTCCTGTGGGTGTCATGTCATGCATGCTTGTGGACCTCTTGTCGCGTTCCAGTTCCCGTTTCAGGGCGCGGCCTATTTCTTCCTCCATACCATGCAGGTCGAAGATCGGGCAGGGCCGGCCGGAGTCAGCCACGAAATCCCTGATGTGCTGATGCACTTCACGGGAGTTGCCGTGCACCCGGTCCATCCTGGTCCAGTCAGGATCCCGCGTCAGGCGCGTTGCCAGCGGAAGATTCCGGTGGCGAATTCCTCCATCGGAGTGTTCTTGTCCGCCGTCTGAAGTATGGCGCCTCCCCTTGCTCCGGTCCTTGACCTGCGCTTGCAGCTGCTGCGGGAATTCGGCGCACCGCTCTTCCACCCGTATACGCTGGGAGATGCCGACATCGTCTTCATTTCGGCAGCAGCACGGTGTTGCGGACCGACATGCAGTTCCTGGACCATCCTGTTTTCCGCGGACGCGATGCGTGTTTCCTGCGGCGTTACGTTGACCGGGATTCATGCATGCTGATGATCCGGGGGGGCGGGGAAAAGCAACTGGTGAACGTGCCAGAGCGGGAATCCCACAACGCCAGTATAGCTGCCGTCTATCCGGTCCACGAAGCTGCTTGCGCCGCCCTGGATGCCGTATGCCCCCGCCTTGTCATATGGATCCTGCGTGTCACAGTACAGGCTGATGGTTTCCGGGTCAATCTTTCTGAATGTCACCCGCGTCGTGCTGACCAGCGAGCGGCAGCCGGCGGCTTCACTCAGGGCCACTGCCGAGATGACCGTGTGCGTATCGTCCGACAGGCGCGTCAGCATGGAAACTGCCTGTTCCCGATCCTTCGGTTTCCCCAGGATCCGGTTGCCGACCGACACGATGGTGTCCCCGGCCAGCACGCGCACGTCCGGCCCGGATTCCCGGAATACCGTCGTCGCCTTCAGTTCTGCCAGCCGACGGGCCATGGTTTCGGGGGATTCTCCGGGGATTCTGGTCTCATCGACCCGTGCATCACGCGCCGTGAACGGCAATTCCAGGAGTTCCATCAGGGCCATGCGCCTCGGCGAGCGCGATGCCAGTATCAGCGGGACGGTCATCTGTGGTAGGGCGTTCCTTCCAGGATTGAGACGCTGCGGTACAGCTGTTCCGCCAGAACCAGTCGCACAAGCGGATGGGCCAGCGTCAGGGGAGACAGGGACCAGGTTTCGTGGGCGGCATCAACGAACGCGTCGCTGAAACCGTCCGCTCCCCCTACCGCAAGCGCAATCCGTTCACCCGCTTCATGCCAGCCCTGGATTTTCCGGGCGAGATCGCGGGAATCCCACAAGGTTCCCCGCCGATCAAGCGCGACGGTTCTGCTGCGGCCGGGTGTCAGGTTGCGGATCCTGCGCTCCTCCTCGCGCCGGATGCGTGCAATGTCCGCATGTTTCCCCCGGTGTACTGCCGGGACTTCCACCAGATCGAGTTGTATCTTGCGCCGAATTCTCTTCTGGTACTCGGCGAATCCGAGATCGACCCACCCGGGCATGCGGCTACCGACCGAAAGCAGGGACATTTTCAGCATGGTCCTTATGGACCGGAAACCGGATGAACGGCATCGCCCCTGCTGTCCGAAGTAACCTTGTGTTCCGCGAGGGAGTCGTCCCACAGACCCTCAAGATCGTAATGCCTGCGTGCGCGTTCGCGCATGATGTGTACCACGATGTCCACGTAATCGACCAGAACCCAGTCCATGGCGGTTTCCCCCTCCACGCCCAGCGGGGTCCAGTTTTTCCGCTTCATCAGCTCCTGAACACGATCCGAAAGCGTCCTGACATGGCGGTCGGAGGTTCCGGTCGTGATGACCATGTAGTCCGTCACGTCGGTAAGCTTCCTTACATCAAGTGTCAGGATATCGACGCCCTTGGCGTCTTCCAGGGCTTCCCGGATCACCGCAAGCATCCCGGCTGCTTCCGTTTCGTGTTTGCTTCGGCGTTCTTCGGCAGGGCGGTTTCTTGTCATGGGGATAGGTAGATCTTGTGGCAGTTAATGTAACGCCAAACGCTTTCAGGGACCAGATGGCCGACATCCATTCGCCTGGAAATGCAGTCGCGGATCTCGGTGGCGGAAATCTGTACGGGAGGAATGGAGAGTTCAAGGATTCTTCCCCCCGGCGTCCGGTGCAGGTCCTGAACGGAGCGCGCCTGCATCCCTTGCCACCATGCGGGCAGCGGCTTCTTCTTTACCCATCCGGGGCGCCTGATTACGATGAAATGCACCGCTTCCAGAAGGTTCTGCCAGCGATGCCAGAGTTCAAGTTCCGACAGCGCATCTTCCCCTGCTATCAGGCAGAACCGGTGGTCCGGGTATTTTTCCTTCAGTGCCTGTACGGTATCCCAGGTATAGGAAACGGAGGCTCTCCGGTATTCGATGTCATCCACGCAGAAGCCCGGAAGGTCCAGGACGGCCAGTTGAGCCATGTCGTATCGCTGGGCTGGCGTTGCCGCCGGAGCAGGGCGGTGCGGAGGTGTATGGGAAGGAACGAGTATCACCTGCTCCAGTCGGCACCGATCCATTACATCGCGTGCTGCCTGCAGGTGGCCGTTATGGACGGGGTCGAAAGTGCCGCCGAAGATTCCGTACAGGGTATGCTGCATCAATTCAGTTTCCGTTGTCTTCGAGGGGCATGTGCAGATTTCCGCCGCCTGGAACGTGTCCTGCATTCCGATCGTCCATGGCGGATTGCAGTTCCGCATGAAATCCGCCTTCAACCAGATCATTCCGGTCAGCCGCGGGAAGGTTGCCCGATACGGGGCCCCGGCCGTTTCTCATTCGAACAGGGGCAGGATTTCCTGCCGTACCGCATCGCTGTTCCAGTCCCGTTCGCCGACACCGCCGAAAACGAACGAGCCGTTCCTGTCCACGAGCAGGGTCGCCGGCAGCCCCCGGACCTTGTAGGTTTCCGCGACTGTCCCGTCGGAGTCAAGGACAACCGGGAAACTGAGTCTGATCCCGTGCCTGTCCAGGAATCGTGACACGGCGTCGCGGTCTTCCGCCAGGTTGACGGCGATAATTTCAAAAGGCCTGTCCGACCACACTGTTCGAAGCGCCTCCATCGTCGGCAGCTCTTCCACGCACGGTGCACACCAGGTAGCCCAGAAATTGATCATGACGACCTTCCCCCTGTAGTCTTCCAGGCCAACGGGTTTTCCGGACAGGTCCTTCAGCGTGAAAGTCGGGACCTCCTGCGGCATGGAGACCTGCGCCGCGGCAGCGGCGCAAAACAGCATGTGAAGCAGCAGGACGGCACACCGGATGGCAGGACGCGACCTCATGAACGTTTCCCGGCGCCCGCGCAAGCCGTAGTCGTCACGGACATGGCTGCGAAACGGTTTTCCGGGAACCCCGGCCGGGGACTGTCGTACCCGCCGGTTTGCGCCGATGCCGGACTTTTCAATTCTCAGCTTCTTGTGCGGGTGATCCTGAATTCCCAGCGGACGTCTCCCGTCGGCTTGGCCGAGTTGAACGAGATGGTATGGGAAACATCCCGGGACTGCAGGGGCGGGATGGGCATGGCGAACCGTTTCTCTTCCTGCCCGATGATCCTGCACCCGGATGTCTCCCGGTCGTCGCAGTCCAGCATGGTTATGCTCACAACGGATTCCCGCAGGCCGGTTTCCTCGTTCTTGTTGGTGATCCGGGCGCTGAAACGATAACTGCCATGGTAAGAGGCGATCATGACGGGATTTTCAATGATGATGTCCTCTACCGGGAGTTGTCCTCGGGTGACATCTCCCAGGTCGGTGGTCGTCAGTACAATGATCGCGGCACCGACCACCAGCGCCCCGAGTATGCTGAAAGCCACCTTCGGAAAATATCTTGAAAGGTAGATCAGCGAAACAGCAATTACTGCCAGTAGTAACCATTGCATAGCATTACACGCATTTTCCTGCTTCCGCTAACATAGCGTTTTACAGGGTAATACTCAACCACGAAAGCCAGGCTGGGAATACATCCTTCTTTCCGACCGGATGGCGGGTGTCGGTGGCGGGTACGCCCGATTACTGTCGTGTCCTGATGACGGATGAGGCGTGGTTGTTGCCGAACCAGGCATAAGCCCCTGGTTTGACAGGATACGTGCGGGGATGTGAACGCGGTCAGACCGCACCGGTCCGGTTCGCTCGCCATCATGACTGCGCCCTTGCCGGTGATGGTGCCCCTGGAAACCGGCTTCGACCTTGCGCCGTTTGCGGTTTGAAAAACGCAATGCGTTGCGGGTACAATCCGTCATGGGTGGAGTTCCCTGTAATTCTGTTTCAAGTCACCGGGTCATATCTCACGGATGGAGATTCCACCCGCCTATCTCATGCGTTTTTCGAGCCAGACAACCATTTGGTCGGGATCGCAAAAAAACCGGAATCTGGTTCCGGAATTTATCATGTCTGGACCGCACCCGCTGTTGCAGGTTCGATGTGCCGGGAATGAAAGATGGCAGGGATTCCCGATGTTGAATTCGGCACGGGGATTCGCTGGACGGAGTGGCAGCGGACCATTCGATCATTGCACGGCCCGCCGTTTCGGGGCTGGCAATACGAGGAATCGCGGTATCGAGAGAATGCGGTCAACCACAAAGGGCTGAGGGTCGCTACATCATGAATGTTCAGCGTATAAACGGGAAGCAGGCAAGGGCCTTGATAGAGGCTGGCAGTGTGCAGGTCGTGGATATCCGTGATTCCGTTTCTTTCCAGACCGGCCATATAGATGGCGCGGTCAGTATCAACCACGCAAATCTCCAGTCGTTTCTTGATCAGACGGACAGGAACCTGCCGCTCATCGTGTGCTGTTATCACGGGGTCATGAGCGTCGACGCCGCTGCCTTTTTCCGTCAGCAGGGATTCGAAAGTGTCTTCAGCCTCGATGGAGGCTACAGCCAATGGGAGCAGTCGGCAGGGGAGGTGACATAGTTCGGTTTTCGGTTACGGACGGTTATCCGGGGTTCGTACATGTTTCGGTTGCTGCTGAACCGGGAAATCTATGATGAGGTAATCAGGAAATACGTTCCCGATGCCCGTAGCCATGTATGGATTGTCACTGCGGATATCAAGGACATGTATGTGCATGGCGATACAGGATACATCCCCTTCCTGCAGGTGCTCGCGATTCTGGTGCGGCGCGGGGTCGCTGTCAGGCTGATTCATGCAAAGGAACCCGGGCCGCGTTTCAGAAGCGAGTTGGCCCGTTTCGGCGAACTTGAGAATGAAGAGCTGTTTGAACTGGTCACGTGTCCCAGGGTACACACCAAGGCCGTGGTGATCGACGGACGGATTGCCTTTGTCGGCTCTGCCAACCTGACGGGTGCCGGGATGGGCAGTAAAAGCGACACCCGGCGGAATTTCGAAGCCGGATTCCTGTTTGACGACCCGGAATCTCTGGAACGGTTGACCTGCTGGATTGACAGTCTGTACGTTGGAAACTATTGTCAGAGTTGCCGACGCAAGGAATACTGCTCCAGTCCGATCATCGATTTGCGGGATTCCTGACCAGGTGTGCGGGCATCTGCACGGGGTGGATGCGGGTTGAACGGCCATGCGGGCCTCAGCAGGAAAAACGCCGGAAAGGCTGTATAAAGAACGGGAATTGTACGCATGACCTGACACATCATGATCTATAATCGTTGCATGATAACGCCGAGCCACACAGCCAGGTTGTCCAGATTCACGCACGGCAGACTGGATGCATTTCTGCGTCAAGCGAGTGTGGGTGCATGCTCGACAGGAGTCTGACGCTGTCCGACCGCACATGCCGCTGTAGTCATTGCGGTTACGAGGATGACCGGGTCATGAATGCGGCAAGGGACGTCCTTTCGGTCGGATTGCTGTTCGGCTGGCCGGGGAACATGCCGGCGCATGGGGAGGATGAAGGACACGGTGGGCCTGTGAAGTCGCCGCACCATGCAGAACAATACGCGTCGTCAGGTTAGGCGCACAACTCTCAGGGAATCAGCATATCATGGAACTTCTGTCGAACAGTTCGTTGGTGAGGTTTCTGGTAGTGGTGCTGGTCACGGCTGCGGTCTCCCTGGCGAGCCGGTTCGTGCTGCGCGGCATGATCCGCAAGAGAAGCGTTGCCCGTACCCCCTGGGACAGGGAGGTGGCGGCCGCACTGGTCGCGCCGCTCATGGTGCTGATCTGGGTGGTCGGCCTGGAATTCGCGATGGAATTTTCCCGGCTCGTGGAAGCAACAGCGGTAGCCGCCTGGGCCAGCCGGTGCAGGGATGTCGGCGTGGTTGTCACGCTTGCCTGGTTCCTGTCGCGACTCATCACCCGGATACAGGGCGTGATCGGGGAGGGCCAGATTTCAGTACGGGCAGACTCGGCCGTGCTGGACGGCGTGGGAAAGCTGCTGCGGCTGGCCGTACTGATATCGGCAGGCCTGGTCATCATGCAGACCCTGGGGTTCAGCATTGCCGGCGTGCTGACGTTCGGTGGAATCGGCGGGATAGCCGTGGGCTTCGCCGCCAAGGACCTGCTGGCCAATTTCTTCGGGGGGCTGATGATCTATCTGGATCGGCCGTTCAGGGTCGGCGACTGGGTTCGGTCTCCCGAGCGGGAGATTGAAGGCATCGTCGAGGACATCGGCTGGCGTGTCACGCGGATACGCAATTTCGACAGCCGTCCGCTTTATGTTCCCAACTCGAGTTTTTCCACCATATCCATTGAGAACGTCTCCCGGATGACCAACCGCCGGATCTACGAGACGGTGGGCGTTCGTTACGAGGATTCCGCGGTGGTGGACGTGATCGTCGGGCAGATTGACGGGTATCTCAGGGAACACGATGAAATCGACCAGCAACAGACGCTCATGGTCAGTTTCACCACTTGCGGTCCGTCATCGCTGGACCTGTTCATCTATTGTTACACCCGGACACAATCGGGGCCGGTGTACTACCGGATCAAGCAGGAAATCCTCCTCAGTATCCTGCAGATCATCGAGCGCAACGGAGCCGAGTGCGCTTTCCCGACCACCACGGTTCACGTGGCGGGTGATTCGCCGATGCCGTCTTCGGTCGATGTCGGTTCGTCAGCGAAACGCTGATGCTCCACGTCCAGCAAGAAGTCCCGGACATGTGGAACGACCCTTTCCGGGCACTCGAGGAGAATGGCGTGCTTGACGCCTTCCAGCACCACGAACCGCGCGCGCGGCAACCGTGAACTGATGAACCGGTTGAGCCTTGGCGGACAGCCTCCGTCGAGTTCCCCTGTCAGTACCAGGCAGGGGCACCGGATTTCCTTGAGCCACGGCCCCATTTCGGTCGTGGCGTAGATCCTGAACACGCCCAGGAACACCGGTTCCGGTGTGTTGCGTATCTGGCTGATGCGCCGGTCGACAAGACCGGGGTTCCCGGCGATGAATCCGTCGGTGAACCAGCGGTCGACAAAGGTCTGTATGGCGGGAACGACTCCCCGCTCTGCCATGGCGTCACCGATAGCCTGAAGCTTGAGCCTGTCCGGTTCCGTCCGCCCCGCCGCGGTACTGAGCAGACCGACGCTCATCACCCTGTCCGGATATGTCCTGGCATAGGCGGGGCCGATCATTCCGCCCAGGGAGTGTCCCATGACATGAATGGTTTCATGGCCGAGGTGAGCGCGCAGCATCTCCAGGTCGGCCACAAGCTGCTCCAGGGAAAGGGTGGATTCCGTCCCGGGGCTGCCGCCGTGCCCGCGCAGGTCATAGCGGACGCAGGAAAAATGCGGTTCCAGCGCCGGCACGACCCCGTCCCAGGTGCCTTGCCTTGAACCGATGCCGTGAATCATGTAGAGCGGGGGGCCGGAGCCGCTCACGCGGTAGCTGATGTCGGGTGTTGTCACGCGCCCGCCGGCCATCAGGTAATCCTGAGCACGCGTATGAGGTCGGTGCTGCCGGCGAGCCTTGAACTGCCCGCGGTCATGATCATGACGGTGTTGTCCCTGGCAAAACCCATTTCCCTGGCCTTTCCGGTTGCAAACACGATCCGCTCATCGTCCGTCCCGGTTCCCTCGTACAGCAGCGCCAGCACTCCCCAGTTCATGGCCAGTCTGGAGACGACGGTCGGCGAGGAGGTTACCGCGAGAATGGGGCAATCCGGCCGGTACTTTGAAATCATCCTGGCGGTCATGCCGGTTTCGGTAAGGGCTATGATCGCTGCTGCATTCAGGTGGTTGGCCATGGTTATGGATGCCTGGGCGACGGCCTCCGTGACCTCGTTCGAGGGACTGGATTCGATCTGCTGGAGATAGCCGAACCGGCCGAGGCTCGATTCGGCCGCCCGGGCCAGCAGGTCCATGGTTTCGACCGCCTCGACAGGCCGTCGACCCACCGCCGTTTCCCCGGACAGCATGACGGCGGAAGTGCCGTCGAAGATCGCGTTGGCGACATCGCTGACTTCCGCGCGCGTCGGCCTCGGATTGCGCTCCATCGAATCGAGCATCTGGGTCGCCGTAATGACCGGTTTGCCCTGTGAAACGGTTGCACGGATGATCTGTTTTTGTATGGTAGGCCCTTCGCCGAGTTCGAGAGCCACCCCAAGGTCCCCCCTGGCCACCATGATTCCGTTGGCTGCAGAGATGATGCTGTTGAGGTTCTTCACGCCTTCGCGGTTTTCTATTTTCGCGATGATGGGGATGTTCGCACCCCGGCTTCTCAGCGCGTTGCGCAGCGTTACCACGTCGTTCGCGTTGCGGATGAACGATGCCGCCAGGTATTCCACGTTTCGCTGTGCGGAAAAGTCTATTTCCCTCGAATCGTCGCTGGACAGGTCATCAAACGCCGAGTCGCTGTCCGGCAGGCTGACACCCTTGTGGTCGCGCAGTACCCCGCCGCATTCGACAACCGTATCGATTCGCTGGTTGCGGACCTTTTCCACGATCAGCTCGATTTGCCCGTCATCAAGCAGAATGCGGTGTCCCGGCGACACGTGCCGGTAAAGCTGTCCATGCGAAACGGAAATGCCGTCCCGGTCACCATCCTGTCCATCGCAGAAGAGCGAAAGGGGCTGATGCCTTTCAAGCAGGATACTGGTGCTGCCGAGGGTGCCGGTGCGTATCTCGCGCCCCTTGGTGTCGACCATCACGGCCACGGTCAGGCCGGTCTGGCTTGATGCCTCACGCAGCAGATCAAGCCGTCTGTGGTGTGAGGCGTCGTCACCATGAGACATGTTCAGCCGCGCCACGTTCATGCCCGCGAGGAGCATCGCCTTGAGCGTCTCCAGATCATCACAGGCCGGGCCGATGGTGGCGATGAGCTTGGTTTTCCGCAGTTTTGGTATAGTATTCAGGTTTGTGTTCCCGGAGAACGGTGCTGTGCGCGATTATAGTCGGAAATCATGTCCCGTGCGGGCCGCCTGTCGTCGGAGACGGGCCCTCCCTGCGCGTGGGACGAAGAAGGCGCCATGAATAGATTCATCCGTTTCTTCATTGCATCCAGGGCGCTTCCCCTCTTTGTGCTGATGGTGTCGCCCTATGCGGTGTTCAGGTTCACGCCCCTGGGCGGGACCCCTGTCGAATGGGGTTTCCTGGTCGCCTACTTCCTGCTGGTCATGCTCGGGTGGATCTATGCCATCGGCATATCCGCGAACAGCCACCTTGCACCCGGTCTGCGGCTTTCTGCGCGCCTGGTGATGCTTGTCCGGTTCGCCCTGGCCGTACCCTTCGTCTGCCTGGCCTATTTTGTGGCAGGCGTGCTGAACCCGCTGTATGCCGGGGAGCTGTCGCGTCTGCCGGGCTGGCTGATATATGTCAACTTCACGGCGCTGTTCTCGATCTTCTACTGCATCTGGTTCGCGGCGAGGGAATTCACGGCGCTGAGGATCGGGCGGAATCCCGGGTTCATTGATTACTACCCCACCTTCATGGCGCTGTGGTTCTGCTTCGTCGGGGTCTGGTTCATACAGAAATCCGTGGTTGAACAGTTTTGCGGAACGCATGAGTTGTCTGCGCGGGACGGCTGACGGTCCGCTTGTCATGAAGATTCATTCCAATACACGGAAAGCCCTGGCGTGCGTAGTGTTCATCCTCGCCGGCTATCTGGTTTTCGCATATCCGGTGCTGCGTCTGGTATGGTGGCTTTCGGGTGCGGCCGACGCCGCCGTCGTTCTCTCCACGTTATGCTGGGCCGCCGGCCTGGGCGGCATGTACTATGCCTTCAGGGGTCCCAACATGCAGGTGCGGTGCATTGTCGTCCACTGGCTGGGTGCCGGATTCCTGTTCGCGATGCTTACGCTGGTCGGAGAAGGGGCGAGATGGGCGGTCGACGTTCCGGATCCGCAGCTGGCGCGGCTCGTCGTGATCGCGGGGGCGATGCTGATCGTCCTTGCGGCGGCGCTGTCCTATCCGATTACCGTCAGGCGGCTGGACTTCTGCAACCGGAAGGTAACACGCACCTGGCGGATAGCGCAGATTTCGGATGTCCATATCGGCTCCAGACAGGAAGGATTCATGCGCAGGATCGTCAGCAGGCTCAACCGTCTTGATCCCGATTTCGTGGTCGTGACCGGCGACCTGATCGACAGTAGCGCAGTGGAGATCGGGGACCTGCAGTCGATCAGGGACCTGTCCGCCAAGGTGTTTTTCTCACTGGGCAACCACGAAAGATATGCCGATCCCGACAAGATCGTCGGCATGGCCGGGCGTCTGGGCGTAACGGTGCTTCGTCAGGCGTCGGAAACGGTCGGGGAAATCTCCTTCATCGGCATTGACGATGCCGAGGACAAGGACCAGGTATCCCGCGGCCTGTCACAGATCCGGTTCGATGCCCGCAGGTTTGCCGTCCTCCTGTATCATCGTCCTCTCGGGTGGGAGGATGCGGTTGACCGGGGAATCGACCTGATGCTGAGCGGGCACACGCATAACGGGCAGATCTTCCCGTTCAATCTGGTGGTCAGGCAGCAGTTTCCCCGGATACAGGGACTTCACCGGAAGGGGGACCACCGGCTTTACGTTTCTCCGGG
>JAJDVC010000196.1 GCA_022826305.1 Gammaproteobacteria bacterium | reverse complement strand
TACCGTGCTCGGCATGAAAATCACGCATGGTGGACATCTCACCCATGGAGCCGCAGTGAATTTCTCCGGAAAGTTGTACAACTCGGTACAGTATGGACTGGATTCGGAAACTGGTCTGATAGATTATGATGAAGTCGAGGCGCTGGCAAGAAAGCATCGCCCGAAAATGATTGTCGCGGGGTTTTCTGCCTATTCAAGAATAATGGACTGGCAGCGATTCCGTGAAATTTCAGATATTGTCGGGGCATGTCTGTTTGTTGATATGGCCCATGTTGCGGGGCTGGTTGCGGCAGGCCTGTATCCAAATCCGGTATCAATCGCCGATGTGACGACGACCACCACCCACAAGACCCTGCGCGGTGCAAGAGGCGGCATGATTCTCGCCAGATCCAATGATGAGGTGACAAGAAAACTGAGTTCACTCGTTTTCCCCGGGACCCAGGGAGGCCCCCTCATGCATGCCATTGCAGCCAAGGCGATAGCATTCAAGGAGGCGCTGGAGCCGGATTTCAAGATCTACCAGCAACAAATCCTGGATAATGCCAAGACAATGGTGACCGTGTTCCTGAAGCGTGGCTACAAGATCGTATCCGGTGGTACGGACAGTCATCTGTTCCTGCTGGATCTGGTAGATAAGGGCATAACCGGCAAGGATGCTGATTCTGCCTTGGGAAGGGCTAATATCACGGTAAACAAGAATACTGTCCCCAATGACCCTCAGTCACCTTTTGTTACCAGTGGTTTGAGAATCGGGACACCGGCCATGACCACGCGCGGGTTTGGGGTCACGGAAGCGGAACAGATTACCGACTGGATATGCGATGTTCTGGATAATATGGGAGATGCTTCGGTTGAGAAGTCGGTAAGGGACCAGGTCATTGATCTGTGCGGGCGTTTCCCGCTTTATGCGGATGCAGGCTAGCATGATGTGTTCTGGATATTCGCGGATGGGGGAGTGTTTCAGGACGCAATTTCCAGATACTTCATGAGTATCCTGCCCGATGACCCGTGTCGGGCGGTCAACACCAGTGCCGATTTTCACCGGATTGCCCGGAAGATCACCGATATACTTCCCCCATGACGCCTGATTTCAATATCTGCTATTCTGCTGTCAAGAGAAGGGATCCCGGGTTTGACGGGCTTTTCTTTACAGGGGTGAAAAGCACGGGGATCTTTTGTCGACCGGTGTGCCCCGCCATGACTCCGAAGCCGGAGAATTGCCGTTTTTTCGATTCCGCTTCAGCAGCACTTTCCGCAGGGTACCGACCCTGTTTGCGATGTCGTCCGGAAACGACACCTGGAAGTCCGGCGTGGAATGGTACCCGGACAACTGTCAGACGGGCACTGAACCTGATAGATATGGGAGCCCTGGACGAAGGTGGGGTTTCATGTCTGGCTGACAGGCTGGGTATCGGCGAACGATATCTGCGCCAGCTGTTCTCACGTCATGTTGGCGTGAGCCCCTACTCCCTGGCAAAAGCCAGGAGGCTGTCACACGCCAGGCGTCTGGTTCTGGACAGTTCATTTTCCATGACCGAGATAGCCCTGAAATCCGGCTTCAGGAGTGTCAGGCAATTCAACGACAATTTTCTCAAGGAGTATGGTTATTCGCCTCGCTCGTTGCGAAAATCGACTTCAGTCAGTATGGACAATGATGAAACGACTCACCTGTGAGATTTGCAGCAGTCCAATAGGAGAAATCCAGATCGTTCTGAATCAGGAAACTCTGGTTCTGGTTGATTTCAGGGATAATGCCAAACGAATCGAGCGCTTGCTGGAGCGACGATTCGGAAACCATACTCTGGATCCATCGTCACGCAATGGTCCTGCATACAGAAAACTGAAGGAGTATTTTGACGGGAACCGGACCGTATTCGATGATATGGTCTGGGATACGGGTGGGACAACGTTCCAACGTTCCGTCTGGCGTGTTCTTTGCACAATTCCCCTGGGAGAGGTCATTTCATATCACGAATTGGCCGAACGAGTGGGCAACCCCAAGGCGATCAGGGCAGTAGCAAACGCAAACGCCAACAATCCGATTTCCATCATGATTCCCTGTCACAGGGTGATTGGCAAGGACGGCACCTTGCGAGGATATGCCGGCGGCCTGGATCGAAAGGCATGGTTGCTGAAACATGAAGAGGCCCGATGAGAACGGTTCTGATCCCACGGAGATCGCCCGGATTCCTGCTTCTCCGACCAACAGCACTCGGTCATCGAGATGCTCGGCATTTACTGGCAATGTGTATGCGTGAGATGTGGTACCCACGCGCCGAAGGGCGTCGCTATCGTGCTTCCTGACCGCTCAAACCGTCGAGCGATGAAAGTCGTTGTGCATCCGGCACTTAGCCCGAGCGGCGCTTGAGCGGCAGCGCCTGCCGCGCACCTGAGGGATGGGGTCCCGAACCATCGCACGGCTTCCGAGCCGCAGTATAGGAAGCATGAGGGAACGAATCAATTCAGGAAGTCTCGATCAGCAGCAGCGTCATTCACTCGGTCCGCACTGTCGGCGGCGGTTGCGGCGTGTGGCGCGGCGCGGCGCGTTACAATGGAGCATGGAGATCAGGCACAAGGGACTGCGGGCGTTGCACGAGGGGGGGAGAACCCCGCGCGGGTGCCTGCCGGTCTGGCACCACGGCTCAAACGCATCCTGTTCCGGCTGCAAGACGCAATGCATCCGCGTAGTGCCGACGCGCCGGGCTTCCGGTTGCATTCCCTGAAGGGCGACCGCGCGGGCCAGTGGAGCGTCTGCGTGTCGGGCAACTGGTGCGTGGTGTTCCGCTTCGAGGACGGCTAGGACGTGGACCTGATCAACTATCACTGACCGGAGGGAGTGCTGACCATGAACGACATTGCAGGCGAGCGCGTCGGGCCGATGGTGATCCCGCCGCACCTAGGCGAGCTGATCCGCGAGAGCATGGACGATATGGGCTGGAACGTGACCGAAACGGCGACACACCTTGGGTGCGAGCGCGGTACGCTGTCGAGGTTGCTGAACGGCAAGGCGGGCGTGTCGGCGAACATGATGGCGTTGGCGCTGGAGGACATTGGCTGGGGGACCGCCGATCACTGGATGCGGATGCAGGCGAGCTTCGAGCTTGCGCCGGCGCGTCGCGACCGGACGGTGGCGGGACGGCGGACTAGGACGCTGTACGCATGATCGAGGCGCGGGCTCATGCGGTTGTCGCAGAGGAACAAAGTTCGCGCCCGTGCCACGACCTTCGCGGACGACTGGCAGAAAGCGGTTCTCACATGTCGGGAACTGTCGCCGATAATCAGCTTGGTGCGGAAGCAAACCCATGTCTCTGAATGAAAACCTGCGAGGGACCGTGATGAGAGACTGGATCGGGTTAGAGAGAACCGAGTACCCGCAAATTCGCCCAATAAATCAATTATGCATACCTTTCACATAAATCCGCTGCTGCAACCAAAACCAGATCATTCGGGTGTCTCAACGGGGTGCATCGATCAGCCAATTCTGCTCCTGCACAGATGTCCAGTTGTTCAAGTAGTTCACGACGTTGATTCTGTGCGGCACCGGCGACCGGGTATGTAGCCAATGTCGAGTGATCGGATTCGTGCAGGAGAGATCCGAAGAAATCAGGATTTGGAACCGGCACCCCGCCACCAGCCGGCAGGAACACCGGAACCAGCATCTCCCAGCGGGGCAGTCCCTGATCGTTCTGCCATCGAATCTTGTAAATACCCAGGACACCCTCTTGCATAGCCAGCAAGTTTGCATGCTCGCCACCGAACTCCGGGGATTTCGCATACTCGATCAGGTCCGAGAAAAAGACACTCGCAAAGTCCATTGAGACGTACCTGTCGTTTCGCGCCGCAAGACGGCGGTCAACGGTCACCCGCACGACTGTTCTGCGGCCGAACTCCGAATACCTGCCGCGCATCTCCTCGGGCAACTCGAGTTCCAGCAATCGCCCATTGTGGAGTCGTTCTCGTATTCGTATGCCACGTCGGGGCAGAACGCCCTCAAGAAACGAGAGCACTTCCTGCGGACCAAATGCGTACAGCGCGGCAACAGCATTGGGATCATAGCCCTCAATGTGGGAGAAAAGCTGGTCCTGAAGAGACCGCGACTGTTCTGCCCGCCTGATCGCTTCCAGAATCTCGGCCTCACTCCGCTCATCAGAGCGCATCTCCCGGTTGCTGGCGAGAATCTGCCCGATATCTACCCGATCAAGCAGTTCCCCCACAATTTCCGTTTCAAGTCCTTCATGGAACTCTGGACTCACGTCCGACATGTCGTGGGCTATTGTCGACACGCGGTCAAGGAGCATGCCAAGGGCCCTGTTGTCGAAACCGTCGCGCGCCATGAGATTGAACACGACCACCCGCTCGGTCTGCCCGTAGCGATATAGCCGGCCTGCCCGCTGGACAAGCCGCCGCGGATTCCACGGCAGATCGTAGTTCACAAGCATGTGGCAGCTGTAATGCAGGTTGATTCCCTCGCCGCCAGCCTCTGTGGACACCATGAACCGCGCACTGTCGTTGAAATCGTCAATGTTCCTGCGCTTGGTATCAAGACCCATGCTTCCATTGATGCTGCATACGCCACTGTCCGGATAGCGGTGCTGCAATGCATCCACAAGATAGTCTTGGGTTGCCCGATACTCGGTAAATACCAGCAGTTTGAGTCCCCTGCCATGCACTGGATCGACAATGCCGGTCAGGAACTGCGCAATCTTCCGGTCATCCGCCCTGACTACCTTGGCTGCCTCGCAGAGATCATCAAGCATTTCCAGTTCATTTACGAAGAACGGATTGGAGCGGGCACCCAATGTCGACACCTGGTCGGACAGGTTGACCAGGTCATCCTCTCCGTCCTCGCCCTCCTCGAAGGCCTCCACCAGTTCTTCGAAACGCCCGCTATGCATCCGATTTATATTGCCGTCCAGTTGACCCGTCAGTCGGCAACGTCGCCGTTCGAGTGCCCGCTCTATTGCGGCGATGCTCGACGAGGCGAGTTTGCGGTACGTCGTCATGACAAACCCGACCGCGCGGCCGGTAACTCCACCGACAGCTGAAGCCGCGTAGCCGTGTCGAATATATCGCCGCAATTGCGCATCGAAGTCTCTCGCCGCATTGGACAGGGGAACCTCCACTAGTTTCGTGTCCTGTCCGCGAAAGACGTAGTTTCCCGCCGCATCCGTGACATGGCTCTTCCGGTTGCGCAGAACAACTTCGGCGACGACCGACGGATCCACGTGCATGGTGGCGAATCGTGTTCGGAGATCAGGCCGCAGAAGCAGGAGCACGTTTACGAATTGCTCGGTCTTGCCCTGGTGTGGCGTACCTGTCAGAAATATGAAACTGTCTGTAAGTTGCTGGAGCCGTTCGGCGAGGCGGTACCGCTGCGTGACAGCGGTGCCTTCGATCTTGCTCAGGTGGTGCGCCTCATCGAAAATGATCACGTCCCAATATCCCGAGTCGCCGAAAACTGCGCTGTGCGTCTCTGATTTGGCCCGGTCGATTGAGACGATCACCTTGTCATAGGACACCCAGTGCGCCGGTTGATTGATCTGGAAGTCCAGACCGTAGATTCTGAAGTCCTCGCCAAACTTGTAACGCATCTCGTCCTGCCATTGGCGGACGACGCCTGCAGGACTGATGACGAGCACACGCCGGGCCTGCCGCCGTCGTTTCATCGCCGCGAGCAAAAGTCCCACCTCAATGGTTTTCCCCAAGCCGACATCATCGGCAATCAGCCAATTGGCGTGATCCGACGTCATGATCCGGTGAACCAGATCGATCTGGTGTGGCAGCGGGTCGACATCCAGGCGATCCAGTGCGCCGGTGATCTGGTTCCAGGAATCAAGCGCATAGGCCAAGGCCTTCAGCCGGAAAAGCTCTGGATCGTCCGAGGCAGCGTTCTCATACTTCCAGGCGGCGTCCTTGACACGAATTAGGCGCTCGAATGGAATCCATCGACTCTCCCCGTTCCGATGCAACTGTACCAGAACCATGTCGCGTCCCGCAATCCGGCGATACGTGATTACCGTGCCTGTGCCAAGGGATATGCGGGTGTTCGATCTGGGTCGGTCTTGGACAACATGCCCCTTCCTGAATCCGCAACACAACTCGTCCAGGCTATGCCATTCCATTTCACCGGCCACGCCCCATTTGACTTGGATACATTGATCATTGCTGTTGGACTGGACCACGACTCCCAACTGACCGTCATATCGGCCAGCTTCCCTATGGGCAACAAAACAGTCCTCGCCCGGGATGGTCCGCACAGTCTCCTGGCCCATGTCAGTTGCCGGTTATCCCACCTAGGATTTCTTCCCATGCCTGGGCCAGATTGCCTCCCAGTGCTGCTGCCTGACGACGCGCCATATCCGTCACGTCGGGCCATGGGTCGACGTCGATGTCGATTACCCGGGGGCACGAGTACTGCTGCACAATGGATGGCAGCATGAATGGCGCGAAACCGGTGTCCATGCACTGCGCGATTTCCAGAGGAGTACGCCGGTCATCGCAGTCCAGATATTCCCACCAACAGACGTCATCCGGAATGCCCGCCCGAAATACGGCGAAGCTTGCGAAGGACCGAGTTCCGTGCTCCCATGCTGCATAGTTCTCCCAATCGTCAAACCAGTTCACTTCTATCACCTCCGTAACAACGCGACCTGCCCGATTTTCCACAAGCTCCCGTGCGTGTTCCAGCGTGAGCGTTGTCTTGAGGTATTTTGGCATCCATTCCTGATCCAAGTGATCCCAGTAAAAAAACTCCCACCAGTGCACATTACTTGGAGATTCCCAAAGATCGCGGAATTCAAGAAACAATTGAAGCTTATCGCCGCACCAGGAATAGTTACGCAGCCAGGGGATCAGACGACGCAGACGACCGACATTGCAGGCACTCAGCAACTCGTGACATCGGGCGTGTTGCATCAAAGTGCAAGGCGCCACAAATGCAAGCAGTTCTCCGATCTTGAGTTCCTTCGAGATGTCCGTGATGCTGTTGTCAGGAGGGTACAGCGACTCGCTGAGTTCACTGATGGGATTTGCCGTCGGGTCCGGCTCTTCCCAGTCTCCTCCGTCAAAAGCAGCGTCTTCGCATTGATCAGTGAATTCATGATCTCTCAGGTCTTCAAGATTCCATGGTGAGGCTGTGACTTCTTCTGCCCCGAATGCTTCTATCGCAGAATTATGCTGGAGGGCTTGTGAGGATTCTGCCTGATGCCCAACCGGATTCCAAGGATCGGATTCCGAGTGAGCTATTGGGCTCGAACTGCAGTCGATTAAATCGTTGTCACTCCAGATTTGTGATTCGCGTTCTCCCCCCATCGGTCAGGCGACGCGTCGGAGGGCAGCGTCTAGTTGATACTGCGGTATGCTACGGAACAGGCTCTGATACATGCGACCAAGTGTATCCTTACAACATAAGATGACTCAAGACGGGTGAAAGACGGAAGAGAGCCTACCCCGGATATTTCGCAAGCGATGACAGAGTAAGGCGTAAGCCGGTATTGAGGCAACAGCAAGAGTTCCCAATCCCCTGATAAAGGGGTCCGAGCGCGATTTTCGCCCTACTGATCCAGCATGGATGGACGGCAGTGCGCTCAGGGTTCGATCAGTCACTTGACAGGCATGCTCAATGTACAAATCAGCCCGCCAGATGTACATTTCATCCTCCGATGCCATGGCGCAGGCGAACCAGTCCCCGCCGTCTTGCAGCGTTCATCAATCCGTGGTCGATTCAGGCCGTCTCAGGCCGCGGCCCGCAGGGGCGGGGCGCGGGAGCGGGAAGGAATCAGCGCCTCCAGCGTCACCATGGCATGGTACAGCCAGTCCAGCCGGAAGTTGTTCCTGGCAAAGCGCACACAGGATTGGCGCGCCGACCGGACCATGTGCGCCGCCGCGCGCATCACGTAGCGGATGATCGGCCGGATGCCATGACGCCGGGCCTTCTTCGGCAGCACCGTGTACTGCACCGCATGCAGCAGCACTTGGGCGATGTGGCCCGGGGCGTAGAATGCCTGGTTGGCACGGTACCCCCGGCAGGGCGGGTGATGCAGGTCCATGTCCTCCAGCGGGCCCTTGAAAGCGTTCTCCTGCCCCTGCTTGCCCCGGTGGCGGTGCACCAGTTCCTTCAGCGACAGGTCGTTCCGCGACACCAGGATCACCGTGTGCTGCGGCACCAGCAGAAACCGGCCTCCCCGGTCAGGCGGCGGATCACCACGTAGTGCTGCATCCGGTCCCAGCCGGCGGGCCGG
>JAJDVC010000199.1 GCA_022826305.1 Gammaproteobacteria bacterium | reverse complement strand
CATGCATTTTTCGGGTTAGGAAGCATGATCAGTTGGATTCGCGCAACCAGAAAATACAGATTTTCAGATATTATGGTATTCAAGCCATATTCCGGGTATGGACTGGGCAGTCGTTTTCGTTGACACCTTGTGTGACGGAGTTCAAGGCTTATCCTGAAACCGTTCAGGATGCCATGGCCGCCCGTATCAGGCTTCTGGAGCGCGAAGGTCCACGACTCGGCAGGCCGCATGCTGACACCTTGCTGGATCGAAGCACGCGAACATGAAGGATATGAGGTGCAATGCAAATGACGGGGTTTGGTGGATTGCCTTCGCCTTTGATCCTGATCGAAAGCTGTCCTTCTGGTAGCTGGCGATAAGTCAGGAATGAGCGAGAAGCGGTTTTACAGGCAACTACTTGCGAAGACCGATGAGCGGTTCGACATCCATCTTGATGAAATGAAAGGGTGAGTATCATGACAACTGCATCAAACGACATCATGAGCGAGTTCACACCGGAACGCCGCGCGAGGATCGATGCCGAGGCCAGGCGCCTGCACAGAGGAGTATGAAACCCTTCAGGAACTGCACAAGGGCACTCACCCAGGTCCAGCTTGCCAGGACCCCGGGCATTCGTCAGGCAACCGTTGCCCAGATGGAAAAGCGCAGCGATCTCATGATATCGACGCTGTGCAGCCATATCGGAGCCATGGGCGGAAGGCTGAAAATGACAGTTGAATTTCCCGACCGTGCCCCGACGCAGGTCGCGGGACTGGGGACGCATCGTCGGAAGCGCCCGAAAGATACTGAGAGATTAAAAGACGTTCCGGCAGGTCGGCAACGGGTTTCCAGGGCCCTGATCAGGGCTCTGCCCAAGGTCTGGGCAGGGCAGGCTCTGACGCGACCGGCGGACAGACCGGTCCTGCTCATGGATCGGGCGTACGAAGACGACGCGACCCGCCAGCTGATCCGGGAGCGGAGGTTCAGGCCGGTGGTTCCGCCGAAGCGGAATCGGTGCGCGCCCTGGCAGTACGATCGGCAACTGTACCGGCGGCGCAACGAGATCGAGCGCCTGTTCCGACGGTTCAGGGGATTCCGCAGGATCTTCTCGCGCTTCACAGGCCCGATGTCATGTTCCTCGGCTTCGTCACCTTCGAACTCATCGTCGAATTCCTGCGTTTGAGTTAACAGGGCCCAGACACTGTCTGATGAAACTTCCGCCTTGCTGGCATGTGGATACACATTTGTCACGAGCAACATGCTGTTACTGCGCTGGCGGCAGAACTGCTATACTGCCTGATTCTCCCCATCAGGCCGGGTATGCATCATGGCACGCTCTGAAGCGGATCCTGCCGTTCTGGCCAACGGATCTTCAGTCATTGTCAGGAACAGGTTTCTGCTGGAGGTGCTTACCTTGGGTCATCTGGTCAATGACTGGGTCGGTGGAACGATCTGGATCATTGCGCCTGCGGTTGCGGTGAGCATGGGGCTCGGTCCTGCCGAAATCGGCATTATTCTGGCCGTGAACGGTATTGCCGCCGGCCTTACCTATATTCCGGCAGGCATAATTGCCGACCGGGTTTCGAATCAGGGTCTCCTGATGCTGGTCACGTTCTGGTGGGTTGCGGCAGGGTATTTCGTCAGCACCCTCGTGCCAGGATTCTGGCCCATAACCCTGTTGCTGGCAGTCGGGGTCATGGGCGATGCGTTCTGGCATCCGGTCGCAACCGGAGTGCTGGTCAAGACCCTGCCCAGCCGAAGGGCCCAGGCGCTTGGCATTCACGCCATGGGCGGCAGCATCGGTGCGGAAATCCTGGGGCCGTTGAGCATGGGCTTTCTGCTTGGATACTTCAGCTGGCAGACCAGTTTGCAGTTGCTGATCATCCCTGCCTTGCTGATGGGGTTTGCGTTCGTGTTCATAGCGCCGAGAATTCCGGCGGCATGCGGAAAGAGGCTGTCGATCACGGACCTGAGGAAACTGGTGCGGCTCTGGAGTTCATCCAGGGGACTGTGCATGGTGGGCGTGATGGTCTGCTACAACATGGCCCTGTACGCGTTGTTGTCAATGACGCCGGTCATTCTGCAGCAGCGATACGGGTTCGATACCTTCAACGCTTCCATCGTGTTTGCCGGGATGCTGGTGTTCGGTACCCTGTGCCAGCCTTTCGTCGGCAAGATTTCCGATATTGCCGGACGCAAGGCGTTGCTGATCGGAACGGTCGGTCTTGCAGCCGTGTGTGCAGGCGCCGCAGGACTGCTTTCCGGGTTTCTGCCGTTCATCGTCTCGCTGGTTGGCGCCGCTTCCCTGCTGACCGCAATACGTCCGGTGATCCTCGCTGCTGCAGTTGAGTTTTCGGGAGATTCGGAATCCACCACCATGGGGCTGGTGTTCGCCATTCTGGATGGCGTAGGGGCGCTCGGCGCCCTGTTGTCCGGACTGGCCGGGGAAATCGATCTTTCCCTTGCATTTCTGCTGTCAGCCGTATTGTCTGCCGCCTCGATTGTGCTGGCTCTTGGGCTGAGGTTCTCCAGGGGTACGGGCAGAGGCGGAGAAGCCGCATAGGCACGGGGAGGCGGAAGAGGGTCGATGCAGTACCGGGTTTCTCCGGAGACGGTCATTTTTCCGCAGAGATGTAAACGATCCAGGCCGGATCGTCCTGTCCGTGCCCGGCAGGCGTGAATATGCCGTTTCCCTCCCCGGTCTCCTCGTCCGTGCCTTCCCAGTAGACGGTAACCCTGCTGAAACCGGCTTCGTCCAGCATCTCCCTGAGTTCAGGCAGGGTATACAGTCGCCAGCAGTAGGAAAACGCACGTTTCAGCCATGACTTGTCGCGGAACCGGAAATGGATGTAGCACAGCATGTGGCCGGACATCGGGTCGAATTTCGCCTGGTCCCAGTAATAGGTGAACTGCTCCAGCCGGGTCTTTTCACGATTTCTGCGGCAGGATTCGTATCCACCGTATGCGTCGATGAAAAGTACGCCGTCATCGGCCAGACCCTCCCGGGCCCTGGAGAAATAGGTTCCGAGTTCGGCACGGGTCTTGAACAACTGGTAGCTGAAGTTCATGGCAAGGATGACATCGGCCTTGCCGTGGCGGAAATCCATGACGTCGGTCTTCCAGATGTCGATGCGTTCGCGCTGGGAGGAACGGAGTCGGGCCACGTTGTTTCTTCTGGCCCATTCCAGAACCTCCGGGTCGATATCGATGCTCACCGCACGGTTGTCCGTGCGCCTTCTCACCCATTCGCAACTCGTGTTGGCGGTACCACAGAAATCTTCCCGCAGCACGGTTGCCGTTTTCCCCCGCAACACCCTGTAAGTCATGTCGATCATGTCGATTTCGGCAACCGGGTCCTGCACGGAGATTTCGTAGCATCGGTGCTTGTCGGCCCTGCTGGCCAGCGTGCCGGGTGGTGGGGGTTTCGGAGGCCTTGTCCTGAATGTCACGAGCTGGCTGCAGATGGTTTAGAATCGAAGTGTATTCTACCCGGACATCACATGCCGTGTTACACAAGCAACTGATCCTGTTCCGCCATGCCAAGTCCGACTGGTACAGCGGCACACCGACGGATCACGAGAGGCCATTGAACCACCGGGGAAGAAGGGATGCTCCAATCATGGGGCAATGGCTGGCGGATTCCGGTTACCTGCCGGATCTTGTCCTGTGTTCCGATGCCGGCAGAACGACAGAGACGCTTGAACTGGCGAGCACGACGCCCGGCTGGAAGGGGCATGACCCCAAGATACGCTGTACCCGGTCACTGTACCTGGCGTCCCGGGGTTCTGTTCTGGACATGATTGACGGGGGATTCGGGGAGTATGATCGATTGATGCTGGTTGGACACAATCCGACCCTGGATGACTTGCTCCTGCACTTTTGTCCGCATGCCCGGTCCAGTGCCTGTGGCAAGCTGATGACGACAGCTGCAATCGCTGTTCTGGACATGGACTCCGGCAGCACGGGAGCGGTTGCCTTGCGGGAGCTTGTCCGGCCTGCCGATCTGCGCGGGTGAATTGCAGGCCCCGGCACGAGGGCGTACGGATGATGCTGGTTCATTGGTGACGCATGTGGGATAATCCGTTCCCCGTTCCGGAAAGGGCCGCAGGTTCGTTCCTGTTCCGGCTGGTTGAACGATGTCAGAAAGAGAAACGATATGGATGAAAACAGGAGAAAGGCGCTAGACGCCGCACTGGGTCAGATCGATCGCCAGTTCGGAAAGGGTTCGGTCATGCGACTCGGAGATTCCGATGTGGCGGAGGATATCCAGAGCTACTCAACCGGGTCGCTGGGGCTGGATATTGCACTCGGGATCGGCGGTTTGCCACGGGGCCGGGTGATCGAGATCTATGGCCCGGAATCGTCCGGCAAGACGACCATGACCCTTTCGGTAATCGCCGAAGCGCAGAAAAGCGGCGGGACGGCTGCATTCATCGATGCCGAACATGCGCTTGATCCTTCCTATGCAGAGCGGATCGGCGTCAATATTGATGAACTGCTGGTTTCCCAGCCCGATACCGGGGAGCAGGCCCTGGAGATTGCCGACATGCTGGTCCGTTCGGCGGCCGTCGATGTCATCGTGATCGACTCTGTCGCGGCCCTGACGCCCAAGGCGGAAATCGAGGGTGACATGGGTGACAGCCATGTCGGGTTGCAGGCGAGACTGATGTCCCAGGCGTTGCGCAAGCTGACTGCCAATATCAAGCGGTCGAACACCATGGTCATTTTCATCAACCAGATCCGGATGAAGATCGGTGTGATGTTCGGCAATCCGGAAACGACGACTGGTGGCAATGCCTTGAAGTTCTATGCCTCGGTACGGCTGGATATCCGGCGGATCGGGGCCATCAGGAAGGGTGACGAGGTGCTCGGCAACCAGACCCGGATCAAGGTGGTCAAGAACAAGCTGGCGCCTCCTTTCAGGCAAACCGAATTCGATATCCTGTATAACGAGGGCATTTCCAAGGAGGGTGAACTGATCGATCTGGGCGTGAACCTGGGAATCATCGACAAGTCCGGCGCCTGGTACAGCTATGGCGATGACCGGATTGGACAAGGACGGGACAACGTCCGGGCCTTTCTCATGGAAAACTCCGGCATGGCGGAGGAGATAGAGCGGATTATCCGCGAAAGAAAGTCCATACCGCCTCTTGCCGGTTCCGGAGGCAGGGATGCGGCACAGGCGGAAGATGCCTGATTCGTTCTGAACGGATGTGACACGACGCGGTTTGGGAGTCAGGCGATCGCCGGATGATGCGGCCGCGTTGCTGGAGCAGTCCTGCACGTGGCTGTCAAGGCGGGAATACAGCGTCCATGAGATCAGGCGGAAGCTGCAGGACAGGGCCTCTCCCGGGCTGTGTGATCAGGTGGTGCAATCCCTGCTCGATCAGGGGGCCCTCTCCGATGACCGGTTCGCAGAATCATTGTGCCGTTCGCGATACAATGCCGGCAAGGGACCGCTCAGGATCCTTGTTGAACTGAAACGACACCATATAGCCGTACAGACAATCGAACGCGTGATGGAACCTTACGAGAGCTTGTGGCGGGAACGGGTAGAAGAGATACGAACCCGCAAATTCGGTTCGGGAATTCCGGCCGACCCCGGAGGGTGGATGAAACAGATCCGTTTTCTGAAACAGCGCGGCTTCAGGGATTCGGAGACCGAACAGTACAGGAGGCTGTTTTACGGGTAAGACGGCATGAGAACCGCTCAAATCAGACAGAAGTTTCTCGACTACTTCGCGCGGCAGGAGCATGAAATCGTTCCCAGCAGCCCGCTTGTTCCGGACAATGACGATACCCTGCTGTTTACCAACGCCGGCATGGTGCAGTTCAAGGGAGTGTTTCTTGGTGAGGAGACCCGCAATTGCAGGCGCGCCGTGACGGCCCAGCGTTGCGTGCGCGCCGGCGGCAAGCACAACGACCTTGAGAATGTTGGATACACGGCCCGCCATCACACGTTTTTCGAGATGCTCGGGAACTTCAGTTTCGGCGACTATTTCAAGGAGGATGCCATCCGGTATGCCTGGGAACTGCTCACCGAGGAGTTCCGGCTACCGCCGGACAAACTCTGGGTAACCGTGTTCGAGGATGACGAGGAAGCCGAGTCTGTCTGGGTCGATCAGATCGGGCTGCCCGGGGAAAAGGTTGCCAGGATCGGTGCCAGGGACAATTTCTGGCAGATGGGGGACACCGGCCCCTGCGGTCCCTGTTCGGAAATATTCTATGACCACGGGCCGGATGTCGCTGGCGGACCGCCGGGAACGCCGGACGAGGACGGAGATCGGTTCGTCGAGATCTGGAATCTGGTTTTCATGCAGTTCAACCGCAGCAGTGACGGAACGCTCGAACCCCTGCCGGCCCCGTCGGTGGACACCGGCATGGGTCTGGAACGGATGGCGGCAGTACTCCAGGGGGTGCACGGCAACTACGAAATCGACCTGTTCCGGAACCTGATCCGGGCCGCCTCGTCGGTGATCGGGATCAATGACCTGGACAGCAAGTCCCTCAGGGTTATCGCCGACCACATCCGCTCCACGGCGTTGCTGATTGCCGACGGCGTGATGCCCTCCAACGAGGGCAGGGGGTACGTGCTTCGCAGAATCATCCGCAGGGCGGTGCGCCACGGCTACCAGCTGGGATGCAGGGAGCCGTTCATGCACAGGCTGGTCGATCCCCTGCTGGCTGAAATGGGGACTGCAACCCCCGAGCTGGCTGGCGCCAGCGGTCAGGTAAAGCGGATTCTTGAACAGGAAAACGGAAAATTCAACGAAACGCTTGAGCAGGGCCTTCGTATCCTTGACCAGAAAATGGCAGGCATCGAGGACGGCCGGTTGCCGGGAGACGTGGTATTCACGCTGTATGACACCTACGGTTTCCCGGTGGACCTGACCGCCGATGTCGCCAGGGAGCATGGTCTGACCATCGATCACCACGGTTTCGAGTCGCATATGGCAGATCAGCGTGAACGGGCCCGTTCCGCCAGCCGGTTCGGCCGGGAACAGGCCAGGGTAAGCGGCCTGGAGTCCACCCGCTTTGTCGGATACCGGTCGCTGGCTTCGCCAGCATGCGTGCGGGTTATCGTGGTGGACGACCAGTCCCGAGAATCGATTCGGGAGGGTGAGCAAGGCACCATCGTGCTTGACCGGACGCCGTTCTATGCGGAAAGCGGAGGCCAGGCAGGGGACCGGGGGACGATTACCTTCCATGGCGGTGTGTTCACGGTGGAGGATACCCGGTATCTGTCCAATCGCGCGATTGGGCATGTCGGCAGGGTGATTTCCGGTGATATCCGGTGCGGGCAGGAGGGCATGGCGCAGGTTGATGACCGGGAGCGCACTGCCTGTGCGCTGAACCACTCCGCCACGCATCTGCTGCATGCCGCATTGCGGCAGGTCCTCGGAACGCATGTTGAACAGAAGGGTTCCCTGGTGGAGTCTCGCCGACTGCGCTTCGACTATGCCCATTTCTCAGCCGTAACGGAACCGGAACTGGAGCAGGTCGAGTCACTGGTCAATGAACAGATCCGGGCCAATCATGGGGTGTCCGTACAGGTGATGGATCTCGATGCGGCGAAACAGGCCGGGGCAGCGGCGCTGTTCGGGGAAAAATATGACTCGGAAGTCCGCACCATCAGGATGGGTGAATTTTCCTTTGAGTTATGCGGTGGAACACATGTCGAGCGTACCGGTGATATCGGTTTCTTCAAGATCGTTTCGGAGGCCGCGATTGCGTCGGGAATACGCAGGATCGAGGCATTGACCGGGCATCATGCGCAACGCTACGTATCAGACAGCATCGCACGGATGCAGGAACTGGCAGCCCTGCTGAAGGTTCCCGGAGAGAGGGTTGAGGAACGGGTCCGGTCCCTGGTTGACTCGAACAGGCAGCAGCAGAAGCAGATACAGGACCTGCAGGCAAAACTGGCCGCGGCCGGCGGTGCCGGGGACAGCGTGCGGGAAATCAGGGGGGTCAAGGTCGTGGCAGTGCGGCTGGATGACTCGGATGTCCGGTCGATGCGCATGGCGGTGGACCAGTGGCGAGGCCGACTCGGCAACAGTGTCGTGGTGGTGGCTGGCGCCATGCAGGGGAAGGTGACCCTGATCGCGGGAATCAGCAAGGAACTCACCACGGAATTGAAGGCGGGCGACCTGATCAGGGTTCTTGCTCCGATTGTGGGTGGAAAAGGCGGCGGCCGTGCGGAACTCGCGCAGGGCGGGGGCGCCCGTGTGGCAGGGATTGAATCCGCCCTGGCGGCGACTTACGAGTGGGTGGAATCGGGACTTGCGGGCCGGACGGATCAGGATTGCGGTTCAACCGCAAGCCTGCAGACTGCACCCCAGGACCCATGAGACTGTCTTGCAATGCCTGAAAGCCTGGTCATCGGAGTCCACCTGTGGCACTGATAGTGGAGAAGTACGGCGGCACATCCGTCGGTTCTGTCGAACGCATCAGGAAGATCGCACGGCGCGTACAGGCCAGCTGGCAGGAAGGGAACCGGATGGTCGTGGTGGTTTCGGCAATGAGCGGGGAGACCAATCGGCTCCTTGGTCTCGCCGGCGAAATCAGCCCCCGTCCTTCTGCCCGCGAGGTCGACACGCTGGTCTCGACCGGAGAGCAGGTGACGATCGCCCTGATGTCACTGGCACTGCACGAACTGGGTGTGCCTGCCCGCTCCTATGCGGGTTTCCAGGTTCCCATCAAGACCGACTCGATTCATGGCAAGGCCAGGATAGAAGACATATCGGGCGAACGGGTCATGGCGGACCTGGAGGCCGGCAAGGTTGTGGTGATTGCCGGATTCCAGGGTATCGACAGCGAAAACGCCATCACTACCCTGGGGCGGGGCGGTACGGATACAACCGCTGTTGCCATGGCGGCGGCGCTGAAGGCCGACGAGTGCCGGATATTCACCGATGTGGACGGAGTATATACGGCTGATCCCCGGATCGTGGAAAATGCGCGCCGCATTGACTACCTGACATTCGAGGAGATGCTGGAGCTGTCCGGTGCAGGCGCCCGCGTCATGCAGATACGTGCGGTGGAATTTGCCAGCAAATACGACGTTGCGTTCCGGGTTCTGTCCTCGTTCGAGGATGGAGTCGGGACGCTCATATCTTGTGAGGATTCGAGTATGGAAAGACCATTGATTTCCGGTATTACCTCTGTCGACAACGAGGCCAAGGTCACGATTCGCGGTGTTCCGGACCGCCCGGGCATTGCCTACAGTATTCTCAACCCGGTTTCCGAGGCCCATATCAATGTCGACATGATTGTCCAGAATGTCGGGACTGATTCCCTGACTGACCTGACCTTCACGATCAATCAGGATGACCTGGAGCGGACGCTGGCCCTGCTGGAGCCGGTGGTGAGGGAGCTTGATGCCGAAACGGTGGTCGGTGATTCGAGCCTGGCGAAAATCTCCGTTGTGGGCGTCGGCATGCGATCTCATGCCGGGATTGCGACAACCATGTTTCGTGCCCTGTCGGAGAAGGGCATCAACATTCAGATAATTTCTACTTCAGAAATCAAGATTTCTGTTACCATAGACAGGGAGTATCTGGAACTTGCAGTCCGTGCGTTGCATAATGCGTTTGAGCTTCATGTCGCTGCCGGAATAGAGTAAGGGGCTGATACGGAAGATGAAAGACAGGTTGACAGGGTTGTTGCGAAACGGTAGACGTTCGCAAGGATGAAGAACGACAGTCGTCGGTCTGTTCATTATAATCGGTGGGAGGGTAGCAACATGTTAATACTTACACGTCGTGTCGGTGAATCCGTTTACATCGGAGATGATGTCAGGCTGACCGTGCTGGGTGTGCGCGGAACGCAGGTGAGGATAGGTATCAATGCGCCCAAGGAGGTGCCGGTTCACCGGGAGGAAATTTATCACCGGATCAGGAACGAGACTGGAGATACCGTTGCAAGCCATGAAGGGAGCAACTCGATTGATGCCGACTCCGACTCCGAATATGATTATGACCCGGAAGACGAAGAGGACGATCCGCACAACGTGTGATTTCCACCGGGCATGCCCGTGATCAGTTGATCGACTGTCAGTCCTGCTGGAATAGGAGAGATGGCCGAGTGGCTGAAGGCGCTCCCCTGCTAAGGGAGTATACGTTAACAGCGTATCGAGGGTTCGAATCCCTCTCTCTCCGCCAAGCCTTTCTCATAACGTATTGGTAGGAAAGAGCTTATATGTGCTTATGAATGAAGTGCATGTACATCTGTCCATACAGATGGCCTCGGTTCTTCTTGGTCTGATCCGGGCTTCCGGCCCTCATCCCACCTTTTCCTGCCTTGAGAGGCACGATCAGCGAATTCGAGCATATGCGCGCTATGGGTAGCCCCCGGTGACCCCGTCCACCATCGCCTTGCTTGTCTGGTTCATTCTCCCGCCCGTCCTTCTTGTCCTTTGGCTGGTAGCGAGAAAGCGGGCCAAGGCCTCCAGGAAGGCAATCAGGAATCAGGAACGAGAAATCGAGGCACTAAAGCACAAGTATGCGCCCATTATCTCCATCGAGTCGGAAATGGACCGACTTCGGTCGTCTGCCGAACAGGGGCGGAAAGAAACAGATGAGGTGCGGGCACAGTACGCCGAGAAGCGCTCCACGTTGAAAAAACTTGAACAGCAGGTCGCAATCTACGACGAACGCATCTCTTTCGCAGAACTGGGAGTCTATGAACCGCATTTCGACTTCGGAGACAGTGATGCTTACAAGGAGAGCATCAAACTCGTTCGAGAGCGTCAGAAGGCGATGGTCTCGTCAAAGGAAGCTACGACTTGCCCTACCGACTGGGCGGTCGACGGCAGTCGCTCCAAAGGACAGACCATGGTCAACAGGCAAACCCGCCTCACCATGAGAGCTTTCAACAACGAATGTGAGGCAGCGATCGCCAATACGCGATGGAACAACGTCATCGCCATGGAAAAACGTATTCTCGATGCAGCCAAACAGATCAACAATGCCAACGCCTCCATGAATTTGGTCATCCACGAGGACTACGTGGTCCTGAAACTTGAGGAACTGTACCTGACACACGAATACCGGGAGCGCCTCAAGATTGAGAAAGACGAACGCGCGGAACTGGCACGTGCTGAACACGAGGAGAAAAAGCTGCTCGCGGAAGCTGAGGCCGCTCAACGAGAAGAACGAAAGTTTGCTGGCCTCCTCAACGAGGCTAGAAATCAGGCTGGCGTTGATATGAGCCGCATCGCAGAATTGGAAACACAGCTGGCCGCAGCCCAGGCCAGGAGCTCACGTGCGCGTGCGATGGCGCAGATGACCCGGTCCGGCTACGTCTACATTGTCTCGAACATCGGCTCGTTCGGTGGCGATGTGGTGAAGATTGGTCTGACCCGAAGGCTGGATCCAGATGATCGCGTTCGGGAGCTGGGTGACGCCAGTGTTCCCTTCAAGTTCGACACGCATGCGATTATTTACTCGGAAGACGCACCGGCTCTGGAGGTCGCACTGCACAAGGAGTTTTCTGACCGGCGAATCAATGCGTCCAATCTTCGCAAGGAGTTTTTTCGGGTTACTCTGGATGAGGTGGAAGGGGCTGTAAGGAAACTTGCTCCCAATGCAGGTTTTGTCAAGGATCGGGAGGCGCAAGAATGGCACGAGACGCTGGCGCTCCGTAAGCAGGCACTGGTGGATATGCAGAAGGCGTCCGACGAGTTTCCGGAACATATCTGACACCGTGCACGGCGCGGCTTGCTCTGCACCAGCGCATTGCAGAGATTTTCCGCATGATCAATTCCGCCAAGTACGGCAAGTGGGAAGTGGTCAAATCCATCGGGCAGGGCGGGCAAGGACGAGTTTATCTGGTCCGATATCCGGCGGCCGTTCCGAACGCAGAGAATCGGCAGAGGACCTTCCACACCAGCGTTGCGACGTTGGCCCACATCACCGAAGAACTCCGGCTCAAGATGGCCGCTGAACAATTGGAGGAAGAAGTCCGTTAAATTGCGGCCGGGTCCCAAGCACCACTGGGGGATCTCAAGGAACTCCTGCCCCTCGAAGAGGGGGCGGGGAGCGATGAGACAGCCACGCTGGGCCGAATGAAGGTGGAGTTATCAACACTCCAATCGATCAATCACCCGTCACTGGTGAAGGTGCTGGACAGCAACCTCGATGAGAAGTGGTTTGTGATGGAATACCTCGAAGGAGGAACGCTGACTGGCCGTTTGAACACGCACAAGGGGCGCGTACTGAACTCGCTCAAGGCTTTCCGACCCGTGGTGGATGCAGTCGCCATGCTGCACGGCCAGAAGGTCGTACACAGGGATATCAGGCCCGATAACATCTTCGTCGCGCCCGAGACCGGCTCGTGTTGGCCGACTGTGGGCTCGCGTTCAAGCTTGAGAATCAGGATAGGCTGACGCTGACCTTCGAAAACGCAGGAACCCGGGAATATCAACCGCCGTAGAGCTTCGGTCAACTTCTGAAGGATGTTCAGCCAACATTCGACGTGTTCAGCCTTGCAAGGGTGCTGTGGGCGATGGTATCCGGTCGCCCTCGATTCCCTCTCCGGTACTTTGATCGGGAAGGGGATGACTTACGGCAAATCTTCCCGGAAGATCCTGCAATTCACTTCGTGCACGAAATCCTGAAGAAATGCGTCGTGGAGTCGGAGCGCGAAATAAAGCTACGTGACACCATCCAGCTTCTTGAAGAAGTTGATACAACTATCGCGGCGGTGCAGCGCTGTTGTCAGCTACCGGGGGCATGCCCGTACACCCTTCGTGACCGGTCAACCCGGCAGTTGAAGATGGGTCAAACAGATACGGGTTGATATGGCTGGGAGACTGCATGAAGCATATCCTTATCCAGCTTCAAGGTTCTGTGCAACTGCGTGATTTGTCAGCATCATCACGAGATGGGTCAGAGCAATCCTTACACCCAATCGTCAACTTCAAGACCCGGAACACGGCTGAATTCGCTGGTGTTCTTCGTTACAAGTGTTGTACCGAGTGCTCTCGCATGGGCAGCAATCAGCAGGTCATTATGCCCAATCGGGAGACCGATTCGCTCCAGTTCACTGCGGATCAAGCCGTAATGCCTGTCTGCGGGCTCCCCTAGAGGGACGGTCTCAATGGCCGAGAGCACAGCATCGAGCTGTTTTGTCAGGCGCATGGACCCGCGGCGTTTCGCACCGTATCGAAGCTCGGATGCGACGATAATGCTGACAGCAACACTTCCTGGTTCAAGAGCGGTAGCCCGTTGCGCGATGGATCCACCGGGCTGGCGTACCAGATCGGATACAACGTTAGTATCCAGCATGTATTGCAGTTGTACCACGTCAGAGGAAATCTTCCAGTGCGACTGGCGGATCTGCCATGTCTGGGAAGTTTTCTTCAAGGGGGGTAAGCCGCGACAAAACCTCGGCTAGGGTTGGGGACCGCTTGATCGGCACAACGACAAGACGGCCATCTTCCTTGTAGATCATCACCTCGTCCGCTGATAGTTCAAATTCTCGCGGAATGCGAACTGCCTGATTGCGGCCATTGCGGAACAGCCGAGCATGGCGGGCAGATCTGGAAAGGTTTTGTGAATCTGTAGGCATATGCCAACCATATGCCTACAGCCGTAGAAGGTCAATCCTCTTCTGTTGTAGACACGGATGCGCTTCAGCGTACCGGTTGCAGGTTGATCGCAGGGGGGAAAGTTTTCAAACCTCCTCAATTGCTTATGTAGTCAGAATTTCTTGTGCAATTCTGGCCCTGCGGGATGCTGGCTAACCGATATGCCTGTCCTTCTGGATGCAGACCTGCCGGATGCAAGCCCCTCACGCCGCCGTTGCCGGTGATGGCGCCGCCCTGGAAACTGGCTTCGACCTTGCGGCCTCTGCGTCTTGAAAACCGGAGCGGCTGGCGGGTACAATGTATCATGGGTGGGATCTCCGGTAATTCTCTGTTAACTGATTGAATTATATCACATGATTGAGGTTCCACCCTCCTCTCTCATGCATTTTTCGGGCTAGACCGACCAGCAACAAGGGTTGGATAAATTCCTGAGTCGGGAGGAATGATGCCGCTGGTGGGGATGCGTCTGGAATTGCTGTAAGGAAGGTCTTGGGAACACTGAACAGTGGACCGAAGTCCGCTTCTGTCCGGAGACGGAGGTTGCTGGTGTGCCCCATCGACTGCCGCCAGATATGTGCTTGTGCTGACCCCATGTCGAATACATCTGAATCTGAAATGATGCCGGATCTGGTGGAAGTAAACGATAAAATCAGATCAATCAACCAGTTGTAGGGGATGCTATGTTCGTTCGTAGAAGATATTCCTTCACTATCCTGAGAGTTGTTGTCCAGATTGTTTCGTAATGGTGCCATTCGGTCTGGTCCTATCCTTGGAAACCATTCCTCCATGAACACGAGACCAAAAAGACTGTGCCACTGACTTCACGGCCTCCTTGTTCCAGATGGAAATGTCGCTGAAGATTCCTGATGGAAGATTCCCGCTGTGCTCCACAAGCCGGCATCGGTCAAAAAGAATACCGGCACTGATGACTGCTTTCTTCCAGATAGACCGATCAACCGATTCGGACACAAAAAATGCGCGCAGCGGATCGACAAGGAAGGAGTCGGACAAACAGATTTTGGCAAAATTCTCTGGGTGTAGCTTGGTAGTGTCATCACGCCAGTTGGTTCCTGTCTTGCACTGACCGAATATGATCAACTGGCCGGGACTCCGATCAGCGAATGGTATCCAGCCAACCGTATCCAGTCCGCCGTCTTTCGCCTGATCGCTCCTGTCATCAATCTGACGGTATGATCCTCCTTCACCCAACTTCTGACAAAGGTCGTTCACCTTGCCCCTAAATCCGCCCGTCGTTGCTGTTCCAAACAACAGGTTCCGGGAATTCGGCCCGAGATATGTCTGCAGCACATGGCCTGAAAGAATTTCGAGAAGCCGGGTTCCGTCCAGATCAGCATGCATACGTTGTTTCTGCATATTGAGGCGGGTACAAAGAAGCAAGTACAGATAGACTGCTTTTTGTTTCCTTCCCTTACGCATTGGTGCAAATTTCAGTGTTTGACCATCGCGACCCTGGTGAAACGGGTAGCCATCACGGCAAATTTCGGCTCTTCGGCTGATTTCTCCCATTGCTTCACTGACCCTGTCCCGGATTGCATCCTCACTGTCATCACACCCGGAATTCTTGTCGTTATCGTCAGTTTGCACGAGATATCTGACAATTTCAGATTCGGACAAGCTCTTGTGCGCATGCCTGGTATTGTCTATCCAGCACCTTATCTCGGCAAAATCTGCCAGTTCCTGGCAATCCGCCCCGGGGTTGGGAAGGTTCGGCAGCTTGAACAAGACTGGTTCCTTCAGCCGCCCGATGATTTAGAGCTTCTGCGACCGGCCCGCTGTATTTTGCGATTCAGTTGATCGCAGAGATCATTGGCCAAGTCACTGACATCTTCTGCTATTGACTGAATGGCGCGTGACTCCTTGAATCCTGTGGTGACATACCCACTGGCTTGTTGCAGGGAGCGCTTTGCTTCAAGAAGGGATTCTTCAAGTACTGCTTCTGGCTTGCGACCAGTTTCCAGTGCCTTGTCCAGGGGTACGCCACCTCGAAGTGCCGCAAGTGACTCCCTGTTCTTGAGAACTGTATCCAGTCGCCGCAAATCAGGGTTCTGGGTCTGTACTACAGGCTGTACTTGGTCATTCCTGTTTCCATACAGCCATAGGCAGAGCTCGCCGAGTTCCTTGAGCGCTTTCCTCGGCACCGGGCGTTCGCTCTCGACATTCGAGGGACCCAGGGACAGGAAATCGCTGATTCCGTCATAATCCAGCCCTGTATAGAGGTGGGAAAAGGCAAATCCTGTCCGGTACCGATCTTCACGTCGGTATACACCTGCTTTCTCGGCCTGTTCCATCACCATCAGGCCCCGATAAAGCCTCTGTACTGTCTTGTGACGGTCACCGATCTGTTCCGCAATATCTGCCAGAGGCACATGATATTTTCGATGGACTTCTGCTATGTATTGCGCCTTGGCGTAGCTGCTCCACTTGGCCGGGCCATTAATGTGCTTGAATCCAAGATAACGCCATGAATCTTTGCGCCCGGATACCTTGACCGGAAGATTCTCGAGTGCTCTCAGGGCAGCCTTTTCCCTGATGCGGAATCTGCATCCGACACGATCCGCCAGCTTCCGGTCCAACAGCACCCTGACTGCGGCAAGACGCCTGTTTCCTTCGATAACAATGTAACTGTCGTTTTCCTGAACGACGATCAGGGGCTCGTGCTCGAAAAATCCACTGGCGACAATAGACTGTACCAACTCCTGTACGTCCATCACTTGCCACAGTATGTCAATGATGTCGTTTTCCGGGGTGTCGGAATTGATACCATGCTCCGCCAGCCTCGGATTTTTCCTGTCGAGGTGCAGTTCCCTGGTCGGCAGAGTTCTGGTCGCCTGGTTGTCTTGCATTGCAGGATCCATTTACGCTACTTTCCTTAATGGAAACCGGTTGTGTCCGACACGTTGTTCCAGTGGGATAGTTACATGTTCCGGGGCGATCAGGATCTCATGTGTGGACCGCCTGGACTGCAACGTGTAGCTCGAGTGCACCAGTGCCCTCAAGCGGTCCCTGTACAAATCCCGTACCAGGCTGTTATCGTCGTAGGACATGATCCAGTACAGTGATTTCTGGTTCAGGAGATACCTCGCCAGGGTGGCATGGTCCTTTTTTCCGTAGGCATTGAAGTACAGGCGACGACCCTTGTTCACATACGGAGGATCCAGATAGACAAACACGTGGGACCTGCCACGGCCTTTCGGTAGGTGTTCCTTGAGAAATCTGATGGCATCCTTGTTGAATACATGGATGTTCTCACGATAGCCAGCCAAATCGAGTACTCGCCTGGAAAGGGTTTCCCGATTGAAACGTACACCCATATGCCACTTTCCCTGCTGCCCAAAACCACCGATCGGACCCGCATCCATCAAGATCCCCGACCGGTTGCAGCGGTTCATATAGAATGCCGCAAACCCGAGGTCAAACCGATCATGGTGATCCGGGTTCAGATATATTTCCCTTTGCTTCTTCCATTCCTCAATAGACAGCGGTATTTCGCGTATCGACTTCTCGAAACGCTCCGGTTCGTCAAGAACACTGACCCAAAACGCATGAATTCGTGAGTCGACATCGTTCAGATATATCTCCGAGACGACACCTTCCATCAATAACCTGAGCCCTGCGCCAGCTCCACCTGCGTAGGCCTCGTAATAAGCACCATCACGAAGGTTGTTGAGATCAATGATGTCAATGAGGAAATCCGAAAGAGCGGATTTTCCCCCAGGATAGCGAAGTGGGCTCACATGATTCATTCGTGAGAGCACTCGTCCATGTGACCAATCCACCCGTGAGACCGGATCAGTTCTTTTCTCGGCATTATCTTGTACATTGATCGGTTTCAGGAGTCCATCATGTGAAATACGCCTCGCGACAACGGGCTATGGTTCATGGATCGTTGCGAACGGAATGAGAATTTGATCATTTGGCCAGGATATTTGGGGCACCTATGGGTTTCGCGGGCGCATCCAAATGAACAGGGTCGAGTGAACAGGAAGTCGCAGATTACAAGATTTGATCAGTTCCCCAACCAGACGCCTCCCCTGAAGTGGCACCCAACGAACATGAATCACAGAAGCTGCACAACGCAAATTTTCCAAGATCAGATACTTCTGATCGTATACACACACCGCCCCGGATGCAACCCTGAGCATGAAAGGGGGCCTTGTGCTGCAGGGATTTTCAGACCCGGGAATGGAGGCTTGCGGAGACCGACGCCGTCGCTGCGTGGTGTGATCCGCAGGAGGAGGGGTTGGCGAGCCTGCGGAGATACGAAGTGAGAATTCCGTTATCGGAATGCTCGAAGTCCCGTGCCTGTGTCAGCACGCCCTGGTCCCGCATCGCCTCATTGGTTGAGACGGCCAGGATGGACCGACTCGGCGTACCGGTTGCAGGTTGATCCCGTGGGAAAAATGACCAGATCTGATGCATTGCGTGTGCAGTCGGAAATTCCTGTGCAATCCCGGTTCTGCAGGATGCCGGTCAGCCGATATGCCTGTCCTTCCGGATGCGGACCTGCCGGATGCAAGCCTCTCACGCCCGGTTCCGGAGACCGTGGCCATGTCGGTTCTTCCTGCCGGGACGAGTTGTGCCGCCTGTGCGTCAAAAGGTGTCCTTTTCAAGCACGATGTCCAGGCTGTTCCGGTACAAAACGATTGACTGACCTTGAAATACTGGTAATATTGCCGGGCTGTCAGACTTCATTGTGGAGAGCCTGGCAAGGATGGCGGCAATGGCCGCTGGTGCAGTCACAGTGTGCTGGCATGGCCGAGCGGACGTCGGTCACCTGCTGTATACCGAGGCAATTGGCGGGCAGGCAGGAATCGAGGCATTTCCGGCACAACCCTGATCAGGAACCGTAGAGCGATCTGATTTCATCCGACATTCCCAAGCGTAACGAGGCACACGAAAATGAATATTCCTGCGATATCCGCTACTTCAGCCATCAAGACGACTATTCCGTTGCCGGTGCAGAATCTGGCGGCAGCAGTACTCGGCCTGATCATTCTCCTTGCGGTTGGTTTCTCCCCCATGAATGCAGCCCACAATGCTGCCCACGACACTCGTCATACGCTGGCGTTTCCGTGTCACTGAGCAGGATTGAAGCCATCTCCTGACCCGGGAGAGCCTGTTCGAGTCCAGATCCAGCCATGCCGCCGGTATGAAGTCAGCATGATCTTCGCCCGTATCGTGTACTGTGCACTTGCCATGGGGGTCCTGGCGGGGTCATTGCTCAGCCTGATGCAGGTGGTGGCGGTGGATCCGATCATTCTTGCGGCTGAAGGCTTTGAAGACGATGAGCCATCGGATGCGGGAACAGGGCACGGTCACGACCATGATGCGGGTCATGTGCACGGGGAGTGGGAGCCCGAGGCAGGCGTCGAGCGTACATTTTACACGGTGGTTTCGAACATGTTTGCCGCAACAGGCTTCGCTGCGGTGCTGCTCGCACTGATGAGCCAGTTCTGGTCGGCAAGACGGCAGGACATCAGTCTCGGTCAGGGACTGCTCTGGGGCCTTGCCGGTTTCGCCGCCATCTACCTTGCTCCGGGCATGGGACTGCATCCGGAAATTCCCGGTATCGAGGCGCCGCCGCTTGCAGACCGCCAGTTCTGGTGGTTGCTGACGGTTGCCTGTGTGGCCCTCGGGATCGGCATTCTTGCCCTGGCGCAAGCCAGGTTCAAGGTGCTGGGCATCGTCCTGGTCGCAATTCCCTACATTGTCGGCCCGCCGACGCATGAAGGGCCTGCGTTTGTACACGCCGATCCGGATGCCGTTGTCAGGCTGACCGAGCTGCATATGCAGTTCATGATGGTCGGCGGCGCGGTCAATCTTGCCTTCTGGATCGTACTGGGAGTTTCCAGCGCCCTTGTGTACAACCGCTGGCTGCGTCCGTCCGGGTGAGCATCCAGCCCGAATTTCCGTTTACCGCGGTAATCGGCCAGTCAAGGTTCAAGCTGGCGCTCAAGCTTGCGGCCATTGATCCACGTATTGGGGGTCTGCTGGTAAGCGGACCCCGGGGTACCGCCAAGTCAACCCTGGCAAGGGGCTTGCCCGAAATCGTGCCCGATCCCGTCGCTTTCGTCAACCTGCCGCTGGGTGCTTCCGAAGAGATGCTGACCGGGACGCTCGACCTGCAACGGGCCCTGGGCGAGAAGCAGGTTGCATTCAGCCCCGGTCTGTTTGCCAGGGCGCATGGGGGCGTGCTGTATGTTGACGAGATCAACCTGTTGCCGGACAACCTGGTGGATCTGCTGCTGGATGTTGCCTCGGGCGGCATCAACCATGTGGAGAGAGACGGAATCAGTCACCGGCATGAGGCCCGATTCATCCTGCTGGGCACCATGAACCCGGAAGAGGGCGAATTGCGCACGCAACTGCAGGACCGGTTTGGAATGTCGGTCCGTATACAGGAGCGGTTCAATGTGCAGGAGCGTGTCGAGATCGCCCGGCAGCGTGAACTGTTTGAGCGGGATCCCGTGACGTACTGCCGCCGAAGGCAGTCGGAACAGGATGCGCTGCGTGACGTTTTGCAGCAGGCCATCCGGCTTCGGGAAAACGTCGATTGCCCGGAGGACATGCGCATGGAGATCGCCGAGCGATGCCTGGCAGCCGATGTGGATGGACTGCGCGCCGATATCGTCTGGATACGTGCCGCACTGGCGCATGCCGCACTGGGCGGCGTTACCCGTGTCCGACTCGACGACGTTGACGCAGTCGAGGGTCTGGTGCTGGATCACCGACGGAGGGACAGGAAATCCTGCCCATCCGATGCACCCCCCGAATCACCGGCGTCCAGTCCTTCGGAACGGCATGGTCGGCAGGGACGTGAAGACGGTGACTGGGGACAGATGCCGCCGCTCGGACAGCCGACGGCAGCCGTATCGAAGTACAGGGCTGCCGTATCGGCATCCGGAGCCGACTCGGTGGATCGACGAAACGGTTCGGCATTCTCGCGTCGCCAGGGGAGGCGTGGATACGGAAGCAGGCTGTCCGGCTACATGGGAAGCCGCCTGGACTGGTTTCGGACACTGGCGGCCAATCCGGGGCAATGGCCATTGTCCCGGTTGCGGTTCAGGCGCCGGCGCTGCGGCGATCCGGTTTTGCACCTGATTCTGCTCGACACCTCCGCCTCGACGCTGCGCAACAGTCGGCTGGCGGATGCCAAGGCAGCCATTCTCGACATTGCCGAGCAGGCATATCTCGACCGTGCGCAGCTTGCCATTCTGGGATTCGGCAATCAGCAGGTAAGGATGCTGCTGTCGAATCGGCGCACGCCACGGGGCCTGCGTTGTCTGCTGGACAGGATCGAGGGTGGCGGCGGTACGCCATTGAGGAGCGTGATCGAACGTGCTGCACAGTATCAGGAGGTCATGCATCGCACGCAGCCGGAACTGCGGTTTTGCACCTACCTGATCACCGACGGCAGGTCTTCCGCATCACTTTCCGGACTTGCGCTCAGGGGTGACACGGTATTGATCGATATGGAGACCTCGAGAATCAGGCGGGGCCGCGCCACTGAAATTGCGGAAACGCTGGGCGCCGCCTACCATCCGCTGCCGGCCTGACAGCCATGCCGATAACCGATCCCGACAAGCACAGAAAGCGAATGGCCCGGAAGAAGGCTGTCGTGGATGCCCGGATTGCCCAGGCCAGGGAAGAACGGGGCGTACTGATTCTCCTGCTGGGTCCCGGTAAAGGCAAGAGCAGTTCCGCTTTCGGTACCATGGCCCGTTCGGCAGGCCATGGACAGCGGTGCGTGGTGGTGCAGTTCATCAAGGGACGAAGGGAAACCGGAGAGTACAGGTTCTTCAAGGACCACCGGAATATCGAGTGGCATGTCATGGGGCATGGGTTCACCTGGGAAACCCAGGATCGCGACCAGGATATCGCCGCCGCGCAAAAAGCCTGGGGAATTGCCCGGAAACTGATGCGTGATCCGGGCCCCGATCTGCTGGTGCTTGACGAGATGAGCTACATGTTCAAGTACGGTTATCTCGAGGTTGAACCGGTGGTGGAGGCTCTTGTCGGCCGCCCGCGAAATCAGAATGTCATCATTACCGGACGCACCATGACGGAAAGGCTGAGAGCCATTGCCGATACCATTTCCGTGGTCAAGGATGAGGGCCACGCATTCCGCCTCGGTGTCAAGGCCCAAGCGGGGATCGAGTTTTGAGTGAGTCCGCCAGTTGTCCGGCCCTGTTCCTGGCTGCCCCGGCTTCAGGCCAGGGGAAAACCACCATCACCGCCGCCCTGGCCCGCATGTTGTGCCGCCAGGGCAAGGTGGTGCGGGTGTTCAAGACCGGACCGGACTATCTGGACCCGCAGATTCTTGAGCAGGCTTCGGGGCAGCCGGTAGAGCAGATCGATCTGTGGATGGCGGGCGAGGCGTGGTGCCGACAGCGTCTCCGGGATGCCGCCCAAGGCGCCGATCTGATTCTTGTCGAAGGGGCGATGGGCATGTTCGACGGAGAGCCCTCAAGCGCCGATCTGGCTGTCCGCTTCGGGCTGCCGATGGTGGTTGTCATGGATGTGCGGGGGATGGCCCAGACGGCTGCCGCCCTGGTTGGCGGCCTTGCCGCCTACCGGGATGATGTGCAAGTAGCGGGCATGATCGCGAACCATTGCGGTACGCAACGGCACCGCCAGCTGATTGCCGATGCCCTGCCCCCATCGATTCCGCTGCTGGCCAGTCTGGCAAGATCCGATGCGGTTGTCCTGCCGCAAAGGCATCTGGGACTGGTGCAGGCATCCGAGATTGCAACCGAGCTCGAACAGCGTTTCGAGGCGGGGGCCGACTGGTTGCAGGATGCCGGCGCCGACAGTATCGTGGAGCATTTCGAGCCAGTTGAGTTCACCGCTCCGGCGGAAGCATCCGTTGCACCGTGGCTCGGGGGGTGCGTGATAGGCGTCGCCAGGGATGATGCCTTCAGTTTCATCTACGCGGCCAATCTGCGACTGCTGCGGGAGATGGGCGCGCAGGTTCGGTTCTTTTCGCCGCTCGAAGACCCCGGCCTTCCCGATGTCGATGCGATCTGGCTACCCGGCGGATATCCGGAGCTGCATGCCAGACGGTTATCAGGCAATACCACCATGATCAGGGACCTGCGGGACTTTCACGCTTCGGACAGGCCGATACTGGCGGAATGCGGTGGCCTCCTCTATTGTCTCGAGAGTCTGACCGATCTCAACCAGGAATGCCATCCGATGGCTGGTCTGATGACGGGACACGGAGCCATGCGCGGAAAGCGGGGCTGTCAGGGAATGCAGAGCGCACCGCTGCCCGAAGGAGAAATTCGCGGACACGCCCATCACCGCTCACGCAGTTCCGGGACACCGGCTCCAATCGCCCATGGCAGGCGACCACATCACCCTGCTCCCGGCGAGGCTATTTACCGCAAGGGCAGCCTGACCGCCACCTATCTGCACCTGTTCTTCCCCTCCAACCTGTCCGCCATTGTCAGCCTGCTCAGGGGTAATGCCCGGGGCCTGCCCGCCTGCGGGGAGGTTGCCTGATGGATGGTGCGTTGCATGTGCTGGGCTTCGTCTACATGCTGGGATTGCTGCATGCATTCGATCCCGATCACGTCATGACCTTGTCGGCTTTCAGCAGCATGGAGACGGATCTGCCGAGAACCATGCGCTACTGTACCAACTGGGCGCTCGGGCATTCTCTGGTCCTGCTGGTGAGCGGCGTACTGCTTTTCGGCCTCGGCCTCGGCCTGCCCGCACACCTGCTGCAGGTGAGTGAACTGTCGGTGGGACTGGTACTGATCGGCATGGGCTTTTACTGTATCCGACGCCTTCGCCTGGAAGTGTCCGGGACGCCGGAACATCGTCAGTGGGAACCGCAGGGAGCAGGCGTCAAGGTTCGTCACAGCCAGGCAGGCCTGACTCATGCGCCGGTAATGATAGGGGTGCTGCACGGGCTTGCCGGTAGCGCAACGGTCCTGGCCCTGATGCCGGTTGCGATGCAGGGGAGCCTGCTTTCGGCCCTCGTTTACCTGTTGCTGTTTTCGCTTGCGGTCATGCTGACGATGCTGATGTTCGGGTTGGGTTTCGGGTCCATGCAGCGTTGTATCGGTCGTTGCTCGGCCAGGAAGATGAACGGATTTCGATACCTGGTCGCCTTTGGGTCAATGGCGGTTGGCGGCTACTGGCTGACACGGGTCTGGTGACACATGTGGCCCGAGAGCGCGGAACGTTCGAACAGGCTGCGTAGCGGATTCACCACGGGAACCTGTGCCACGGCCTGCTGTGTTGCCGCCTCCGAGCGGCTGTTCACCGGTCTGTCCCTTGAGGAGGTAACTGTGACCCTGCCGAAGGGCGATGAGGTGGCTTTGCCCATAGAAGCCTGCGAAACACGGGATCAGGGGGTTCATGCCTCGACCATCAAGGACGCCGGCGACGATCCCGATATCACGCATGGTGCCTGCGTTTTCGTTGAACTGCATCGCAGGAAACCGCCCGGTGTCCGGTTCCGTGCCGGAGAGGGGGTGGGTACAGTGACCCGGCCCGGTCTGCCGCTTGCCTTGGGGGAGCCCGCCATCAACCCCGTACCGAGGCGGATGATGCGTGAACACCTGGCCCGTCAGGCCCTGCGGTTCGACTACACGGAAGGGTTCGAAGTGAGTGTCGGCATCGAGGCTGGCGCGGCCCTGGCACGGAAAACCATGAATCCGCGGCTTGGCATCGTCGGCGGGTTGTCCATACTCGGCACGAGCGGTATCGTCCGCCCCTATTCCTGTGCGGCCTGGATTGCATCCATTCATCAGGGCATTGATGTCGCCCGAGCCTGTGGCCTGTCGCATATCGCCGCAAGCACCGGCAACAGTAGCGAATGCGCGATCAGGCGGCACTACGGGCTGGAGGATTCGGCACTGGTCGAAATGGGGGATTTCGCCGGTGCGATGCTGAAATACCTGCGACGACATCCGGTGGCCCGTCTGAGCATCTGCGGCGGATTCGGCAAGATCAGCAAGCTGGCGTGCAGGAACCGGGATCTCAACAGTCGAAAGTCTTCAATCGATTTCCGATTCCTGTCGGGAATCGCGGCTGCGGGCGGTGCGGACCGGAACCTGTCCAGCCGTATCCTCTCGGCCAATACCAGTATCGAGGTCCTGCAGATGTGTCGGGAAGCGGATGTGGGGATTGCCGCGCCGGTCTGTGGCCTTGCCCGTGATTTTGCGGCCGACCTGGCGGGCCCCGGCACGGACGTGGAGGTGTGGGCCATTGACCGGCATGGCGATCTCGTTGGTCATGCTCCCTTCAGCCGATGAGGATTCTGGTACTGGGCGGCATCCGCGAGGCCGTGGATCTGGCCAGTCGGCTGCACCGGCACGAAACGATCGACGTCATCTACAGCATCGCTGGCCAGGTGCGCCAGCCGGATCTTCCCTGCAGGGTGATCAGCGGCGGATTCAGCCGTCACGGCGGCCTTGACCAGTGGCTCTGCAATGAGGCGATCGACCTGATTCTCGATGCGACCCATCCCTACGCATCCACCATGAGCCGGCAGGCCGCCTGCTCTGGCAGTACGGCAGGGATCAGGTGCTGGCGCTACCTGCGCCCGGCCTGGCGGGAAAGACCGGGTGACCGGTGGCAGGTGTTCCATGACTGGGAATCGCTGCTTCCGGAACTGGCGTATTCGCGTTCGGTGTTTCTTGCCACGGGACGGTTGTCCCAGGGGTTCGTTGACACCCTCTCGGCCTCCACGCGTTCCGCCGGTCAGCAGCAGTGGTTGCGTTCGGCCACGATGCCGTTGATCGATCTGCCGTCATCCATGTCATGGATCCAGGCAATCGGTCCATTCGAAATCGATGCGGAGCGGCAATTGCTTCGCAAGCTCGCCGTTGATGCGATAGTCTGCAAGAACAGCGGCGGAAGGCATTCTGCAGCCAAGCTGGTGGTCGCCCGGGAACACGGTGTCCCGGTCCACCTGCTGGCACGGCCCGAACTGCCTGTGGTGGATCGCGAGTTCGATGATGTTCCCGCCTGCCATGACGCAGTACTGCAACTTGGTATGGAATAGGTTCGCCATGTCCAGAGAGTATCTGTCAGATCCTGTCGAGATCGAGCACGAAAGCTTTCGCCGGATTCGCCGTGTGACCGATCTCGATGGTCTCGGCCGTGTCCAGCAGCAGGTGGCAATGCGCGTGGTGCACAGCCTCGGAGAACCGGGCATCGCCGGCGAACTGCGTTTCAGCGAGCGGGCATGTGACATGGGGTGTGCGGCGCTCCGGGACTCATGCACGATCCTTTGCGATGTCGAAATGGTATGCCAGGGCATAACCCGGCGACTGTTGTCGAAACCGCCACTGTGCTTTCTCAATGACGAGTCGGTGTCCAGACGGGCACGGGAACATGCGCAGACGCGATCCATGGTGGCTCTGGACCTGTGGCGCGAACTGCTGCCAGGTAGCGTGGTCCTTATCGGTAATGCGCCTTCGGCCCTGTTTCGCCTGCTGGAAATGCTTGAAGGCGACGCTGGCGTCCCGGCACTGGTCATTGCCATGCCGGTCGGTTTCGTGGGAGCACAGGAATCGAAGCAATTGCTGTGGGAGCGGCACCGTGAACTGGGCGTCGAGTGCATTACGCTGCCGGGGAGAAAAGGCGGCAGCGCACCGACGGCCGCCAGTTGCAACGCGCTGTTGCGCTGCAACCACGGTGAGTGGTACTGATGGCCGACCGGATTCATGTTGTGGGCCTGGGCGTGGAAGCCGGCGGCCGGCTGGGTTCCGTTGCCGAGGCGGCGCTCAGGGGCGCTTCGGCCATCATCGGTACCGAGCGTCACCTGGAATGGCTGTGTGCCATGACCCGGACAATGCCGGCTGACTGGCCGCCGATGATCACGCTGTCGAAGGTTGCACAACTGGATACACTGCTTGCAGGACATGGTGGCGAGGTGGCCGTCCTGGCCTCCGGCGATCCCCTGTTCTTTGGCATCGGCCGGCGGCTGAGCCGACAGTATCCGTTGTCGAAGCTCAGGTTTCATGGCGCCCTGTCAAGCATCCAGGCCGCCTGCAGCCGTCTCGGGCTGTCGTTGCAGGATTGCACCGTCGTGAGCCTGCACGGCAGACCCCTGCACACCCTGAACCGTCATTTGCGGCCCGGCCGCACGCTGGTGATCCTTACGGACCAGAACAGCCCCCCGGACACGCTGGCGGGCATCTGCATCGATGCGCAGCTGGAGCAGTCGATCCTGTGGGTTTGTGAAAGGCTCGGCTACGATGACGAGAAGATACACCGTATTGACGTGAATGGGTTCGACAGGGATACCGGCCGGTCGTTTGCCGACCTGAACATCAGCGTGCTGCATCTTCGGGGCAGGGGCAGGGGCGTCCCCGACTTTCCGGGTATCCGGGATACCGACCTTGTTACCGATGGCGGGCCCGGTGCCGGGATGATCAGCAAGCGGGAGACCAGGCTGCAGATCCTGTCTCTCCTGCAGACGGGTGCGAATCAATTGGTCTGGGATGTCGGTGCCGGGTGCGGCGGCGTCGCCACCGAACTTGCCCTGTGGCATCCCGACGCAACGATATTCGCTGTCGAATGTCATGCGGAACGGCTGCGATGCATCCGCGCCAACCGCGCAAGGTTCGGCGTGTCCAACGTCGAGGTCGTGAATGGCAATGCGCCGGCGGTACTGGAGTCGGTGCCGGACCCGGACCGGGTCTTTATCGGAGGCAGTGCAGGCAAGTTGCCCCTGCTGCTGGACTACTGCTGGCAACGTCTGGCATCAGGCGGATTGCTGGTCGCGAGCGCCGTGACCGGTTCAAGCCGCGAGTGCCTGCGGGGTTTCTGCAAACGGCGGGACATCGCCCTGGCTGAATCCATTGACATCGCGGTAAGCCGGAGCAGGTTCCGTGCAGGTGAATGGACCCAGGCGCGGAAGCGACCCGTAAGTCTGTTCCGGCTTTGCAAGAGCGAAGGTGTGCATGGATGAAGATCGAGGCCTGTCAATCTGCTTTTACCGGTGTCGGCGTGGGGCCGGGTGACCCCGGATTGATCACCATCAGGGCGGCAGACCGTATTCTCCATGCAGATGTGGTCAGCTATATCTGCAGTGCTCCCGGCAGGTCGCAGGCGCGCGATATCGCTGGCGGACTGCTTGAAGAGGCGCCCGGGCACCAGGAGGAACTCCCCTTCGTGGTGCCGATGAACGACGACCGCACGCCTGCCAACCGGATTTACGACCTGGCCGCTTCCGACATCCAGCAACGCATCGACGCAGGCAAGCGGGTCGTGTTCCTGTGCGAGGGCGACCCCCTGTTTTTCGGCTCCTTTGCATACCTGCTGATACGCCTTGTGCATAACCGTTGTGAAGTCGTGCCGGGCATTTCCTCAATGCATGCTGCTTCCGCCGCGTTGCAGCGTCCGCTGACCCTGCTGGACGAGTCTTTCGCCGTAGCCAGCGGCCGCCATGACCTTGGGCAGATAGTGCAGACGCTTGATGCTCATGACAGTGTCGTCATCATGAAGGCGGGTCGTTCGCGCCCCCGGATTATCGAGGCGCTGGAGCGCGCCGGGCGGACCGAGGAGGCGGTTTACCTTGAATACATAGGACGGGACAACCAGCGTGTCGAAACCGACGTGAGCCGCCTTCCGGTCGAAGCAGGTCCCTACTTTTCCCTGTTTCTGGTAATGCGCGCCGGGCGGGCGGTCAAGTGAGACAGGTGGTAAGCCTTACCCCGGCAGGGCGTGATCTGGGCAGGAAGATCGTGAAGCGTCTCCCGAACTGCAGGCAGTGGCACAGGCCGAGCCCGTTCAAGGCGCGGGTTCAACAGGCGTTCCGGGACGGGGATGCACTGGTGATGATCTGTGCCACCGGCATTGTCGTGCGCACCCTGGCGCCGGTCCTCGGGAGCAAGAAAACGGATCCTCCGGTAGTGGTGCTGGACCAGGTCGGCGCATATGTCATTTCGTTGCTGTCCGGCCACGAAGGCGGTGCGAACGCGCTTGCGATGGAGGTTGCCGGCGCGATCGGGGCCCGGCCCGTACTGACCACTGCGAGCGCCTGCCCGGAGCCTGTCTATACGGCTGGAATGGGGTGTGAACGGAATTGCAGCGACCAGGAGCTTGAAACGTTGCTCAAGCAGTGTCTCCGACTGGCGGAGATGCCGAAAGACAGCCTGCACTCGGTAAACAGTATCGATATCAAGCGCGATGAGCCCGGGCTGCGGAATCTGTGCGGACGCCTCAACATACCTTTCCAGGTGTTCAGCGCCGCCGACCTCTCGCCGATGGAGCCGTTACTGTCGGTGCGTTCGGACTATGTGAAGGAGACCGTCGGCATCTACGGTGTGGCGGAGTCAGCAGCGCTTCTGGCAGCAGCACGGGCTACCGGCGCACAGCCTGAGCTGATGGTGCCGAAGCGCAAGTCGGGACGCGCCACCTGTGCCATTGCCCGAGCCTGCGCCGGGATTGCAACGAAGAACCCTGAAGATGACTAGACTGTACATTGTGAGTCTTGGCCCCGGCAGTCCGGACCTCGTTACTCCCCGGGCCGCTGCGGCTATCGGGGCCAGCAGCGAACTGGTGGGCTATGGACTGTACCTGGAACTGCTCGGAGCCATCCGTGACGGAAAAACGTTGCACGAGCTGCCTCTCGGCAAGGAAACCGAACGGGCCCGTCTTGCACTGGATCTCGCCGCCGGAGGGCGGGTGACATCCCTGGTATCCGGCGGCGATGCCGGAATATACGCCATGGCGACCCTGGTATTCGAACTGCTTGACCGGCACCCAGATGGTGCCCTGCGGGGGGGCGGCTGGCATGGCGTGGAGATAGAGGTCATACCTGGAATTTCCGCCATGCAGGCGGTAGCCAGCCGATGCGGCGCCATACTGGGGCACGACTTCTGCGCCATTTCCCTGTCCGACCTGCTTACTCCGTGGGAAACCATCGCCAGGCGTCTGCACGCCGCCGGTGCGGGCGATTTCGTGATATCGCTCTATAACCCCCGGTCAGGGAGACGAAACTGGCAGATCGATGCCGCCCGGGAAATCCTGCTTGAATACCGACCGTCCGCAACGCCCGTGATTATCGGGCAACAGCTGACCCGCAGGAATGAACGCATTCGCGTGGTCAGGTTATCGGAACTGGAGGCCGGAGACATCGACATGTTCACGCTGGTATCGGTAGGGAACAGCGAGAGTCGCCGCCTTGAAACGCCGCAGCAGGAGTGGGTCTACACGCCCAGGGGTTACGGCAGGCAGTCATGACGGTCTATTTCATCGGCGCCGGGCCAGGTGACCCGGAACTGCTCACGGTCAAGGCACAAAAGCTTATCGCCGCATGCCCGGTGATCCTGTATGCTGGTTCGCTGGTGCCTTGCGCGGTCCTCGAACCGGCCGGGGATTCCGCGGAACTGGTCATGGACACCTCATCCATGGACCTTGACCAGATCATCGGGGAAATCAGGAAGGCTGACGCGGCGGGACGGGACGTTGCCCGCCTGCACTCGGGAGACCCTTCGATCTATGGTGCCGTCGCAGAGCAGATTCGGCGCCTTGAGGTGTTCGGGATCGACTACGAAATCATCCCGGGCGTCACCGCAACTTCGGCATCGGCGGCCTGGCTGGGCAGGGAACTGACGCTCTCCGGCATAACCCAGACGGTGATCCTGACCCGCTACGAGGGCAAGACGCCGTTCCCGGAACGCGAACGGCTGCCAGCGCTGGCGGCTACCGGGGCTACCCTGGCCATTCATCTGGGTGTCCCGCGAATTCACAGGATCGTGGAGGAACTGATTCCGCACTATGGCGAGGATTGTCCGGTAGCGGTGTGTTATCGCACGTCCTGGCCTGACCAGGAGCGGGTGTCCGGAACGCTCGGGGATATCGTCGGGAAAGTACGTGCCAGGAAATTTACCAGGACGGCCCTGATACTGGTCGGCAGGGTGCTGGGCAGCGACGGGTTTTGCGATTCCTACCTCTATGATTCATCCAGGGCGCATGTCTACCGCCCCAAAGGTTCCGGCGCGAGAAGGCAGTCGGTAGACAGTCCGACACTGCATCCGCCAACCAGGCGTCGTGACCCGAAGGCGTGATGGCCCGGCGGACGCCGGGTACCTGGTGCAACGTCATACATGACATGTCGTATATGGCATGATGGATTTCTCGTCTCCGGGCAAAGACGAGGGTCAGGGCATGAAACGCCATGTGGTGAGCCTGGACGAAGTGGAGCGGAACGAACTGGCGGGGATCACGAGCAAGGATTCGCATCGCTCCGGGAAGGTGATCAACGCCCTGAACCTGTGCAAATGAGAGTGTGAAGGTATTTCAATGAATCGGGGTTTGCGGTGGCCCGCCCGCCGGTGCTACCCCGAACATTGCCCGATCACGCCACGGTGTGAGGACTGCTCCTGCCCGGACCTCCGGCAACGGCCGCAAGCGACGACCTGGAGGCCCGTTGCCGGTCCTCCGAAGCGGCTTTCACCGCAGGAAATGCCGGGCAAAACCGTTGCCTGTCGTCGATACCGACCTCTCCGTCTCCTGATATCCTGAATCTCACCTGCTTCTCGGTGCTCGTGCAATGTTCGGGTGATGGCGCTGGGCTGCAACTTCAGGCAGATGGTGAACGAACTGGGCGTGGATGCGTTCAGGGAGCATTGCCTGCCAAAGCGGCGGACTCCGGCGAGCGGTGTGTGATATTGCCCGGAAGGCCGTGTTTCCCCGCCATCCAGCGCAACCTTGCAGCGTAAGTTTCGTCTCTCCTAACAGTTTCACACTGGCATGCCATGGTCGTGTCGATGAGCCTTCCATCGGATAATCCGGATTTTTTTCAGGAAATTACTTTCCCAAGACATTGCCGTCACGAGTCATCGCAGCATGACATGAGGCGCTGGCCATGGCTGGCGGCGCGGAACGATGCGGCAGGCCTGGCATGGCGGGTGGCAATGCCCCGCCAGCGGCAGTGCGCCAAAATCCGGCTGGTGTCATGGGACCGGTGCGCCGTCACCGCTGCTGCACCTGTGGTTCCGACAGGTCATGCGGGACTTGTCTTCGCGTGTTGAATCCGGCATCATCCGCCAGGATTTCTCATGCTCGTCATTGTGGCGAGCATGTTCCGGTTGCCGCAGGCGGGGTTCTGGATCGGGGTTTGACAAGTTGCCGTGAGGTTCGCATCATGAATAAGCTGGATCGCTGGATCGCTGGATCGCTGGATCGCTGGATCGCTGGATCGCTGGATCGCTGGATCGCTGGATCGCCCAACCTGCGTTCGCATTCCGGTCATGATCGGGGCCATATGGCGGCGGTTCCTCCGTCCGGTCTCTGCCCGCTCCTGCCCGCCTGAATCATCCTTCCTCCGCGCCGTTGCGGGCGGCCTGCTGTGGTTGCCGCTGCTGTTCGGCCTCTCGACCGTAGCACAGGCGCAGACCTACACGATCGGTTTCGCCAGCGCGTCCTGGAGCGTGACGGAGGGAGGGGAAGTCAGCGTGACGGTGAACATCGACCCGCCGCGCGCCACGGCCACGGAAGTGGGCCTCGTTTACCGGGATGCGGACAGGGGGAGCGGCGGCACGGCCCGCAGAAGGCACGTCAGCTATGACAGCCAGCGGGAATTCGCGGTGGGCAAGGACTACGAGGCGTCGCCCGACAGCGTGACCATTCCGGCGAACGCCGGCTCGCACACCTTCACCGTCCGGACCGTGGACGAATCGCCCGAGGTGGTGGAATCGAACGCATGGAACCACGAGGTCGTGGAGCCGGACGAGACCTTCAGGATCGACATCGATCCGTCGCCGGGGGTCGCCATCGATCCGTTTCCGGTCGGGTATTCCGTGGGCGCCAATCCCACGGCCACGGTGACCATCCGCGACAACGACGGCGGCACGGACACGACTTCGCCGCGGGTGTCGTCGATCGTGAGGCATGCGCCGTCGGTCTCGCCGACCGCGGCGGACAGCCTGACGTGGCGGGTGACCTTCGACGAGGCGGTGCGGAACGTGGA
>JAJDVC010000131.1 GCA_022826305.1 Gammaproteobacteria bacterium | reverse complement strand
GCTTCTCTGGATTCTCGAATGCTGGTGCCTTATGCTTGCTCATGGTGGCGTATCTCCGTGGGTTGGTTGTTCAGGTTGATAACTCCAGTCAACCCGATACGCCGCCTTCAGTCAACTACCCCATACACCACTTTCGGTTATAGCTCGAATTTTTTTGGCACAAGACAAAGCTACGTGTATGTGCTCAGATTGTTATTCATGCTCGCTTTCAATTTCTTGCGTTGAATATTTTTATTACTATAGTTTAGTAGTTTAATGCACTTTCTCTCACCACCTGATCGAGCGGATACGAATTATTCAGTACAACCTCTCCCCGGACATTGGACATCCCTCTGATTCACCCGGCTTGATGAACAGGAACGGCATGTACCGGTCGTCCCCGGCAAGCCTTGAGACATGTACCTCGAGATCGATCCATATCCCGAAAACCACCAGTGCTGATCTGTCGGCGAACTCGATCCTCCAGTTCCCATACTCGATTCCCGGCACCGCCCCCCATCTGTTTCATCTTCTCCTTCTTCCTGCCCCCGGACGGAGGCGCGTTGCAGCGGAAATGATCGATCATGATCCGCCCGTCCCGCCCGAACCACAGGAGCAACCCGCAAATCACGATTTCCACCAGTTCCAGATGAGACTCCGAATCTTCCCCGTTGTCCCAGACCGACGCACACAGATCCCCGATCCGGCCCAGCCACCTTTCCGACTCGGTGACTGCCTGACCGTCCATCGAAGGTGTTTCAGCCATCCGGCCTACCCCGCTACCCATTTTCACTCCCCTCCCCTGTAGGCCGGTAGGATAAGGGTCGCAATTCCATCAGAAATCCGGGATGCCGCCCGCACCAATTCATCCGCCAGGTGCGCGTAGCGACAGGTTGGCCTGGCCCGGACGGTCCCGCAGGAGACCGTGGAAATCCGACACATGGGATCGCTCCAGTTCCGAAAGGCAGATATGACCGAGACCCGGGACGACATGCTGCCGTAGGGTCTGGACATAACTCCGCACCCTGGGCTCCCGGGCTTCGGGAGCGGGCTCTGCGGGAAGGCCTCGCTTCAGTCGGTTGATCACCTGCGCCGCACGCCACCTGGCGTCAGCTTTCCAAGGGGCCGAGATCCACGGGCATCAGCCGCCCCGACGGCTTCTGGACCTGAGCGCACCAGACCTTGCGGCCCTTGGCGTATACCCGGACGCCGAATCCCGGGAGATCCCGATTCCAGAAGCCCGCATCGCCGGAAGACACCGACAGGGAATCGACGATGCGTTTGGCAAGCTTGAGGGTTTTCGTTGCGACCATGAATCCAGGCAGTCTGCAGATAATTCCACAGACGGACGAAATCATGGAATTTTCGGCGCCCGGATTCAGGATTTGCAGTATACCGAATACGTAATCAGGCCGCAATCAACAGGGAGGAGATCCGGGGTATGCCGTTGTCTGTCCATGGCGACGGGAGAGTTGGCAACCTCCCTGAAACCAATTGTTTATATCCAATCACATATACAACATCTCAATCAAAGCAGATGTCAGTCGCACCATTGGGTTTCAGGCTTGTTGATCCAGTAATCAGGCGCATTATATATTCCACAATTATTCTTCCAAACAGCACGAATGTCAGCCTCCACGCCTCTCGAAATCCCGAATCATCATGTCGACATGGATTTGCTCATGCGTTCCATCAGGTCGTGGAGCAAGGCACTTGGCTTCAATCAGATCGGGGTTTCCGATATCGACCTGTCCCTGGCCGAGTCCCGGCTTGAGGCCTGGCTGGACCAGGGTTTTCATGGTGAAATGGGCTACATGCAACGACATGGCACACGGCGTACCCGCCCTGCAGAGCTGGTCGATGGAACTCTCCGGGTAATCTCGGCTCGCATGGATTACAGGAATCCGTCCATGGATTCCGCATGCAGTGTTCTTGACAATCCCAACACGGGCTATATTTCCCGCTATGCCCTGGGCCGGGACTATCACAAGGTAATGCGGTCACGACTCCGGACTCTGGCAACACGGATCGCTGAACAGGTGGATGGCACAAGGTATCGGGTTTTCTGCGACAGTGCGCCGGTAATGGAGAAACCGCTTGCCGAAAAATCCGGTCTGGGATGGATGGGGAAACACACCAACATGATAAACCGTCATGACGGTTCATGGTTCTTTCTCGGCGAGTTGTATACCAACCTGCCCCTGCCGATTGATCAGCCCACTACCGCACATTGCGGGAGCTGCTCCGCCTGTATCGACATCTGCCCGACCAATGCTATCGTTGAACCCTACCTGCTGGACGCCAGGCGTTGTATCTCCTATCACACCATTGAACTTCACGGCCCGATCCCCGTTGAATTTCGGAGGGCCATGGCAAATCGAATATACGGCTGCGACGATTGCCAATTGGTCTGCCCCTGGAATCGTCATGCAAGGCTTTCTGCAGAAACCGATTTCTCATCACGACACGATCTGGAAAATCCGGACCTCGTGGAACTGTTCGATTGGGATGAGCAGACATTCCTGTACAAGACCGAGGGTTCCGCCATTCGCCGCATCGGATTCCTGCGGTGGCTCAGAAACATAGCGGTTGCACTTGGCAATGCGCCAGCTTCGATGGCAGTAATCAATGCCCTGAAAAGCAGACTTGCAACAGATTCAGATCTTGTTCGGGAACATGTACTCTGGGCACTTGAGCAACATGAATGAACGGGACAGCCTGTTGCATCATTGCCCAGCCATATCACGCATCATTTGCACAAGGTGTGTGGAGACTGGCTACAGGGTATGTGCTGTCTCCAGCGGGATTTAACAGAGACCATAGCCCGCAAAACGGGAATTGCCGGAGGGACACAGGAAGAAAGCCACCCTGCCTGCGGCGTGGTATGATGTCATGAATCTTGCCCACAAGTATGGACAATGAACCGACGCCAGCTCCCGATCGGCATCCAGGACTTCCGGACCATCCGGGAGGAGGATTTCTACTATGTCGACAAGACGCCCCTGGTCCGGCATCTGGTGAATCAGGGACGGTACTACTTCCTCTCGCGGCCGC
>JAJDVC010000135.1 GCA_022826305.1 Gammaproteobacteria bacterium | reverse complement strand
TACGAGGCGTGGTACGCCGGGATGCTGTACGCCTGCTTCCGCACCATCGGGCTGGACCTCCGGGTGGAGGATTCCTCCAGCCGGGGTCGGGCCGACATGGTGGTGCTGCACGGCGGCCAGGTGTTCGTGTTCGAGTTCAAGGTGGCCGACGGGAAAGACGATCGGGACGCCGCTGCCCGGCAGGCCATCGGACAGATCCGGGAACGGGGCTATGCCGACAAGTACCGGGACCGGAACGAGCCGATCCACCTGATCGGCGTGGCCTTCGGTCGGGACCGGAGCCCGGCACTGGTCAAGGTTGTCCCCGCCTGAGTCCCCGAGGTGGTCAGACCACCCCGGAATCCATGACTCCATGCCTGCATCCATTCGGGAATTGATCATGTCTGACCATGGTTGCCACTCTGGCGACCCCTGATTCCATGATCGGGCCGGAACGCTCACACGACCGCCGCAGGAAGCACTCGCACCCTTTCGCAACATGCCTGCAGCTCCACCTCCGGATTTTCAGCAAGCGACCCTGTGCCGGTTCGAGTCACAGGCGGAGCGTTCCCGGATGGTTTCGATACACCAGGTGCTGGTGGAGTTGTTCATCGAGTCGTTCAGGGAAGTGCCCGAGGAACTGATCCCGGATTTCGATGCGACGGACGACCGGGTGCATGGCAACCAGGCCGGGCGGGCCTGGCACGGGTATTGTCGCAGTCACTGTTTCCTGCCGCTGTACGTGTCCTGCAACGACCGGTTGCCGGTGAGTTGTCCGAGGCCGGGCAACGCGGATGCGGCGCAGCAGATTCAGCCTGCCGTGACGGCAGCCCGCCGACCGGCGGGAATCGCCGAGCAGCCGGGCAATCCGGGCGCTCGGACCGAGCCGGCGGTCCTGCTCGCTCACCAGCATCACGCCACCGTTGCCGGTGATGGCCCCACCCTGGAAACTGGCTTCGACCCTGCGGCCTCTGCGTCTTGAAAACCGGAGCGGCTGGCGGGTACAGTGTGTCATGGGTGGAAGCTCCGGTAATTCTTTTTTAACTCATTGAATTATATCACATGATGGAGATTCCACCCTGCTCCCTCATGCATTTTTCGGGTTATCATCGGGAGCATCCAGAACTGCATCTATACGCTCCGCCAAGTTGTGCCCGCCCTGATCGAAACCGCCGCCGTACTCGCGTTCCTCGATGAAACGGCGAACAGCAGAAGGATTGTGGGACGAAAGAGATAAGGATGCATGACTCCGATATCGAAGCAGCCGGCAATGACAAGAACGGTTCGACTGTTATACTTTCCGGTTCTGCGAAACAACTCCATCTCATGCTTCTCGAGAGGTAAGGCAATATGAACATCATGAAGAGAATGTCAATGACGCTCGTGCTGAGTCTGGCTTTCAGCACGATACTGTTCGCCGAGACCCGGTCCGATGTCGAAAAGGAGCACCGCTGGGCGGAGCAGGTCATCGACACCCTGTTCGATGGGGAAACGATCTGGCTCGATGCGAAAGGTCACGAGTTCCTGGCCATCGAAATGGAGGCATCCGGAGGTGATACGGGACGCGCCGCCATCGTGGTGCACGGCATCGGAGCGCATCCCAACTGGGAACAGGTGGTCCAACCACTGCGTGTCGGACTCCCGGAACACGGATGGCATACGCTATCGATCCAGATGCCGATCCTCCTCAATGACGCCGAGTCCCACCAGTACGCCCCCCTGCTCGACGAGGTGTCGGTCAGAATCAGCACGGCGATCGAGTATCTGAAGGAGCGTGGGCAGGAAGAAATCGCCATCGTCGCCCACAGCATGGGCGCCACCATGACAATGCGGTACATGGAAGATGTCTCCGAACCCCCGATCCTGGGGCTGGGGCTGATCGGAATGCAGGGGGGAACCGAAACAGTATACGACAATGCCGCCGCCCTGGAAGCCGTCCGGTTGCCTGTTCTGGATCTGTATGGCAGTGACGACCTGCCGGGAGTGGTAGATTTCACCGAGCGCAAGGCGAACGCGGCCCGCATGGCAGGAAACGATGCCTTCAAACAGATCAGGGTCGAAGGGGCCGATCACTTTTTCGACGGCCTGGAAGATGAACTGATCGAAATCGTCGCCGAATGGCTGGAAGAAAACACATCCTGATTCGGCCGGAACTCCGGAATCATGTCACGCAGGCACACCGCAAAAAGCGGGGAGTCCGTCAGTCATGTCCAGGAAATCCGGCTACAGGATATAGCGCGTCAGATCCTGATCTTCCGACAGGTCCTGCAGATAATGGTCAACATACTCCACATCAATGGATATATTCTGCCCCGAACAGTCTGCGGCCTTGAAGGAAATGTCTTCCAGCAACCGTTCCATGACCGTATGCAATCGTCTTGCTCCGATATTTTCCGTCTGTTCATTGACCTTCCATGCGAGATCCGCAATACGCCTGATACCCTCAGGGGTAAATTCCAATGTCACACCTTCCGTTCTCATCAGGGCATTGTACTGCTCCGTCAGCGAAGCATTGGGCTCCGTCAATATGCGCACGAAGTCCTCGCTGGTCAAGGCCTTCAGTTCTACCCTGATAGGCAGTCTGCCCTGCAGTTCAGGTATCAGGTCGGAGGGCCTTGCCAACTGGAAGGCTCCAGAAGCAATAAAGAGAATGTGATCGGTCTTCACCATTCCGTACTTGGTCGAAACGGTAGACCCCTCGACCAATGGCAGGAGATCCCTTTGAACCCCCTCTCTCGACACATCGGCACCCCGGTGTCCTTCGCCTGATCCGCCCACGATCTTGTCTATTTCATCAAGAAAGACAATCCCGTTTTGTTCGACCTTTTCCAGGGCCTTGAGCTTGATATCCTCCTCGTTGACAAGATTACCTGCCTGTTCCTCGGTCAGCACCTTCATGGCTTCCGGCACCTTGAGCTTGCGCTGTCTTCGTTTCTGCCCACCCATGTTCTGGAAAATACCCTGTAGCTGGCTCGTCATTTCCTCCATTCCGGGAGGCGCCATGATTTCCACCCCAAGTGTTGAACTGGACACCTCGATTTCGATTTCCTGATCGTCCAGTCTGCCTTCACGCAGCAGCTTCCGGAAATGCTGCCTCCCGGCGCCATCATCTGCAGACGACCCGCCACGGGCAGGAGGAACGAAAGAATCCAGGATGATTTCCTCCGCCGCGTCCTCCGCCCTGGAACGAACCTTTTCCATCGCCTGTTCCCGGGTCATTTTCAAGGACATGTCGACGAGATCCCGGATGATCGAATCAACCTCCCGGCCTACATATCCGACTTCAGTAAATTTTGTTGCCTCGACCTTGATAAACGGGGCATCGGCCAGACGAGCCAGACGTCTGGCAATTTCCGTTTTCCCCACGCCTGTCGGCCCGATCATCAAGATATTCTTGGGGGTTATCTCGCCACGGAGATCCTCATCCAGTTGCATGCGCCTCCAGCGGTTACGCAAGGCAATTGCCACTGCGCGCTTGGCTTCGTCCTGTCCGACAATATGTCGATCCAGTTCCTCGACAATTTCTCTTGGAGTCATTTCAGTCATGTCACTACCATGCAACCCCGGGTCTCACTCAAATTCAAGCGACTCGATAGTCAGGTGGCTATTCGTATAAATACAGATCCGGGATGCAACAAGCAGGCTTTTTTCCACGATCTCGCGAGCAGGCAAATCCGAATTCTCCAGCAGGGCGATGGCAGATGCCTTGGCGTAGTCTCCTCCCGAACCGATCGCCATGACACCATGTTCCGGTTCTATCACGTCCCCATTTCCGGAAATGATCAAGGACGATTCCCTGTCCGCCACTGCCAGCATGGCCTCCAGCCTTCGCAATAATCGGTCTGTACGCCAATCCTTGGCCAGCTCGACTGCTGCGCGGACCAGCTGACCCTGGTGTTTTTCCAGTTTTCCCTCGAACCGCTCAAACAGGGTGAATGCATCCGCAGTGCCACCGGCAAATCCGGCCAGCACCTTGTCATGGTACAACCTGCGGACTTTCCTTGCATTGCCTTTCATCACGGTATGTCCAAGGGAGACCTGACCATCTCCTCCGATAACCACCTGATTGTCCCTGCGCACCGAGGTGATCGTGGTTCCCCTGTACTGTCGCATAATAGTCTCCGGAGATCAAAACAGCATCGGATTGTCGGCGCAATCAGTCCCGACGTGCCTGCAAAACCGATGCATGCGGGTTATTTGATGCGCCTCAATTGCGGGCGACCCCTGTTCCTGGATGCACGTCCCTGGCCTGCGTCGTCCGGAACGGTAGCCTGCAAATCATCCCGGCTCTCGGACTGGACCGTCTCCAGATTCCTCTCTGCCAGAACGATCCCCGTTCCGGTTTCACGGGCGTAAATCGCCATAACGGAATCAACCGGAACAGTCAGGTCGTGTATCCGTCCGGAAAATCTTGCGGAACACAGGATGTACTCATTGCCAAGTTCAAGCCCCTGCACGGATTGGGGGTGGATATTGATGATAATCGAACCATCGGTAACATACTGGCCGGGAACCTCGACCTCTTCACAGGTGGCATCAACCAGGATATGTGGCGTCAGGTTGTTCTCGACCGCCCACTGGTAGATTGCGCGCACAAGGTATGGTTTCGGCATGACGGCTGGATGGGGAGACTGCATACCGGATACTCAAAACAGCTTTTGATGCCTCGCAGCGCCACGCAGTTCCCGCTCGGCATCACTCAGGCTGGAGACGAATGAAGGCCGACCAAACAACATCTCACCATACTTAACCAGGGATGTCGCCTGCCGGGGCAGGTCAATGTCCAGGGATGGCAGTCTCCACAGAAGGGAGGCCATGAAGACATCCACCAGAGAATACTCCGCCCCGAGAAAAAAGGATCTGTCGGAAACAATGGGTGAGAGGGCAACCATTCCGTCGTACAGACTCTTCTTCAGAATCGGTGGCAAACCCGTTTTCTCGGGTGTGCTCAGGTCGTACAGCGGTTGAATCCAGTCTCTGGTAAACCTTGACACGGTCAGCCTGGCCTTGGCCCGGGTAACGGGGTCCACCGGCATCAGGGGCGGATGGGGAAAGCGCTCGTCAAGGTATTCAAGGATAACCCACATATTGTACAGGGTAATATCCCGGTCAATCAGAGTGGGAGTTTCCCCGTACGGATTATGCTCTCCTATGCGTGACAGGTCATCCGCTCCTGAAACGTACTCAATCGCACATTCAATGTCCTTTTCAAACAACACGATCCTGCAACAATGGCTGAACACATCCAGCACACCCGACAGAAGCGTCATCGCGGGACGCCGGTCTGGAAACGGCGCATTCAACGCAGTCACCTCCACATTACCTCCTGTCAATGCACATCCCTCCAGTATTCCTTCTTGAGCAGGAAAGCCAGCACACCGAATACGGCCAGGAACAAGAGAGTCCAGATTCCCCACGTGATCCGGACCATTCGCGCCGGTTCTGCCATGTAATAAAGAAAGTTCGTCAGGTCCCGCATTGCATCATCAAATTCGTGCGCCGTCATCGTTCCTTCCCTGACAAGCTCAAAACCAACCAATACGTCGTGTGTCGATCCATTCCTGTCCTGTCGGGTCTCGAACACGGCCTTCTGGATCCCCTGCAGATCCGACAGGACATGGGGCATCGCAACGTTCGGAAACACCTTGTTGTTCCACCCGCTGACGGTGCTGTCATCAAGATAGAAGGTTCTCAGGTAGTTGTACAGCCATGCCGGATCACGCAACTTCCCAATCAAGGACAAATCGGGAGGAGCCACACCGAACCAGGCCTCCCCATCCTCCGGAGTCATGGTTACCAGCATCGGATCACCAATTTTCCCGTCGTTGAAAATCATGTGCTTCTTGACCAGATCCTCAGGGATGTCGAGGTCCCTGGCCAGACGGTTGTAACGCATGAATCGTGCACTGTGGCAGGACATGCAGTAATTGACAAACAGCTTCGCGCCATTCTGCAGCGATACGGTATCCCTGACGGAAACCTCGACAGGATCCAGATCAGCACCGGCCGACCCGGCAGCCGGAGCGGCCAGGGGCACACTCAGCAAGGACAGGAATAAAACCATCCGTCTCATTTCTCTATCCTCTCTGGAACCGGCCTTACAGTATCCGGCCTCAAGGCGGGCAGAATGCCCATTACAAACAGTATCACCAGGGAAAGCAGCGTATACAGCGCCCGGACGGCAGCTGTCGGCCCACCGCTCCACAACACCCACCAATAGAAGATTGTCGCAAGCACCATCCCTACGGACAATCCCAGCAATGCCCTTGCGACAAGCGTCAGACCGGTACCTGCGGCACTGAAACACGGATACAGCAGGAAGAACAGCATGTATGCCAGCGTGAAGAACTGCGACATGATGGTGAGATTCGTCGTGGGCGCCTGGGTACCCAGCCATCCCAGCACCACGAACGTAACCGCAAATACCGTCAGGGAGAACTTGGTTATCGGCCCCTTGTACCGGATTGACTTGACGGGACTTCTGTCAAGCCAGGGCAAAACGAAAAGCAGGGCAATGGAAGCGAACATCCCGAGAACCCCCCATACCTGGGTACCGGCGAAACTCGGTATCGCCCTGAGAATTGCATAGTACGGGGTGAAGTACCAGACAGGCGCAATATGTTCCGGCGTCTTGAGCGGATTGGCAGGTTCGTAATTCGGCTGCTCAATGAAGTAGCCTCCCATTTCCGGCATGAAAAACACGATCGCAAAGAACACCGCCAGAAAGATCACTGTCCCCAGCAGGTCCTTGACGGTGTAGTATGGGTGAAACGGAATACCGTCTTTCGGTGCATCCTCGCTCCAGCGATTGCCTTTTGGCCCTTTCTTGATCTCCACCCCGTCGGGGTTGTTCGATCCGACCTTGTGCATCGAGACAATATGAACAAAAACCAGTCCTGCCAGAATGAACGGCACCAGATAATGAAAGGCATAGAACCGGTTCAGGGTGATATCCGAAATGACGTAATCCCCACGAATCCATTCTGACAGGGGGCCACCCACGATCGGCAGGGTCTCAAACAGATTGACGATCACCTGCGCTCCCCAGTAGGACATCTGGCCCCACGGCAGCAGATACCCGAAGAAGGCCGTGGCCATCATTGCAAGATAAATGACCATTCCCACAATCCAGACCAGCTCCCGGGGATTGCGATACGAACCATACAGCAAGGCACGGAACATGTGCAGATAGATCACGACAAAGAACATCGACGCACCGGTCGAATGCATGTAGCGGATAAACCAGCCGCCCTTCACGTCGCGCATGATGTATTCCACGGAAGCGAACGCCAGATCCGCATCCGGCTTGTAGTTCATTGCCAACAGCACTCCGGTCACGATCTGAAGCGCCAGCACCAGAAGTGCGAGGCTGCCGAAAAAGTACCAGAAATTGAAATTCTTGGGCGCATAGTATTCCGTCACATGCTCCCGAGTCGCCCTGCTCAACGGAAACCGGGCGTCAACCCATTCCATGAGATTCATTATCATCGTCTTCATGTCACTGCTCCGTCCTCACCGATCAGCAGCCGGGTATCGCTTAGGTACTGGTGGGGCGGCACCACCAGATTGGTCGGAGCCGGAACGCCGGCAAAGACACGACCGGCCAGATCAAACTTCGAGCCGTGACAGGCACACAGGAATCCTCCTTTCCAATCGTCATCAAATGAAACAGCACCAATTTCCGGCTGGTACTTTGGTGAACAGCCCAGATGCGTGCAGATACCGACCAGAACGAGAATCTCATCACGGATGGAACGCAGGGGATTGCGCGCATAGTCGGGCTGCTGATCAGATTCGGACGCCGGATCGACCAGGCGTCCATCCATATCCGGAAGCAGGTCCAGAACTTCCGGGGTCCGCTTGATGATCCATACCGGTTTGCCGCGCCATTCAACCGTAAGTTGCTGTCCCGGTTCAAGATTGCTGATGTCCACCTCGACCGGAGCCCCGGCAGCCCTGGCCCTTTCGCTGGGCGCCATGCTGGCTGCGAAAGGTACTGCAAGCCCTGCTGCCCCCACAAGACCCACTCCGGCAGTGGTGATCGTGAGCAGTCTTCTCCGACTGTTGTCAACCTGATCGTCGGTCATGGTGTAAACCTCGAAATCTGGAAATTGATACGAACGGCTCGAGTGGCTGCACCTGCCCCTCGAATTATCCTGACGATTGCACATCAGGATTAAAGCGCACGGATTATAACAGAACGAACCCGTCCTGTCGGTGCTACTATCCCTATCCGGGAACATCAAATATCATACTTCGCTCACATGCACTATTTCGTCAGCCAGCCATGCATATAAGGAACAAGGTCGCCCTGATCACCGGTGCGACGGGAGGTATCGGACTGCAATCGGCCCGCGCCCTGCTTGACAGGGAGATTCTGGCCGTGGGCATGGTGGATATCTCCGCACAGTGCCCCGAGATGGCTGAACAGCTCATTCAGGAGACCGGCAACCCGAACATCCCCGCTTTCACGGGTGACGTTTCAGATCCGGAGTTCCGCAAGGAGGTCTTCAGCCACATGGAGCAGGAATTCGGCCCCGTGCAGATCTGCATACCGGCAGCAGGCATCCTGCGTGACGGACTGGCCGTGCGACCTGATCGCAAATCGTCCGGTGTGGAGCTTTACAGCGAGACAAGCTTCAAGGAGGTAATCGCCGTCAATCTGATGCATCCTACCTACTGGTCCATGGAAACCATTGCAGGCATGGCACGCCACCGGATCCGGTCGGGAAAGGCAAAATGGGGGGCTGGTGAAGCAATCCAGGCGGTGAACATCCTGATCGGCTCGGTCTCTTCCCGCGGAAACCGTGGACAAGTAAGCTATTCAGCGGCAAAATCGGCATTGCGCGGAGTATGTTCCACCCTGAACCTTGAAGGGCTGCATCATGGTGTGCTCACCAAGATCATTCACCCGGGATTTGTCGATACGCCCATGGTCGATACCATAGACCCTGATTATTTCAGGAACAACCTGGCACCCGACATCGGGCTCGACCGCAAGATTCAGCCGGAGGAAATTGCCCGATGTATCTGCTCCATGGTGGAACACGACGTGATCAGCGGCGACATCTGGGCAGATGCCAGCCTACGGCCGATGGCCTGACGCTACCCGTACGAACAACACGACCATGTCCATGGAACCGATCGGACCAGAACAGATCAGGGAACACCTTGACAGGCTCAACACCGGGGACTCCGGCCAATGGAGGATTGAAAACGGCCGGCTGTATCGCTGTTTCGTTTTCAGGGACTTCATCGAAGCAATCGGATTCATGACCCGGGCCGCCATGGTCGCGGAGAAAATGAACCATCACCCGGAATGGCGCAATGTCTACAAGACTGTCCATGTCCACCTGATCACGCACAGTTGCGATGGCATTACGGAACTGGACTTCAAGCTCGCAGAGCAGATGAACGGACTATCCTGCCTGACGGGTGTGTGAACGCGCTTGAACCGGTTTCCATCACCCATCGGGATCTGCAGGAATCCCTGACGGGCGGCCTGACCCTGGTGACCGCAAATCGTCGGCTTGCCAGGGAATTGCATCAGCTTTACCGGTCATATCGCTCATCGCTGGGGCACAAGGCCTGGGAAACCCCGACGATTCTCCCCTATGAAGGCTGGTTGCTGCAATTGGGGGTACAGACCTTGCGGAATGACCCCGACACTACCGGCCTGACCCTGCTCAATACCCAGCAGTCACGGCAAGTCTGGCGCACGATCATACAGGAGGATATTCACCTTGACTGTCCTGACACCAAGCCACTGTGGAATCTGGATGCGGTAGTGGAAAACGCCATGCGTGCCTGGCAGCTTGTCCAATACTGGGATATCCCTCTGGCGCAAGGGAACATGCACGATGCACAGGACCACAAGCGATTTCATGCATGGACCGAGCGCTACCGGCAACGTTGCCGGGAACACGGATGGGCGGATATCGGACAACTCGGTTCCAGGTTGATTCGATACCTGACACAAAACGGGACAGTCACTCTGGCGAATACTGGATTCATCGGGTTCGTCCGTTTCAATGCATTGCAGAAAAGGCTGCTCGGACTTCTGGCGGAATGCAGCGGGAACGTCCGCGTGTTTTCCACCGGACACGGCGCCGAGCCCGCATATTCCCACAGGCAGTATCGCGACGCCTACGGACAGTGGCTCGGTGCGGCACAGTGGGCCCGCAGCAAGCTCGAGGCAACGCAGGAGATACGACTGGGCATAGTGGTACCGGACATTGCGCAGTCACGGCAACTGCTCGAGCATGCATTTTCCCAGGTCCTGTGCCCGGAGCATCTTGTCGGAGAAGTTCCGGCTGCGGATCTGCCTTTTCATATTTCAACAGGCCGGAACCTGTGCGATTACCCGCTGATCAAGTCCGGACTCAGATTGCTTTCCCTTTATTGCGATGAGGCCGTACCGAGCGCACTGGTAAGGGAAATCCTGCTCGATCCGTTCATCACGGACGCAAGGACGGAATCCGACGCGAGAAATTCTGCAGAGGCCCGGTGCAGGCAACGCCTGACCTTTCAGGCCGAACCGGCACGCTTCGTTTCGTTTCTGCTCGGGGACAATGCCACGCAGGATATCCCGGCATTCCGGGGAATCCTGGAATCCCTGCTCCCCCTGCTCGGACAGTGCCGAAGCCGGGCCAGCTACGGGGAGTGGGCAGAACGTTTCCAGGTCTGGCTGAGGTGCTTCGGATGGCCGGGAGAAGTTCCGACCGACAGTGACCTGTACCAGATCGGTTCGGCATTCCAGGGCGAATTGTCGGCACTCAGGAAACTGGACATGGTTTGCGGACCAGTGCGGGTGGTGCAGGCAATGAGCGAATTGAAACGACGGGTATCCGAACAACCGTTCCAGCCCCAGGCTTCCCCCGTACAGGTGGAAGTACTCAGTCCCCTTGAATGCATCGGTCTGGACTTCGACAGTATCTGGATCGGCAACCTCACTGAACAGGTATGGCCGGCAGCACCCTCCCCCAGTCCGTTCATTCCCCTATCCCTGCAGAAATCCTCGGACTATCCGGGCGCATCGATAGCCGCCAGCCGGGAGCATGCAGCGGACATCCTGGAATTGCTGGGCGGGCAGACCCGCGAGGTCGTCTATTCCAGGCCAAGACTCGACAACGATGTCATCCTGCAACCCAGCTCATTGATCTCGTTTCCGGATATGACCGAACCCGATCCGGTTCCCCTCATTGCCCGTCTGCAACGATACCGTCCGGTGATGGAGTACCATGAGGACCGGAACGGACTTCCGGTTGCCGGGAACCGCACATCCGGCGGCATCAGCCTGATTACCGATCAGGCAGCATGTCCTTTCCGGGCTTACGCCAGGCACAGACTGGGCGCCGATTATGACGATCCGCGCGAAGAAGGCCTCGACGCACTGGACAGGGGTACCCTTGTTCATGAGATCCTTCACGAATTCTGGAAAGACGTGCAGTCATCCTCCCGTCTCTCCGAACTCGAACAGAGTGGTCGGCTTGCCCGACATCTTGAAGCATGCATTCTTGAGGTGGCTGCCCGATATTCGCCAAGGAGCGGATTCAGGAAGGGATTCCAGGAAGCCCTTTGCAGGGAGCTTGGAACCCTGCTGCTGGAATGGCTGGCGCTGGAACTGAACCGGAAACCCTTCGACGTCGTGTCAACGGAGAGTTCTGTTCCGCTTGCGCTTTCCGGTCTGCACCTCGATTTCAGGGTCGACCGCATCGACCGGACGGATGCAACCGGCAAACTGGTCATCATGGACTACAAGACCGGTCACGCAACGCCAGTGTCAGGATGGACAGGGGAACGCCCCGACTATCCTCAACTTGCAGCCTACTGCCTGGCGCTCGAGCAGGATCAGCGGCTGACAGAGCCGCCAGCCGCCCTGGTTATCGGCCAGATCAGGTCGGGAGATACCTGCCTCGTCGGCTTTCATCTGGACACCGGGTTTTATCAAGACGCTTTCTCAGTCCAGAATTCACGCCTGTCCAGAAAGATCGATTGCCTTGACAAATGCAGAATCGGCGAGGCGATGAAGGACTGGAAGGCGCTCCTCGATCACTGGAGGGAAACGCTCAGTACGCTTGCCGACCGGTTTTCCGCCGGACACGCACAAGTTGATCCTGTCAACCATTCGACATGCCGTTACTGCAACCTGTCGACACTATGCCGGATCACGGAATCGGCTACACATCATGCGGAATGATCCTGTCGACAATCCAGCCAGGCGCAAGGCGCTGGACCCGACCCGTTCATTCGTGATTCAGGCGCCCGCAGGCTCGGGTAAAACCGGTCTGCTGATACGGCGGTTCCTGATACTGCTGACGCATGTCGGCATGCCCGAGGAAATCCTGGCGATCACGTTCACCCGCAAGGCAACGGCTGAAATGAAGGAGCGCGTCCTGTCCGCCCTGCAGGAGGCCGCGAAGTCAGGGGACACTCCCTCACCGGCGGATGAACTGGTCAGCCTGGGTATCGCCGCGCTGGCCCGGGACCGCGAAATGGGCTGGAACCTGCTGAAACACCCGGGGCGGCTGCATATCATGACCATAGACGCCTTCTGCCTGGACCTCGTACGGAACATGCCCTGGTCAGCGCGCTTCGGGGCGGTGCCCAACCTGGTCGAAACCGGTCAGGCCCAGAACCTGTACCGGGATGCCGCGATCCGGGTCCTGTCGTACGTGGACGGCGAAGACGACGGTTCGATGCAGGTGTCGATACTTCTGGACCTGTGCAATGCCGATATCAGGACCGCCAGGGATCTCATCATCCGCATGCTCGAAAAGCGGGACCTGTGGCTGAGGGGCATTGATCTCGACCAGCGGGAACAGTTCGAATCCATGTGGGAGGAACTGGTGAACGAAACTCTCGAGAGCCTGGACATCCTGATTCCCGGGGAAATCCGTGACACCCTGGCAACATTGTCCCGGCATGCGGCTGAACACCTGGATGCGGAAAATCCGGTTTGCGCCTGTCTCGGACTTGAGGCCCTGCCTCCGGCAGATGCCCGGCACCTCGATGTGTGGCAGGCCATTTCCGCCCTCGTTCTCACGCAGCAGGGGGATCTCAGAAAAACCGTGGACAAGCGTGCCGGATTCCCTGCCGAAACCACATATCAGCGTGCACGCAAGCAGCAGATGCAGAACCTGCTGAAGGACCTTGCATCCGAAGACCTGCTCATCCAATTCCTGCCTGTGGTCCAGTCCCTGCCGGAACCCCGTTTCACCGACAGGCAGTGGGAGATCATGGATGCCCTGCTACAGGTCATGCGCCTGGCCGTCGCCGAACTGAAACTGCTGTTCAGTCATGCCAACTCGGCCGATTTCGTGGAAATCACGCAACGCGCGGAACTCGCGCTTGGTCCCGACGACATGCCGAGCGATCTGGCGCTTGCCATGGACTACCAGTTGAGTCATCTGCTGATGGACGAGGTACAGGACACCTCCAGGGCACAGATCGACCTGATCACCCGCCTGACGCGCGGCTGGACACCCGGGGATGGCAGAACGCTGTTCTTTGTCGGTGATCCGATGCAGTCCATTTACCGGTTCCGGGAGGCGGAAGTCGGCAATTTCCTGGATATCAGGACCCACGGACTCGGCATGATACGACCCGAATCGCTGCAACTGAGGCAGAACTTCAGGAGCAGCGGATCACTCGTCGACTGGTTCAACCGGACATTCGAGCTTGTCTTTCCGGGCGAGGATCTCGGCCTGGGGGCAATCAGCTACTCCCGTTCCGAAGCCTTCTCCAGACAATCCGGTGACGGGGCGGTCCGGATCCTGGGAGCAATGGACGCCAGACCGGAACAGGAGGCCGCCGATATTGTAGACATGGTCAACGGCACGATGGCCGAAGATCCTGAGCACACCATCGGCATTCTGGGCAGAAACCGAAGTCACCTGTTCCTGATCGCCGAACGACTGCGATCCGCATCCATTCCATTTCAGGCTGTTGATCTCGACCCGCTTGCGGACCGCCCCGCGATCCTCGACCTGATGGTGCTGACCCGCGCCCTGCTCCAGCCCATGGACCGTATCGCATGGCTGTCCGTGCTGCGCGCACCCTGGTGCGGCCTGGAACTCGCGGATCTGACACGGCTTTGCGGGGACGACCTTCGACAGGCCACGATCCTCTCCCTTGCACACGACCCCGCAGTAGTGGAAACGTTGAGCGAGGACGGACAACAGCGACTTGCCGGATTCCTGGACAGGATCCGGGACGTCCTGTCAGCGGAACGGAACCGGTCCGTGCGTCAGATCGTCCAGCACGCCTGGTTTCGTATCGGGGGACCGCAATGCATCGGCGAACATGACACCGATAACTGCGAACAGTATTTCGAGTTGCTGGACAGGCTGGAATCGGAACACAGGCCCATCGTGCCTGCGACGCTGGAGGCCGCAGTCGGCGCCCTCTGGTCAAGAACCGATATCGATACGAAGGTCGAGCTGATGACCATTCACAAGGCCAAGGGACTGGAATTCGATGTCGTGATCATTCCCGCTCTCGAACGCACGGGCCGCCAGGATCCAAGGGAACTGATCCAGTGGACCAGAAAGGACGAGTTGCTGCTGGTTGCTCCGCTCGCCAATGCCCGGGAGGAGGATCCGTACAACCCCTATCTGGCGCAGCTGGAAAAAGCCCGGCAAGCGAACGAAAACCTCCGTCTGCTGTATGTGGCCTGCACCCGGGCACGGCGGAAACTGGTGCTGTGCGGAAACCTCAAGAGCGTTTCGTCTGCTGAACCGGCCCCGCGGTCCGGTTCCCTGCTCAGGCAGCTGTGGCCTGCCATCGGGGACGACTTCCTGAAGCATGTCGGACGAACCGGGCAAGCTCCGGTTCCGGACACTGTCCAGGCGCCCGACAAGACCTATCGACGGGTTCCTGCCGACTGGGTCGTGCCCGGCATGCCTGAAGGACTGCGGGCACCGCAGACAAGACCGGCCGGGGAAGGCGTGACCGCCGAGCCGATTGAATTTTCCTGGGTAATGGACACGTTGCGCATCACGGGAATTGCGATACACCGTCTGGTTGAACTGATCGAGCCCTCCGGCTGGAATGCATGGAAACACCGCAAGCCCGGGAAGCTGATGGAAAGCGTGGATCATGTTCTGATCGAGAACGGTCTGACCAAGGGACAGTTGTCGCAGGCAAGAAAGAATCTGAAAACCGCCATCAGGAACCTCCAGGCAGACCCCCGGGCCGACTGGATATTCTCCTCCCGGCACAGCCAGATCCATGCCGAGTGGTCATTGAGCGCAACTATCGACGGACAACCCGTGAACATCGTCATGGACCGGTGCTTCGTTGACGACAACGGAGTCCGCTGGATCATAGATTTCAAGTCAAGCCGTCACGAAAACGACGACCTCGAGGCATTTCTCGATCAGGAGCAGTCCCGCTATGCATCCCAGCTGGAGCGCTATGCCCGGATTGCCAACATGATGCAACCCATGGAGACCCGGGTCGCATTGTACTTCCCGCTACTGAAGGAGTGGCGGGAATGGACTCCCTGATCCGGAGACATGCGGTAGCCGCAATCTCCATCCCCGACCCATGAATCTTCGTCGGTCATCTGGAAGTCGGTTATCCTCCTGCCATCCACGAATGATATCGATATCGGAAAACCGATCGAATGAT
>JAJDVC010000216.1 GCA_022826305.1 Gammaproteobacteria bacterium | reverse complement strand
GGAGCCTGTCCAGGATGTTCCGCAGACGCCGGGGTCCGGTGTCGGAGGTCCGGGCGGGGGCAAGGTCGTGATGGCGCTCGAGGCCTTCCAGCTGTTCGATGATGTCTCCATCAAGCCCGCCCGGCTCGTCGTATTTCCCGTCGAAGCTGAGCCGCACCACCGGATGCCGGATGGACCAGTCCCAGTGGTCATGGATGTGCAGGCCCCGGAACAGGGGTTCGCTGCCCGCGAACAGTTCCCACAGGGTATCGATCAGCAGACTCTTGCCGAACCTGCGCGGGCGCGACAGGAAGTAGTACCGCCCCTGTTCCACCAGTTGCCGGATCAGGGAGGTCTTGTCCACGTAGTAGTACAAATCCTCCTCCCGGATGGTCCGGAAATCCTGGATGCCGATGGGAAGCTGACGACGGGCGGGATTGATGCTCATATCTTCACCAGATCCATTGCGTCATGCATGCATCTTCTGCAGGCAGTCGATTCCGAGACGGCCGATATTTCGGTCGTGGCGCACTGGCCTGTGGGGTACATGCGATGCCGTTCCGCTTGCTGCCTGCCAGTCAACTTCGGCCATCTGATCCGCAGTTTCCCCCTTGTGCGGGCAATCCCCATGTCTGCCCGGGCATGCATCCCGATCAGACCCGCCCCGAACCCGGCAAGGAATCCGGAATATTGAAAGGGAATTCCTCCATGATATCGGCGCAATCATGGATCGCCTGTCCCGGAACAGGCTTCATGCCCCTGTCTTCCGGTCGGGATACGATTTGACGAACATCGGAAACCGACCACGCGAGACGGTCCGACCCGGACACGACCGGGGTATCACCCCCATGCACTACGACCAGTGCCTGCTCCGGACCCGGCCAGTTGCAGTCTCTACCGACGAATCCCCGACCGGCATGGATGCGGTCGGGCGCTGCTTCGGGCTCGGCGAGCATCCGGATTCGCGCAGACAGGACTGAACCGGAAGTGGCACAGCGTGCATGACCGATTCGGAGTGCAGACATGCATGGAGCGTACGAACAGGGTGCCTCCAATGCAAACCGGATCATGCTGCCGAGTCCTGCCCGACCCCGGTTTTCCGTCGTCTCCAGTGTGATGGAAAGGTGTGCACACAGATGCATTCCATGCACAGCATGATCAGGCTGGGAGAAGCAGTGCCTGCAAGGGCGAAGCACCCCGTCGGGGAAGTCAGCCCGCATCACCACCAGTATGGTCGAGTGCTACATGCAATCTCACCGTTCATTGTTCGCGTTCCGAATTTGCGATCAATCGGGGTATTTCGCAAGGAGGTTGACGGTCAGCCGGATCATGAGGTCCTTGTCGGAGGGCTTGCTTTCGGCGATCAGCAGGGTCAGGGCGGTCAAGGCCTGGGGATTGAGCCGATGGTTCACTCCCTCCTGTTTCAGGTAGAGCAGGAACAGGAGGGAGCCGATACGCTTGTTGCCGTCAGAAAACGGATGGTCCTTGACCACGAAATAGAGCAGGTGCGCCGCCTTCTCCTCGCGGGTACGATACAGCGACTCTCCGAACATCATCTGCTCGATGTTGCCGAGAATAGCGGCGAGCGCGTCGCCCCGGGGGTTGCCAAACAGTGAGGACGCCTCGTTACGCGCCATCAGTTCGCGCCGGAACTCCGTGATGGCTCCGATCGCGCGGCTGTAGTCGAGGACGCCAGTCGATGGACCCGCTCCTGGCGGCATCAGCAGCCTGTCTTCGTCATACTCCAGAAGCAGACTCCAGGTATTGGCGTAGCCTGCGATGAGATCCAGCACGGCCTGCCCCGTGTCGTCGACCGGGGACTGGTTGTGCAGGGTCCGAGCCAGCAAATCCAGACTTTCCCGCGCTTCGAGCAGACCGCGCTCGGTGAGCCGACGTTCGTTCAGGGTATGTCCGCACACCAGATGATCGCGCAGGATACGAGTGGCCCATTGACGGAAGCGCGCTCCCTGCCTGGAATTGACCCGGTAGCCGACCGAGATGATCGCGCCGAGGCGGTAGTGTTTGAGGTTGCGCCGCACCTGACGCCGGCCTTCGGTCCGAACTACTAAGAATTCCTTAGTGGTTGCCTCCATCTTGAGTTCGCCGTCGGCGAAGATGTTGTGCAGATGCATCAGGACATTCTCGGGAGTGGTGCCGAACACCTGTGCTATCTGCCGCTGGGTGAGCCAGACCGTCTCGCGGTCGAGACGAACATCGACGCGCACCTCACCGTCGGCGCTTTCATAGACGGCGACCTCGCCGCCCGGAGCGGTTTCCGGCGTCTCCCCGTTCATCCCGCCCGTCATTCTCGACACACCATCCGCACAGCCTCAGCCGAGCGCGTCCTTCGGTGCTCTCACCGGCTTGAAGGAGACCGTGCCCGAAGGACCGGCGGCCAGTTCGCCGATGCGCGGATTCCCGCTCTCAAGATCCCGCCGGGTTTTCCGGAATATCCTGCCGACCCCCATGACCGTCATGTCCTCTCCAGCGCCGAACGGTTCCGAGATGGCGACGAACACCGCTCCGGCTACGACAGCCCGTTTCGTCATGGATTCTCTGCTGGCGACATGCTCGACGATATCGGATTTCTTCATTCGCTCGCTCCCCGGTCCCGTTGCCTTTGGCTGGTGTGCGCGGGACATGAACCGTATCCCAGGCGCCAAACCGATCCATGACCTGAATAATGCATGAAAAAAGCGAGGTGTTGCCTAAATTTCATGATATTATTCAACAAGATAAGAAATCAATTGCAAAAGGTTTCTCCCATGGCGCATTGTACCCGCAGTACGATCCGCCTTTCAAATCGCAAACGCTGCAGGATTCAGACCGGGTTCAACGGCGGAGCCGTAACCGGCAATGGCGAGGTAATGCCGGCAAGCGAACAGAACCGCCCGACGATGCCTGCGGGCAGACGGGTTGCCAGACAAGTCCCGCAGGAGCATGGTCAAGGCCGGTAGAAGCAGTGTCTGTCCGGGGAGACCGGTTGCCAAACGGACACCCGGCGACACAGGTGCCGAGTCATGGTCTGGGGCGGAGCAGCTGGCCGAAAGGGTCAGGTTGCGCCCCCGATGATCCGTGGTCGCCCGTTCCCGTATTCTTCGCGCCAGCCTGCATCGGAGGTCGCACAGTAGCCGAATACGAGGCCTCATGTCAGGCGCTCCCGAACAATATCTTGACCTGAAGTTTCAGTGCAGGAATAATGAACCGGCAGTACAAGATCATGGCGATAACCGGGAACGGTTGAGTATCTCTGGCAATAACCTCTGAATTCATAAAATGGCCATCGCAGCAACCTCTACGGACCGGACGATCAAGCCGTCATTACGGACCGCGTTCCCGCATTTCCTGCCCATCGCGGTCTTTCCGATGATTTTCGCAGCCGCCATGCATGGCGGCTGGTGGATCGTGGGACCGTTCGTATTCTTCATGATCGCGGGACCACTCGATCCTGCCCTTGGCAATGATGGGCGCAATATGGATCTCAAGGCAACATCGGAGAATCGGCTATTCTGGTACAACCTTTCTGTCTGGCTGTGGGCGCTGCTCTGGCCTGCAGTGTTCATTTTTACACTATGGCAGATATTCATCGCTGGTCATCTGACATCCTGGGAAATCGCGCTGATGGCGATCGTGCTGGCTGTTGAAGGACAGGGAGTATTCATTGTCGGACATGAAATGATTCATCGTCGCACGACCTGGGAACGGTATGTCGGTGAATTCCTGCTTGCTTCCGTCTCGTACCCGTATTACGCCACGGAACACTTCTACATTCATCACGCTCATGTCGGCACACCAAAGGATCGGGGATCCGCTCCCAAGGGGCAGAGCTTCTGGAATTACTTCCCTCGCGAATTGGCAAGCAACATCACCGGCGCCTGGAAAGTGGAGAGCGAAAGGATGGCGCATCGTCAATTACCGGTCTGGCATTTCGGCAATCCCTTCTGGCGATATTTCCTTGAAACCGCGGCCTGGTATGCGTTCATCTACTGGGTCGGAGGATGGTGGTCTGTCCTGATTTACATGTTCCTCTGTTTCGGAACCGTATTCTCGATGAAAATCAGCAATTATGTCCAGCATTACGGTCTGCGCCGGGTCCGTCTGCCAAACGGCCGGTTTGAAAGGGTTCGACCACGGCATTCATGGGGTGCTGACTACAAGTTCAGCAACTGGATGTTCTTCAACATGCAGCGCCATCCTGACCACCATGTCTCAGCGGGCAGGCGCTACCCGTTGCTGCAGCATCATGGCGTCAATGCATCTCCCCTGCTACCGGGCAGCTATGGCACAATGTTCGGTCTGGCCCTGCGGCCGAAGCGCTTCTTCGAGACAATGGATCCGCTGGTCGACCAATGGCGTGAGCGCTTCTATCCGGAAATAACGGATTGGAGTGCTTACGATAGCCCGGTTTCCGAGGCTCGCCCGGAGGCTTTCGATGTCATCGCCGAGATCTTTGCGACCGCGCCACGTCTTGCCCGGGCGATAGAGCGGGACCCGAAGCTGCTTGATGATCTGCAAGGCCAGGAATTTACCGATCTCGATATTCCGGTCGGAATAGGGCCGGATCCAGAATTTGAAAGGATTGCCCGTTGCGGCCTGGTACGTGTCTACTGGACTCATGAACTGGGCCTTGCCGAAATGAAGGAACAGATTGCCGAAATTCCGGTGAAGGACGCCTTTGATGCTGCGGATATCTTGCGGAACTGGTCAAACAGCAAGGCATTCCAGGTCGGCATTCACACACTACGAGGCAGTCTGACACCAATCGAGGCCGGAGTCGCACTGGCCAATATTTCGGAATCTGCCATCTGTGCCGTTCTTCAGGCCGCGGTGGAAGACGTTGCCGACCGCGACCTTCATCCGGGTGAGGGCGGAGTGGTTGCAGTTGTACTCGGTGACCTGGCCAGTCGGGAAGTCGCGCCCCGCACCGCACTTGAAGTGATGTTTGTGCACGAGGGTGATTCTGCCGGTCGCCTTGAGGAGTTGTGTGATCGTTTCAGGAAGGCCCTGCGAATATTGACTCGATCCAGCCTGCTGTTCGAATCGGCTTCAAGGGCGCGTGGTGGCCGGACCATAATGTCGATTGAAGACTTCGTGAAACACTGTCGGACGGCCCCGGCTGGAGAACTTCTGCACCTGCCCCGGGCACGCGGTATTTTTACCTGCGGGAACCCTGATGTCGGACCACGATTTGATGATGCACGACATGCCGTGCTCGCCCATGGCCCTGCCCGGGATACGCTGGTCCGGAAACTGCTCGATGAAACAGCCAGCAGAACCGACGCCGGAAGTCCATTGACCGCGCGCATGCAACAGGGGCTTCAGAACATCGAACGAGCTGCGCTGCTCCTGCAACTAACGCATCCGGAACAGATATCAGGCAATCTTGATAACGGCGATGCAAGCTCCATATTCCAGACCGGACGGACACTCGATCTGATTTGCAGTGAAATTGAAGAGAAACTCACGATGACCGCACGGATATGCCGGAACCTGTACGGCATCCGGCAGCTGGTAATGGAGGATGATTCTCCAATCGAATCCATGACGGACAATGTCAAGATGGTTATTGCCAGGTCCTGTGATCAGGATGATTTTGACAAGCTCACCACGGCGGTCAGCGAATCGGTGTCTGCATCAGAAAGCGGATTGGCCGCAATGATTGCCCGCAAAGCCTGACGAGCCCCAAGGTGTCTGCTGTAAAGCGCATAATGCACGGAACTGTACCGGATGAAGCATGCTCCGGGGGAATTGCCCCATTGGGCATAACGACGAATGGCGCATGAGATCATGGATGAGCATGACCGGCCAGAGGTGAATGTCGACAGAAATGATCAGACGGAACCGCCTGTGCTTGCGCCACACCTGGAATTCCGTTCCATCGGAGACGGGCGGGTGCTTCTTGTTTCCGAGACCTTCAACACCCTCCTGCACGGGCCAGTCTACGAGGACCTTCTGCCCCTGCTCGACGGCCACCGCACGCGAGGAGACATCGTCAGTGCCCTTGATGGCGCACATCCGGAGACAAGTATAATCAATGCCCTGACCTTCCTGATTTCCAAGGGCTACATTGTATCGGGCGATCATGGCATGGAGCAGGGCAAGGCCGCATTCTGGTCATCGCTAGGGGTATCTCCCTTTCGGGTCGAGAAACTGTTGCATGCTGCAACGATCGCAATCCACGGTGACAATGGCCGCCTGGCGGCATGTCTCCAAGCCATGGGTGTCGCTATCGACTCCAATCCTGCCACCCTCTCCGTCCATGTTGGCGCAGATTATCTGGGTGGTGAATATGATGCGGTCAATCAACGCCACCTGAAATCAGGGCTTCCCTGGATGCTGATCCGCCCCAAGGGCATGCAACCACTGTTCGGCCCGGTTTTCCGACCAGCTGAAAAATCCCCTTGCTGGGCATGCCTATCCCACCGGTTACGGAACAATCAGGAGGTCCACACCTTCTTGCGAAACCGCTGTGGCGAGGAAGCAGCATTTCGTCCCAATGTGGCCGAACCTGTGGTACTGGACATCGTCAACGGAATCATCGCCATGGAGATCGCCAAATGGCTGGTGCTCGGGAGTGAGGCGCCACTACATGATCATGTCATTACACTGGATGTTGTTGGCATGAAAAGCCAGGATCACGCAGTCATGCGCAGACCACAATGTCTGGCCTGCGGAGACCCGGCGCACCATGATGCCGACCGCCCGGCGGTCCCGGTACGATTGCAGGCGAGTCCGAAGAGGTTGCGAAACAGTGGTGGCATGCATGCCGTATCCCCAGCGGAAACACTTGAAAGATACCGACATCTGGTCAGCCCGGTGAGCGGAATTGTCACCTGGGTTGCACGCAGGACTCCCGAGACGGATACCTGGGGACATGTGCATTGGGCCGGCAGCAATCTTGCATTGAGAGTCAGGAACCTGAGTTCATTGCGGAGAAGTCTGAGAAGCAAGTGCGCTGGCAAGGGGAGCACGGCCGAGCAATCCGAGGCAAGTGCCCTGTGTGAAGCAATCGAGCGATATTCCGGCGCCTTCCATGGAGATGAAATTCGCTGTCAGAGGCGTTTGGCGGATTTCCCTGAAACCGGAGATGGGATGGCGATTCACCCGAATGACGTGCAGTTGTTCAGTGCGTGGCAACTGGATCATGCCGAAGAGATCAATGCTCGCGGACATCCGTACAATGTCGTCCCTGCCCGATTCGATCCGGAGTGCAGGGTGAACTGGTCTCCGGTATGGTCACTGACCAACGACCGGAAATGCTATCTGCCAACCTCCATGCTCTACGGCATGACACCGGAACAACGCGGCATCTCCGGGCTTTGGGCCGATTCCAATGGCTGTGCAGCAGGCAATACCCTTGAAGAAGCCGTTTTACAGGGCTTTCTTGAACTGGTCGAACGCGATGCTTTCGCAATCTGGTGGTACAACCGGATTCGGAAACCCGGGGTAGATATCGAAAGCTTCGGAGACGATTACCTTTCATACGCTCCCGATTACTACCGCAGCCATCATCGTGACATGTGGGTACTGGACCTTACCAGCGATCTCGGAATACCCGTCTTTGTTGCACTATCTTGCAGAAACGACGGTCAAGCGGAAGATATCATCTATGGCGCTGGAGCGCATATCGATCCGCATATTGCAATCCTGCGGGCTGTTTGTGAATTGAACCAGTGCCTTGCCTGGGTTCCTGATCCACACAACAGTCATGCTCGCCAAGGGATCGATGACCCGATGTGCCTGTGGTGGTGGAAGAACGGAAAAGTGGCGGAGCATCCTCATCTGGCGCCTGTGCGGGATGCCAGACTGCGCCATAGCAGGGATTTCACGATGCCGGACACAACAGATCTATATGAAGATGTGAAATGGTGCCGTGAACAGGTAGAAGCCAGGGGGATGGAGTTTCTGGTGCTCGATCAGACTCGCCCGGATATCGGCATGCCGGTGGTGCGCGTGATCGTTCCCGGCCTGCGTCACTTCTGGGAACGTTTTGCACCAGGACGCCTTTATGACGTGCCGGTGAACATGGGCTGGATGGAACACCCTGTACAGGAAGCCGCCCTCAATCCCGTTCCCGTGATTGCGTAACGACATTCTTGATGAAGAAACAGGAATCACGTGACCCAGGCAAGCGGTTGACATTGCATCGCACTGGACCATATCTTTTCGATATTGACCATCAACCTGTCAGTCGGGGATGATAATCGCCTTGCACCCCTTGATCCGGTATCCGTGGATGTCAATTGCGGATACCTTTTTTAATTGCTCTGCGAACAGCCGGACTCCGGTCTGCGCTTTCGCTACCTTACAAGCTTGCCATAATGTCCCGTTCGCAATGAGGCCTGGCATGACCGGTTCCGGAAAGCACTCGTGACTGACCCCGGCACGCCAGCGGGCAACCCCGAAACTCCAAAGGAGGAGTTCGCTACGCGACTTGCCGAGCGAGTGCTCGCTGCCCGCTGGCCGGTCATCCTGGCTACGCTGCTTTTTGTTGTGATCGCTTCAAGCGGAATTGCCCGACTCGAATTCTCCGCAAACTACCGCATCTTCTTTGACGAAGACAATCCGCAGCTTCTGGCGCTGGAAGCCCTGGAGAACACCTATGGAAAGAACGAGAACATCGTTTTCCTGATCATTCCGGAAGATGGCGATGCAACGTCGCAAGACGCACTCTCGGCCGCCGTATGGCTTACAGAAGCAGCATGGCAGACACCCTTTTCGAGACGAGTCGACTCGCTCACCAACTTTCAGTACACAACCGCAGATGGTGATGATTTGTATGTGCGGGATCTTGTTGATCCGCAAGCGCTGTCTCAATCCGAGGTTCGGTCACAAATCCGTGCTGTCGCGTTGTCCGACCCACGCATCGAAGGCAGTATTCTGGCTTCGAACGGTGATGTCAGCATTGTAAACGTCACCGTTGAACTGCCTGAAGAGGGCCTGCTGGACGCTGTGGCCGAAGTGGCCGGATTCGCCAGATCGGTTGCTGCCGAGGCAAAGGAGAAATTTCCTGGTGTTGACCTTCGAATCGTCGGCACCGTGATGATCAATCAGACCTTCCTGGAAGCCTCCATCAGCAGCCAGATGATCTTCCTGCCAGCCAGTCTGCTACTCATGGCCCTGATCCTGGGGATACTGACCCGGGGCTGGTCCGGAGTAGCCGCAACCGGGATCGTTATCGTATTTTCCATTCTTTCATCAATCGGGTTGGGGACCTGGGCCGGTTTGCCCTTCTCCCCGCCCGTCTCGCCGGCGCCGACCATCGTGCTGATGATTGTCGTGGCGAACAGCGTCCACCTGCTGGTGGCCCTGCAGCAGTACCTGCGTGCCGGGAATTCCAAACACGATGCCATTGTCGGGTCCATAAGGCTCAACCTGCAGCCGGTATTTCTGGCAAGCCTCACAACGGCGCTTGGATTCCTGAGCATGAATTTTTCCGAAGTGCCGCCTTACCGTCATCTCGGGAACTTCGTCGCTATCGGCATAGCGGCTTCCTTCATGCTCTCCATCACCCTTTTTCCAGCCTTGCTGTCACTCCTGCCTGTTCGGGTAGCCAGGGCCCGCTCATTTCGCGGATTCACAATGAAACGGCTGGCGGATTACGCACTGCGTTACAGAAAAGCGCTGTTGCTGAGCTGGCTGGTGATCGTCACTGCGATGATTCTCTCTATTCCGCGCAATGAGCTTAACGATGTCCTCGTCCACTTTTTCGATAAAAGCATCGAGTTCAGGCAGGACACGGATTTCATGGACGAGCGGTTAAGCGGCAACACCCTGCTTGAATACTCCCTGGAAGCGCCGGTTGAGGGCGGTGTCACGGATCCCCTTTTCCTTTCCGAGGTTTCGAACTTTGCCGACTGGTTTCGTAATCAGCCATCCGTACGTCATGTATCGGTTATCACCGACACATTCCGGCAACTCAACCAGAGCATGCACGGTGATGATCCGGATGCCTATCGGATTCCGGAAAGCCAGGAACTGGCGTCACAGTATCTGCTGCTTTATGAACTCTCTCTTCCGCAGGGGCTGAATCTGAACAATCAGATCGACAGGTCCAGATCGGCCACGAGAGTAGCCATATCAGCGGAGACACTCAACTCGCAGGAACTGCTTGAGCTGAATGTCCAGGCCGAAAACTGGCTTGAGGAAAACGCCCCGCATGTGGCCGGAATCAACAGTACTGGGCCGGCAACGCTGTTTGCCTATATCGGGCAACGCAACATTCGGGCCATGCTGGTCGGGACAGTGATGGTGCTGCTGGCCATTTCCGCCATTCTTCTCCTTGCCCTGCGATCACTGAAACTGGGTCTGATAAGCATCATTCCCAACCTGATCCCCGCTATTCTGGGCTTCGGCGTCTGGGGGCTGACAGTTGGTCAGGTGGGGCTCTCCCTGTCCGTAGTGGTGGCCATGACGGTGGGCATCGTCGTGGACGATACGGTACATTTCCTGAGCAAGTACCGGCGTGCGAGGCATGAATCCGGCCAGGAACCCGAAGAGGCAGTGCGTTACGCGTTTGAAACGGCCGGGCACGCCCTGCTTACCACTACCCTCGTACTGGTCGCTGGTTTCCTGATATTCGCCTTTTCCCCGTTTGTCCCCACTGCACAGGTCGGAATCCTGACTGCAATGATCATAGCCTTTGCTTTTGTCGCCGACCTTTCGCTCCTGCCGGCACTATTGACAGCTGTGGACCGGAGAACTGCTCGGCGCTCAACCCCTGCATCCTGAACCACCACTTCCCGAATTTGATTGAGGGCCCCAGGCTGGGATTCACCCCACTTTCCAGCAGGTCGAAGGCTTCAAGCACATAACGCTGGGTACGAAACTCGCCGAATTCCCTGATCTCATGCTTCCTGAGTCCCGGGAATGACGAGCTTGGTGCTGGTGCCCTATAGTGCGCATTACATCCGGATTCAGGCAGAATCGAAACGATTCGGGGATATACCACATGGGCAAGCCGTCCTCGGCGATATGGCCAAGAGTATTTACCTGTACACTGAGAGGGTGGTGACGACGAAAGTGGGGCTTGATACGGATCACGTTATCACGATGCTCCAGCCATTCCTCGGGGAATTGATTCTCCATATCGTCCGGATTGAGCATTCCTTCAGTACTCGGTACCAGATACCCGAGTTGAGTATCCTCATCGTCATTGGCACGCTCGGACAGGTCTCGAGGCTCGAAAGACTGCGGCCGCCTGCCGACAATTCGTGCCCATACGGGGAAGTATTCCTGACCGCACTCCCGACAGAATGAAAGGGAGAAGAGCAGTCTGTTGCGGTCTCCCGGACTGAATTGCTGCCCTTCCAGTGTCACATATCTTTTGTCAGGCGCTTCAAGTGTGGAGTAGGCGTTCCAGGCACCACTGATGAACTGA